>JAAETM010000538.1 GCA_024228395.1 bacterium | reverse complement strand
CTGGCCAACCTCCAGGGGGCGTGGCGGATCCACGCGGCGATCCCCATCGGGCGGCAGGCCCACCACGCGGATGCGACCCACGATGACGGCGCCCACCAAGACCATGAACAGGGGCCCCGCGGGGGTTTCGATGCGCAGGGGACAGCGCTCGTTGATGGCGAGCACCTGGCGGCGGGCCAGCACCTTGGGCTGCACCGAATAGCGGCAGCCAGGGATCCAGCGTGCGTGGGTCAGCTCGCCGGTGCAGGGGGCGTGGATGCGGTGGTAGTCCTTGGGGCCCAGATAAGCGGTCCAGGCGTGGCCGCCCTCCAGGTGGATAGACGTTCCAAAGGGGCAGTTTCGGGAGAGCGGCGGGAAGCCGGGTGGGTCGCGGGGGTGAGCATGGGGTGGATTGTGGGCAATTGCTGGCCAAATGGGGCCTCCGGGGCGGGGATCGGCGGCGCGGTGGCGGCAAAAAAGGCAGGGTTTGGTATTGGGACCCAAAGGCGCTAGCCCGGGACCTTGAGTTTGGTGCCGGGTTTCTAGACTAGAGGTACGCCAAGTCTTGGGATCAGATTCGCGCGTTGAAGGAGTGGGTGACGCATAGTTTGATTGCCCATTCGTGTGGGTTTGGGCGTCGGTTGCAGTGTGCTGCTAATAATTGTATAATTAGCGTTACCCTTGACCCTCTCCACACCGATCCGAAGTGTTTCGGAATTCTGTCTTGTTACGGTAGTTGTCTCAAACCCTTTTCTACCCATGCTCCGATCCAAACTTTTTCCTTTTCTTCCCGGCCTCGCCGTAGCCCTTTCCAGTTCGGCTCTTGCCCAAACCGGTACAACCTTTTGTGCTGCAACCAATAACTCAACCG
>JAAETM010000537.1 GCA_024228395.1 bacterium | reverse complement strand
TGGCCGGCGCATGGCCGCCATCGCCACGCACCTCACCGACCACGTGCTGCCCGACCAGCCGCTGCGCCAATGGGTCCTCTCCCTGCCCTGGTCTCTCCGCATTCATCTGGCCTGTAGTCTCACCCTCACCTACGCCCTCCCTCACATACCCAGCCCAGGCAACACCACGTTACGAATCGAAACGCGCGCCGCATTCGATCCCGACTTGCAACTGAGAGACCCTGCCTCTCCGCAACTCCTTGCCAGTCCCTTGCTGCAGTCGAGCCCTCTGCCAGAATCTTCGCGACGCGCCTGCCATCCAAACGAAAACTGGGGGCCACTTCCCGCAAGAGGCCTTTGAGATTCTGACCCTCGACGGGGCCTTGCACGCGCCCACCCCCGAGGAGCATGAGTCTGGGGATCATGACTTCCAGGCCAAGGGCGCCCCGATTTTAGACGGCATCTACCAGGACCTGGCCCCGGTTGTGCGTCGACGGCTGGCCCAACACCACCCCGACTTCGCGCACTGGATTGCGGAACACGCCTACGGCCGGGTTCTCGCGCGCCCGGGGCTCGCGCCGGCCCCGCAGGAGTTGCTGGTGATCGTTTGCCTATTGCACTCGAACCTCGACCGTCAACTCGCCAGCCATACGCGCGGCGCGATTCATTTGGGCGCAGCGCCGGAGCAAGTGCTGGCTGTTTTTGAGCTCATCAAACCCCACCTGGATCCCGACGACGTGTCGCGGCTTGAGGATGTGGTTCGCAAGTTCATTGCGACCCGGTAGGGAAGACGGACCGCGGGCATTTGCATTGATCGGCGAACGGGATCGGGCTTCACCGACATTACGATGCCACCGACTGCCACGACTCCCCCAGCGGGGATACGGTGTCAGGCACCCTCATGTACAGCAGCCCCCACGAACGTCGCCGTTCGTGGGGGCTGCTTGCTTAGGAGCGTTTCTGGTGACCCTAGCGAATCGCCGCTGGGGGAACCCACCCGCTACGGCATCTCCGGCCCGGCTCCGCCCGGGGCCTGCGTGCCTTCGCTGATGGGTTCCCGCCTCTTGACTTGACTAGGGCACGAGAACTGGAGCCAAGACAGCCCGGAACCCAATGAAGCTGAACGAGTTACCAGGACTGAGGCTGCTCCGCCTCGCGGACCGGCAATAGGAGGAGTCGCTGAACCAGCCGCCGCCACGGACGACCCGGTTCGAGCCGCCGGTCACGAAGGGATCGGTTTGGGAAGCAGCAAAGTAACCAGCATAAGAGTCGAGACACCACTCCCAAACATTACCGTGCATGTCGTACAAGCCAAAGGCATTTGCCGAATAAGACCCGACGTTGACGGTGGTGTTTGAATTGCACGTGCTGTTGCTGTGGTAGCTGTGATGGAATTTCGCATCCGCGCAAACGAGGCCCGTCCCCACGTTGAACTCCGTCACGGTTCCCGCACGGCACGCGTATTCCCATTCTGCTTCTGTAGGCAGTCGGTACTCCATACCCGTTGGCACATTCCCCGCCACCATTTCTTGCGCGGTCAACGCAGTGCAGTACGCGCGGGCGTCGTTCCAGCTAACTTCCTCCACCGGTAGGTTCGGGCCGGGATTGGATGACGGATTCGAACCCATCAACGCCTGGTACTCCGCCTGGGTAACCTCATACTCCCCCATCCAAAACGCTTCGCTGATTGTCACGCTGTGAACTGGTTGAGTGCTGGAGTTTCCAAAGTACGGTGCCCCCCCAGCCTCATTCGATCCCATGTCAAACGACCCTGCTGGAATCGACACCATGCCCGCAATCGGAACAACCGGCGCAAGGGGAAACGTCACGCTCAAACCATTCGAAAAGTTCGAATCGCTCGTCTGCACGGTCCGGTCACGGTGCCACACCTGGAAGTGCCAAGTGTCTCCGCTCATGATCATGGTCGACGGGAAGCTTGGGATCGTATCCGGCACGTCGAAGCCGCTGCCCGTCGACGAGGTACCCACCAGGTTCTGAAAGACACCCGAGCTGTCAAAGCGCCCCACCGAGTTCGAGAGGCCTCCAGCAACGTTGTACCGGAACACCTGCGCCGTTCCAGTGCCGACCAGGCAGTTGAGACCATTACTGGTCACAACACCCGAGGTCACCTCATTACCAACCAGGAAGTAAGCCAGTTCCCCAGGTACGCCCTGGGTAACTTCCAAGTGAAGGTCACTGCCCACACCACTGCCAAACGCACCCGTCAAGGTCGTGGGCTGGCCCGTTGAGTTGTTCGTAACAATGCAAAACGACCTACCCGTGTTTTGCGCAATTGCCCCCGAGGCCAAGGCCAAGCCTAGAGCAGGAAGGGTTGATTTGAGTTGGAGCATAGAGAGAACTTCTGGGATTCAAACAGAATTGCGGAAACGGCACACCAAGTGCGATTGCGCACGAAAGAAAGGGTACGACAACCATTCGCAGACAGCCGGCTATTTGAGGCTGCGGGGTTCTTAAGCCTCGAAGTGAGGCGCGTTCACGGGGTGAAATCGCCGTTCGTGGGTACCAGTTCACGGGGAGGCACCCCCTTCTCGGCCCCAGGAAGGCCGTCAAGTGGGGTTGGGGTGGTCGTCCGAGCCTAAATCCCGGCATCCAGACCTCCGAATAGTCGCCGAAAACGGCCTTGGTGGGCCTCCAGGCGCCCTTGACTCTGCTGCCGTTCCTACAAGCCGCATCGATCCAATCCCGCGTCGCTCTCGGACCCGGTTCCGGGAAGCCTATCCCAAAGCTAACCGATCACGCCGCCGCAGCTCCGGGCCAGCCATCCCTGCCGCGCCTAACCTCATACGAGCAAGGTTATCCCCCGCACGCGCCACCCACATCCCCGCAAACGACCGCGCCTTACGGGAGCGCCTCTGCAGGTACATCTCCCGCCCCCCGCCCGCCCACCCCCGCCCCCCCACCACCCCCGCACCCCCCGCCCTCTCGACACCCCGCTCCCCCCGGCGCGCCGCCCCCCACCCCCCCCGCCTCGCCCCCCC
>JAAETM010000536.1 GCA_024228395.1 bacterium | reverse complement strand
GGCCTCCTTGCGGAGTTCCTTGCCAGCGTTCGATTCGCATTCCGTCTGCCATCACGCCAGATTGCAGATAGCGACGGATCAGTCTCAAGATGCGTTTGTCAGCAATTCTTTTCGCCAATTTCCCCATCAGCACGTCGTGGTCTACGCGGTCGAAGAATTTCTCCAAATCCACGTCTACCACCAGCTTTAGGCCTTCTTGCACCTATTGCTGCGACGCACGAATGGCTCCGTGTGCGCTGCGTCCCGGGCGAAAGCCATAGCTATGGTCGGAAAATGTCGGGGCAAATTGCGGTTGCAGGACCTGCAATAGGGCCTGCTGGATACATCGGTCGAGCACCGTAGGGATGCCAAGTTCTCGGATTCCTCCGCCGCTCTTGGGGATCTCTTGTCGTTTCACCGGGCTGGGCTTGTAGCTCCCGTCGAGCAGGCTCGACTTGATCTTCTCCCAGTGCTCCCAGAGGTACGGCAAGAGCTCATCCACCGTCATCCCATCCACACCTGGACCGCCTCGGTTTCTTTTCACTCGTCTGAGAGCCGCCTTCATGTTCGGGGGCGCAAGCACCCGTTCCATCAAACGGTCCTCTCCTGAAAGCTCGTTTCTTTGTTTCGCCGTCGACGATTCGTCGCTCCAAGGGTCCGTCGGGGCTTCACCCCTATCCATCCATGGGAACTCCAGTTGCCTAGACATCTGACGCGGTTCGTCTTCGAGATTCATAGTCGTTGCTTCCTTTCTATCGTTCGGCCCTTCAGCGGCTCGCGCCGCCTACTATGGCCTTTGCTGACTTCTCGCTCCGCCTTCCGGAGGCGCCGCCCTTTCAGGCATGAAGCGAGCCAGCCCCTGCTAGGGAAACATGGCCTGGGTAAGATGATTGGCCTTCACTGCACAATCGCCGGATTTACGTCGCTTTGCTTTGGCCACAAAAGCTTCGCTGTCTCGTGCCAGCTCGCCCTGCTCCACCACGCCTCGTATCCGATTTCTGTGCGTCGACTCGCAGTTTCGTTTCACGCTTCCTTCAGACGGTCCCTCGCGGTCCCGCCCTTGCGCTTCCCTTCGGTCCCTGTGGCCAG
>JAAETM010000535.1 GCA_024228395.1 bacterium | reverse complement strand
TTCACACAGATCTGCTCACTGGGCTTGAAGACTGGGAGGGCCTGTCGACCTACTTCGAGGCAAAAGAGGACCTGACCTCAAAGCAGCGTTTCACCCTGACCTGGGCTTACTTGAAACAGTTGGACTACCTGCGAGCGCGTCAAACGATCGAGGCGCTTGCCGAATCCAACGGTGATTCGGTGGAAGCCCAGCGTCTGCTCGCGCGTGCGTGTTACTTCTTTGACGATCTAGACACGGCCGCTGCGGCGTACGACAAAGTGTGGGACCAGATACTCAGCCGTGGGTACACGACCGATATCGCCTACCGGGCGATGATCGACTTCGAACGGGGAGAGATTCCGCGGGCTCTTTCCTTGTTGAATGGAGCACTCCAAGCCGTGCCCGATTCTGTTCCTGTGCTGAACTCTTTGGCCCGCATGTACGCATCACAAGGGAAACTGCAAGAGGCCGAGTTCTACAGCAACCAAGTGGCTCGCCAGGAGGAGGCGCACGACAAAAAGGTCTCGGGCCTGCGTCGGCGGTCCTCTCGGATTGCGGCGCTCAACCTGGCCTTGGAGAAGGGGGATTATCCCGGCTGCGAGCGTTTGATCTTTCAATTCCTCCCGGAAGCAAGCGACGACTTCGCCGAGGAGTTGATCCTCTTTCTCGAAAGGATGTACCGGCTTGTGGGGCGCGAAGCCGATTTTCCGGATGTCCTTAACCGCGCGCAATCCGCCAGGGGCAAGCAATGAATTCACTCCTCAAGAGTATAGGCTTCTGTGCGGGGATTTCGTTGTGCCTCTCCGCCTGTGGGAAGGGGGGGGAGAGCAGTGGGGCAGGTGCGCAGGATGCGCATGAACCTGCGATTGCCGATGGTGCCATCCAATTCCGCGACGAAGCGCTGGAACGTGGCATCGATTTTGTTCACGTGGCAAACCGGACGTCGGAGCGTTGGATCCCCGAGGTGATGGGCGCTGGGGTCGCGGTTGCGGATTTCAATCGGGACGGCGCACCCGACTTGTACCTGGTGGGAGGGGGCTCTATCGATCAAGCCCAACGACCTGTCGCTGCCCGCGATCGTTTGTTTCTGAATGATGGGCGTGGCCGATTCAAGGACGTGAGTCAATCCTGGAACGTGGAGGGAGTGGACTTTGGGATGGGGGTCGCCTGCGGGGACTACGACAACGATGGTTGGACAGATCTCCTATTGACCGGGTTTGGTGGGGGGGAGCGCCTGCTGCGCAACACCGGCGACGGCTTCGAGGACGTCACGCTCGGCGCTGGTCTCAACCCTGGGGATACCTGGGGAATGAGCGCGGGTTTCTTCGACGCGGATGGGGATGGGGACCTGGATATTTATGTGGTGCGTTACGTGGAATTCGATCTGGGAACGGCCACCCGCTGTTGGAGCCATGGGCGGCCCATCATTTGTTCCCC
>JAAETM010000534.1 GCA_024228395.1 bacterium | reverse complement strand
CGGGAATGATTGCCGGCACCCGCGTGGTCGGCTGGATTGGCAGGTTGCCGCCGGCGCAGATCAAACCAGCCTGAAGGACAAGCTGCCGCAGTTTGCTCGGGTGTCATGTGGTTCGCCATGTTGAGGTCAAGTTGTGGGTTGTCCGAAGAGTCGGCGGGGCTCGTGGGCGAGATGTGACCATGGGGTTCAGGGCCTCAGCGCGCGGCGTGGAAGCCAACCGTTGCATCTGGCCAGGGGATGGGGCGCTGCCAAACAGGGTTTCCCTACCCATGAATGCGGCTCTTTTGGAAATTGGGTGCCACCCTGGGAGTGGGCAGGGGTCTTAGGGGGGCTCCGCCTTTGCGGGGCCAATCAAAACGATAACTCCCGGGCGGATCGCCCCTTTTGAAAATGACCAATATGAAAATGAATGGGACTCTACCCCTAGCTCTCGTTTGCCTGCTTTCCGGTGTGGTCGGAGCCCAATCTCCCTCCCGTGAATCCCGCGTAGAACCAGAGCCGGGCGGGCTAGAACGAGACATGGAAGATGTGCAAAGCAGGCGCGTGCAGACCCTGGATTTTAGGGCCCAGGATGCTCATCCGGCGCCGGATGTCGTTCTGGCGGTGCTTCCCGCGCACAGCTCGGGGGCCTCAAACCAGTTGCTTCTCCAGGGAGGACAACCCGGGCAGCACCTGCGTGTGGACTTTGAGGGCCCCGGGGCAGGAACTTCGATTCCCAATGTCACCGTTGGGTGGGCCAGGTTTGATGGAGCAGGTCAGGCTCGTATCGATCTCGGTCGGAGGACTAGGCCTGCCGGCCGCTTCCAGTGTTGGTGCTTGGGAGCGGGGGACAGCTGGTGGCCTGGTCCACTTCTGACGGTGGGGGTGGTTCCAAGTGCCAATATCGCGGCGCCACAGATGCGCCCGGTTCAAAGTGGTGAAATGGTGATATCGGAGATCATGAAAGATCCTGCCGCGGTATCGGACTCCTCCGGCGAATGGGTGGAGTTGTTCAACACGACCTGGATGCGTCAGGACATCGAGGGTTTTACCCTGACAGATGATGCCGGTGGTGGCACGATACTCACCAACGGGGGCAACCATATTTGGGTATCCGGGCGGGCGTATCGCGTACTGGCGCGGAATGGGGATCCCGCCTTGAATGGTGGCATCGTCGGGGCCCACGATTATGGAACCTTCTCGCTTCGCAATGGGGCGGACCAGGTCATCTTGGCCAAACCGGACGGAACGGTCGTCGATCGTGTTTCCTACGATGATGGCGTGAATTGGCCTGACCCCCGGGGCAAGTCGATACAGTTGAGTCCGGGTATAGAATCCCCCTATCAGAACGATTCGGGGGGCTTCTGGTGCGAGGCGGTCAGCAGTTATGGACTGGGAGACCTGGGCACTCCGGGTTCTGTGAATGACGATTGTTGATGCCGCCATGGCGGTGCTCTCCGGGGGGAGGGCGCCGCTTTCGACCCTAGGTAGTGGTCGCTGAGCCTAACGTGGGGAACCTGGCTTAGTTGGGACTTGCCAATCGGTCCGGGGAAGCAGCGGGAATGCACAGGGTTTGCCGTCTGAGAGCTCTCCGCACCGGCCCCGGTGTTCCAGGCGCTTGTCAGCATGCAGCGCACACTGCCACCACCAATTCAACCCACCACTCGCTTGAAGATGGCTATAGCCAATGTTGGCCAGGGCGTCCTGGCTCGTCTCATCCATGCCGACCCCATCGAAGGGTTCGAACACCCAGGGGTTTCGCGTGGCAAGGTCCTCAGCCAGTGCCCGGAATTCGTTTGGCCGTTGGCCGATCTTGTTGTGCTTTTCGCCAGGGTCCAGCGTCAGGTGGTAGAGCTCACTGGAGGCGAATGGCACGTGCGGCCGGTAGGTGAGCTTCCAGTCCCCATCCGTGACGGTGTACAAGAAGGCTGAATCGGGGCGCTTGTAGATCAGGCCCGCATTCCAATCGAAGGCGTTGATCTGGTCGGAGTAAGCCATGCGATTCACCAAACT
>JAAETM010000533.1 GCA_024228395.1 bacterium | reverse complement strand
GCTGGCGACTTCACCGGCATCGATGCAACCCCATTCTAATCCCTTCAGCAAATGACCATCATGTCTGACAGCACCGAATTGATTCCCGCGTCCATTACCGTTCAAGCCCTAGAGGCCTTCAGCGACACGCGCCTCAAGGCGGCACGCCTGGTAGAAGATTCGACCCTGCTCGCCCTCCCTGATCCCACTGATCGCAAGCAGGTAAAGAAGATAGCCACAGCCCGAAAAGGCCTCAAGGCCACCCGCTGCGCCATCGAAGCATTACGCAAGGAGTATACAGCCCCCTTTTTGCAAGGCCAACGTGATATCAAAGCCGTTGCCGACGAACTGGTTGAGATCATTGCCCCCGCAGAGGCCCGTCTCTCCTCCCTGGAGAATGACGCAAAGGAGTGGCAACTCGAAGAGAAACGCCGCCAGGACCTCGCTCATCAGGAGTTGATCGATAATCGTGTCGCAACGATAGCCCACCTTGGGCAACAACTTGCCCCGAGTGTGGCTGGCGCTTTGAACGAAGAAACTTGGCAAGTCCTCCTCGATTCTGCGACTAAGGACTACGACCAGAAGAAAGCCAAGGAAGAAGCAAGGGCCAAGAAGAACGCCGCTAAGCTAGCTGCCGCCGAAGAAGGTGAAAGGAAACAGGCTATGCTCGCTTCTCGGGTCGGAATAGCAGCCAAGTACGGTTGTGCCCTAACCGCTGAAGACGCCCTATCATTTTCCAATGACGAGTGGACGATCTACGCCGACAAGTTGCAAGAGAGGGCGAAGCAGACGCCAGCCCAGGCTGAGCGGGAG
>JAAETM010000532.1 GCA_024228395.1 bacterium | reverse complement strand
CTGAGCACCGGAAAATATCGGATGCCCGCCTCGCAATCGACGTCCCGAAGCGCTCGAGATCCGACATCTTGTGGCGCTCTACGCCCTCACGGTGCGGTCACGTTCCGTGGTCGAGATGTACGGTGTGAGTTGGCCATCAGCGGGCAATTCGCGCTGGCCACTGACAAGCGTGACCG
The DNA here is from genome assembly GCA_024228395.1 of bacterium. Taxonomy (GTDB): domain Bacteria; phylum Planctomycetota; class UBA1135; order UBA1135; genus NORP259. The sequence continues at coordinate 2,209 of JAAETM010000532.1, read as the reverse complement.
GTTGGTGTCGGCGCCGGCCCCGCCTCGCTGTGCTCGCTGCCGGCTGCCGTTGATCTGCCGTCCAAGCCCTGGCCACTGACAAGCGTGACCGGTTGGTGTTGGCGCCGGGCCCGCCTCGCTGTGCTCGCTGCCGGCTGCTGTTGATCTGCCGTCCAGGCCCTGGCCGCTGGCGGGGGAGCGTGACTGGTTGGTGTTGGCGCCGGGCCCGCATCGCTGTGCTCGCTGCCGGCTGCTGTTGATCCGCCGTCCAGGCCCTGGCCTCCGGCTTACCCGCCTCCGGCAGGGCCTCCGGCTTACCCGGACGAGACCTCCTACCTCCTATGGGACCTCCTACTTCACCTCCTATGGGACCTCCTACTTCACCTCCTACGGGACCACCCTCCCTTCAGGACCCCTCAGGTCTCGCCACAACCAGCGAGACCTCCTCGCTCGGCTGAAGCCAACATCCTCCCCCTTCGGACCACAATTCCATGCCCCACGGCCGAAACCCGTGTGAATCCGGGCCTCCACAGCGCCCTACGAAGACCACCCCCTTCCTTCCTCCCCTTGAAGACCTTCCCCCTGCTCCCCGTTTCCTCTCCTTCCCTCCCGACGAGTAGCCAGCAGGCGAAACTACAAACCAAAGCGCGACTGAAGCAGCCCGATCCCTCACCAAACGACAGCGCCTTCACGGCCAGGTCGCCGCTCTGCCCTGCCTCTACCAAAAGTCACCACCCATTGGAACCTGAACAGTTCCACCCGTATCGGCCAGACCCAGCAGATGCGGGCACTCGCTGACCAGGTCGGACCGCGGAATGAGTGCTCTGTGGGAGATAGGAAAATCGAAGACACAACTGGAGGTCCGTTGGACCTCCGGGCGAGGGAGGGCGGCGCACTAGACGCCGTCGACTCCAAAAGGGTGCGCGGCCATCAGAATCTGCCCACTGGTGGCCAACAACGGCTTCCCGGACGTGGCCACGACCATCACTCTGTGTGAGGAACGGCGCCTGCGCTCCCTCATACGCCAACCCGCTCGCACGTATCGCTCTGTCGCTCGTGGGAGGCAATCATGCCGCGGCCTGCATGAAGATTTCCGAGTACCAGGCCCGCTCACAACGCCGGTTCCCGAGCATGGGTGTCCGCGGTTTCCGAGCGGTGTTATCGAGCACGGCACTTGGGCCGATACAGCGCGGGTGTAGCGGCGGTCGCACCGCACGTTTCCGGGCGCCTTTCGAGCCGCCGAGCATGCTCAGCTGGCGGCGGCCGACCCGATCGCACTGCCGGATAGTGAGTGCTGGTGGGTGCGCGATATCGCTCTGCGCAGTGAGTGATCTGATGTGCGTAGTACGGGTTCGCATAAGCGTCGCCTTGGGCGATGAGTTGTTCGTGGGTGCCTTGTTCGACGACGGCGCCGTCTTCCATCACCAGGATCAAGTCGGCATCTCGGATCGTCGACAGGCGGTGGGCGAGGACAAAGCTGGTGCGTTCGGTGCGTCGCGCCGCCATTGCATGCTGCAACAGCAGCTCAGTGGCTGCAACCGCCCGGGTGCACCTCCCTCCGCTTACCGGGTGTTTCGTTTGTTCATGCAATTGCAGGGGGTGCCCCCGGCCGCCGCCGAGAGCACCCCTAAGTAGCGGCTGTTGACTCCTAGTTTGCGCGAAACACACCGGGGGCGTAATGAGGAGCGCCGTCCCATGGCAGAGTCGGGTCGTCGTACCACTCGATGATGCCGCTCATGTGCACGTTGCGACCGAGCCACTCCCCGAAGGGAGCGTTAGCGCCGTCGATGGTGCTGTTCATCCGATACTTGTCGTTGAGGGTGCCGACACCTTTGTCAGCTCCCCAGAGGACCGGAGCGATGTCGCCCGGGTGACAGCTAGTCAGGACCCTCGGGTCTCCTGGGCTGAACTCGAAGACCAAGTCCTCCTCGTCACGCGGGTAGATCAACCAGTCTTCCCAGAAGTGAACGGCGTTGCCGACCTCCTTCCTATCAGTGGGGATGAAGATCATCTCATACAAGTCGCCATCTAGTTCGACGGTTCCCGCCCAGGTGATGTGAGCACACGTATCGCCTTCGGCACCGAAGTTGAGGTTGAACTCCAGATCCATTGGCCCGGTTAGGGGCTTCTTGGCCGTTGCCGGTGCCAGCGATACGAGCGACAGTGCAACAACCATTGCTACAAGAATGAGCAACTTCTTCTTCATCTTGTTTACTCCCTGATAATCCGT
>JAAETM010000531.1 GCA_024228395.1 bacterium | reverse complement strand
ATCGATGATCTTGCGGCCCTTGCGCAGCATGCAAATGCGGCTGGCGATGCGTTCCACGTCATCCATTTGGTGGGAGGAAAATAGGATGGCACTGCCTTCGTTGGCTAGGAACTGCAGGGCGACTTCTAGAAACTCACGGCGAGCGGCGGGGTCGAAGCCGCCGGCGGGTTCGTCGAGCAATAGGAGCTCGGGGCGGTGGGCGATGGCGCAAATGACAGCGACCCGGCGGGCTTGTCCTTTACTCAATTTGCCGATGCGTTCCTTGCCAGTGAATTCGAAACGGTCGAGTAGCTCGGCCACGATTTTGGAATCCCAGTTGTCAAAAAGTTCACGATGCATGCCGAGCACATCCTTGATTCGCAGCTGGGTCGGCAAAGCTTGGGTTTCCGACACGTAGCCGACGCGCTTTTTAGTTTCGACGGGGTGCTTGGTGGGATCCATTCCAAATAGGCGCACGCTCCCGACTTGCGGGTGAAGCAGGCCCAGCGCGATCTTGATCAGGGTTGTCTTGCCCGAGCCGTTTTCGCCGAGCAGACCAACCACCTCACCGGCTTGGACCGAGAGGTTCACGTCCTGAAGGACCAAGACGCCTTTTTCGTAGCTGCGAGATATCTGTTTGAGTTCAAGAACGGTCATTGGGGGTTTCCTTTTGGCTGCGCTCTGCTTGGAGAGCTTCCGATTGTTGTTCGATGAGGGAGGTGAGTTCGGCCAGGTCGACACCGGCCACGTCGGCCTCGACCACCAGGCGGCGGATGAGGGGGCTCAGGCGCGCGGCCGCTTTTTGTTCGGACTTGGCAGCGTCCAGGCGGACGAAGGTGCCCTGGCCCTGGCGGGTCTTGATCAGGCCTTCCGCTTCGAGCACGTCGTAGGCCTTCTTCACCGTCAGGGGGGCTACAACCAGCTTCTTGGCCAGGGCCCTGAGGGAGGGCAGGCGCTCGCCGGGGGCCAGGGATCCCGAAGCGACCGCCTCGATCACCTGCCGCACGATTTGCCGGTAGATGGGCGCGTCGTCGCCTGGGCTGATATGGATGCGTGAGGGGGGAGTCATGATGGGGGTGCTTAGGTGTTGTATAACTCCATAACAGTTACCTCTTCGGCCCGTCAAGCCCTCCATTCGGTGAAATCTGAAAAAAGGGCCTCAGCGCCTGGAAATGGCCCTGGGGCAGGTCCGGGTCAATGCCGAGGGCGCCCGTGCCTTGCCCGGGCCTGTAAGCACCCAGTCCAGGGGTGAAACCTTACCTTGACACTTAATAGCGAAGGTGGGGAAAGAGGCGGCGGGGCATGGTCAGGGAGCATCCAGAGGAGTAACCTCTTGCGCCTCGAAACAGCGCAATTGCCCTGTCAGAAACCACCCCGCAACCACTCAGAATAATGGGCCACACCCAAGATTTGGAACGTCTCTTCGGCCTGAAGGACGTTAGTTACAAGGCCAACCTGTCCAAGGACCAACTCTTCGACGAAGCGATCGCAAATGACCGCGGTCGGATCAAGCAGGGCGGCCCCGATACCGACCAAAAAGCCTACCCGACCAAGTTGGGCAAGCAGGGTCCGTTGGTGTTCTACACCGACCCGACCTGCACCGGCCGTCCTGTCAAGGACACCTTTGGCGTGGCATGGCCCGAGCTCGAGGACAAGGTCTGGTGGAAAAACGATTTCCAAAAGTTTGACCCGGACAAGTTCCAGGTTCTTTTGAAGCGCGTGGGTGAGCACCTGAACGAGCGCAAGGCTTCATTGTACGTTCAAGATGTCTACGCTGGTACCGACCCGGAGTACGCCGTTCCCTTCCGCTTCACCGGTGAGTACGCTACCCACGCCACCTTCGTGCACAACATGTTTCCCAAGGGAATCGAAGGTGTTGCTGACGAGGACGCCAAGCGTTGGACCTTGCTCAACGTGCCCAGCTTCCACGCCGATCCTGAAATCGACGGCACCCTCAGCAAGCGCGCTGTGATCCTCGACATGAAGAACCAGATAGTTCTGGTCGTTGGCCGCGCCGACTACTGTGGCGTGAACAAGAAGTCCATGTTCACCATCATGAACTACTTGCTGCCCAATCAGCAGCACATGTCCATGCACTGCAGCGCCAACGTGGGCCAGGGAGGCGACGGCGCCATCCTGTTCGGTTTGTCCGGCACCGGCAAGACCACGCTTTCCGCCGATCCCGACCGCAAGCTGATCGGTGACGACGAAACCGCATGGACCGAAAGCGGCATCTCCAACTTGGAGGATGGCTGTTACGCCAAGCTAATCGATCTGGACAAACAAGCCGAGCCGGTCATTGCCGCCGCGCTTTCCATGGCTGGTACCGTGATCGAAAACGTGCCCGCGCCCGCTGGCAAGAAGATGGAGGAGATGGATCCCCAGGATCTGGACCTGACCGACTCTTCGATCACCGAAAACACGCGCTTCAGCTACCCGCTGGATTGCAACCCGAACGTGTCGGAAGGCGCCAAGGGCCCGCACCCCGAAACGATCGTGCTGCTCACCGCCGACGCGTTCGGCGTGCTTCCCCCGGTTTCGATCCTGGACGCGAAAGAGGTCATGTACCACTTCGTGATGGGCTTCACCTCCAAGCTGGCCGGCACCGAAGTTGGCATCACCGAACCCCAGGCCGCATTCAGCGCCTGCTTCGGTGCTCCCTTCATGTCGCACAAGGCCAGCGTGTACGCGGAAGGCCTGGCGAAGAAGATGGAGCAGCACGGCGGCCGTTGCATCCTGCTCAACACGGGTTGGGGTGGAGGCCCCTACGGAGTCGGCAGCCGCATCTCCATTAAGGATACGCGCGCTCTGCTGAACGCTGGTCTGGCCGGCGACCTCCACAAGGAAGGCGCCGAGTATGATGTACACCCCGTCTTCAATTTGAAGATGCCCAAGAGCTGCCCGGGAGTGGATGCCACTATCTTGAACCCCCGCAACACATGGGAAGACAAGGACGCCTACGACAAGGCGGCCGATAAGCTGCGCGACATGTTCCGCAGCACCTTTGAGGGCAAGGGATTTGCATCCCTTGGCATTGAGCCGATCATGTAAGACCGGCCAACCTCCATCCAAGTTCGTCCGATCGTAGTTTGCGCTGCGGTCGGGCGTCTTTTTTTGCTTCTAGGGGGTCCATGCCCACAAAATGGGCGTATCTTGGGGAGCAATGAGCACCCACGTTGAATACTACAAGGTCGCAATGGCGGCCTATGGACAAGGCGATAACGCCTCCGCGATCGAGGCATTTGAAAAGGCCCTGGTCGAGAAACCGGATTGGACCGAGGCCATGCATGGCTTGGCTTTGGCCTTGATGCATATGGATGAATTGGATCGTGCGATCGAGGTGGGCCACGCCATCGCGAAGATCGACAAAGAAGATCCATTCGCCCACACGAGCCTTTCCATGTTCTACCAACGCAAGTCGCAGATCGCTGAGAAGGCGGGACTTGAAAAGGAGGCCAAAGAGCTGATCAAGACCGCCGAGGACCAGGGCTCGAAAGCCCGACTGCTTTCCTGGAAGATCGAGCTGCGCACCAATCCTACCGCCCCGCCTCCCGGTCCCATCGGTTCGATGGACGTCATCGACTGAGCGAGAAACCTAACGAAAGAGGGGAGTGCGAACCGTCGTTCGCACTCCCCTCTTTCATTTTGAAAAGGTTGCTTATTCGTCGTCTTCGAAGCCGAGCAGCTTGCGACCTTCGTCGCTGATGCAGTGGGGGCCCCACTGGGGTTCCCAAACGATTTCGATGTCCGTTTCCTCGATGCCCTCCAGGGTGTTGACCCTGCGCTTCATCATCTCTGGAATGTTCTGGGCTTCGGGGCAGGTGGCTGAGGTCAGGGTCATCTTGATCTTGACCGTGCTGCCTTCGACGGCTACGTCATAGACCAATCCGAGGTCGACGATGCTGACCGGGATTTCGGGATCAAAAACTTGGCGCAATTCGCCGTAGACGTCTTCGGTTGTGGTTGCCATGGGGATGTTTTGGTTTGGGGCCTTGTTGGGCGGAACTCTACCGTATACGTCACCCCTTGGGGCCCCACAAGTGTAGAATTCAGGCGTGATTGAGTACCAAGGTTCCGTATTTCGGCCGCCCTCTGAGGCAAATAGTCTGATCCTGCAGGCCACGCTGGGCTGCTCGTACAATAAGTGCACGTTTTGTGCCATGTATCGCGACAAGCCCTTTCGGGTGCGGCCGATCGCGGAGTTGCGCGAGGAGATCGCCTGGGCCAAGAACCATGTGGGTGGCATTCGCAAGATTTTCCTGGCGGACGGGGACGCGCTGACGGCCAAGGCCAGCTTCCTGCACCAGGTTTTGGACAGCATTCGGGAGGCCTTCCCAAACCTCCAGCGAGTCTCCTGCTACGCATCACCGCAGTCGTTGCAAGTCCGCACGGTGCAGGAGATGCGCGAGCTGAAGGAGGCTGGATTGACTCAGTATTATCTAGGGGTCGAATCGGGCTGCGATGCGGCCCTGCTTCACATGCAAAAAGGCGTGGACGGGGACGAGATGATTCGCGTGGCGCTCAAGGCGAATGAGGCGGGCATCAAACTATCGACCATGATCTTGCTGGGTGTGGCGGGCCGTGCCGGCAGCGAATCCCACGCCAAGGAATCCGCCCGGGTGATCAACGCGATCGCTCCGCGCTTTCTCAGTACCTTGGTGGTGACGCCGGTGGAGGGCACGCCCTTTTGGGAGCACAAGATGAATGGCGAGGTGGACGAAATGACACCCATCGAGCTGGCTCAGGAGCT
>JAAETM010000530.1 GCA_024228395.1 bacterium | reverse complement strand
CGAACCTGGACTAATTCCGTTCGCTTCGTCGGCCCTCCACACGAAAGCGAGTCTGAGCGGTACAATCAGAGCACTTCGATTTCGATCATGATTGCAACATTTGACCAAAGCACCCCCAACCTAGACCGCTTCGGTCGTCGCACCAAACTGCGCTGGAACCGTCCCCTGCCCTCCGGCAACGTGGCCCTGCTAAACTCGCACTACGGCTACGACCGCGACTCGTACCTGACCTCCAGCGATGACAAGGTCATGGACGGCTTTGACGAACAATTGACCATCGACGGCCTGGGCCGCATCAAAACCTATGAGCGCGGCGCGCAGACCGCGGGAGGTTTCACCGATCGCACGTATCGCGGGGGGCGCGGGTTCGAGGCCTTGGGCAACATGCTGTCGATCACCGGCGACCGCAATGGGGATGGTTTCTTCACGGGCACCGGCGAGCGTAGCGAAGCACGCACCTTCAACGATGCGGGCGAGATCGTGACACGCACGAGCCTTGATCCGAGCGTGGGCGACCCCACCTGGTATGCCGACGGCGCCATGGACTCCAGCGGTGAAGGCCAGAAGAGTACCTACGACGCCTGGGGCAACCTGGTGAGGGTGGAGGTCGAAAGCACCAGCGCCCTGGTCCTAGCCCTACGCCGCGACGCCCTGAACCGAATCATCGGTCAACACGGGGACGAGACCGGAGACGGCTTGGCCACGGCTGCTGATATCAATTACAACTACCTGCCCGACAGCGCAGGTCGCCCTTTGGCAGCTTTTGAACAAGGACAAACCATCCCGCGCCTGGAGCGCCTCTTCGCCGGCCCCGAGT
>JAAETM010000529.1 GCA_024228395.1 bacterium | reverse complement strand
TGGGTCAAGTGCGAGGTCGGCGGGCACGCCCATCTCGCGGGATTTGGTCGACCGGTCCCTTCCGGTTCATACCCGTGGAGACGACAGGGCCTCCCAAGTTCCTGGGGATTCCTCTGTCTGCATGCCAGGCTCTCGGACCCCGGTGGGATCGTACACCCGGCCTTCGCGGTGTACTGATGTCGCATTCCACGCGTTGCACGGTGTCGGCTCCCACAAAAAACTCATTTCGAGGCTCTATCACACGGCCTACAGACTCGCTGTCTGCGCTTCGCAGGCCGGGTTACCCCGGACCCACGCAAGACTCGCTTCCGGATGGGGGCCAGCCTTTCCGGGCGGGATTGGCACCCGCAGGATTCCAAAGGAGATTTAGAATGTCCTGCCTCTGTTGTCTAGTTGATTACATAGTCAGGTCATCTTTACTCCTCCACCAAGCTTTCTTGGCGCACGCAATGGTGAGGTAAAGCGCTACCGAGTGGCCGAGCCCCTACTTGTCGCGCAAGAGGACCGCGCGGAAGAGTAGCGGGAATGCTGCCATCGACCAGCTACGGTACTGAGGTCGGAAACCGAAGAGGTGCACCTGCCCTTCGCCGTGGCTGGCTCTCACCCAGGCAGCTTTGTTCGCAATGACAGCTGGCTCATTAATCCAACCCGACATGAGCACGCGCGTGGGCGCATAGCGTAGAAGCACGTCGATCATATCGGCGTCCTTTGCATCCTTGTCGATTTCCCATGCCGCGGCGCGGGAGAAGAACAGGGGGATCGATGCCGGCAGGCCAGCGGCCAACGGGCCTCCCTCTTGCATCGTTGGTACCGAGCGCAAGACGCTGCCAGGGCACGAGAACTTGCCGGCGTCCTTGCCCCGCGCAACATTGTTGATCGGCAGATCGAACAGGGTGATCGCCCAAGCAGCCGAGCTTTGCATGGCGATCAAGTTGCCACCACCGCGCACGAACTCTTCGATCGCGACAGCGCCTTCAGGATCCAGCCCAAGGGTGTACTCATCCGCCACGCTGCCCGGGGATCGCCCCCGATCCAGCTGTCGACCGCCGACACTCGGTAAAATCAGCACGTCCAGGAAATCCTCGATCCGGCCCGCGCGAATCATTTCATTGCGCACGACCGTAAAGGGAATGCCAAAGGAGTCAAATACCCAGCGCAACCACCCTTCGTTCATCGTGCCCGACCAGGGTGAATAGATGCCGATGCGTGGAAGTTTGTCGATGGTGATGTCGCGGGTCTTGGGTTCATCGTCGTCTGAAGCGGGTTCGGCAGTCGGGCTCTCCGGAAAGGCTCCCGCAATTGCAAAACTACCGGCGCCGTCACCTTTCGCGCGCCATGTGACCGAACTGCCGGTTTCGAGCAGGTCAAAGATGTGCTCCCAATCGTCGCAATTTTCGCCCTTTAGAATGTCCCCGTCAGCAGCCCCTGCCCAACCCAGTTTGGTCAACCGGTCAGGAGTCTGGGTCACATCCGCAAGAGCGACCTCGAAATCGGTGACAACCTCGACACGTCGCAAGCCAAACAACATGGGCAAGGTCCAACCGGCAACGTCATAGGGCGCCTTGCCCTCGGGATAGCGCTGCACTTCAAAGAGGTCCTTTACATGGCTGCCATAGGGCTGATTGCGGCTCACCACGATCGTTCCTTTGGGATAGCTGCGTGCATCGGCCTCAAAGTCCTCGGTCGCAACTTTGACCTCGACGCCACCCAGAATAAGAATGTCGATCAGACGCTTCACGGCGCGTCTATTCTGATTATCCGGAGGCAGCAGCCAAGCCTTGGGGGAAGAGTCCAAACCGGCTTGAATCGAGCGCTCTGCGGCTTCCATGGCATTTGCCAGGTAGAGCTCGCGATCCCGGCTCACCGATCCGAACAGGGAACGAGCGAACTCCATCTCATACTCGATGATGTCGCTCAGCCGCCACCAGCCACCGGGCCAGGGATCGGGGAACAGGTTCGAAGCCTGATAAGCGGGTAGGTCACCCGGCGCACGCAAATCGGAACGCTCAAGAAAAATGGGCGATGCAATGTTCACGCTGGCTGCTTCCGTCAAGAGCCCGATGATGTTGTGCCGGACGGGAACGTTGCGGTTCCCACCATTCCACCACATGTCATAGGAAACGCCGGTCGAAATGCCCTGCTTGCCCGCACGGGTCATGTCCCAAAGCGCGCGGGAACCCAGGTTGTCGATACCCGTGATGATGCCCGGATCCAGGTTGGGGTTCAGCGGGTCGCGGAAGGGTGGAACGAAGAAGCGTTCGCCTGTGCTGCCCTGTTGGTGAACATCCCAATAAACCTGCGGATGCCACACCGAGTAGATTTGATTTGTCACATGCCGCGTTTCCACCTGCGAGAGGCCAAACCAGTCGCGGTTGTTGTCGTGCCCTGTGTAGTGTTGATAAAGGCGCAGAAGCGAGGCACCCTCGTAGGGACCGCCCACGTTCTCCCGGTACCAATGCACGACTTCATCCAGTCCATCGGGGTTGACCGTGGGGATTAGAACCACAACCAGCTCCTCGCGCGCACTGGCGAAGGGCTGCTCGGTGGAAGTGGCCAATTCATGGGCCAACTTCATCCCAAACTCGGTCGCAGCGGTCTCCGTCGAGTGCATCGAACATGAAACGAACACGACCGCGCGGCTCTCTTGGATGAGTTGTGCCCGTTCCGCTGCGGTCAATCCGCGTGGATCTGCAATGCGCGCCGTCATGGCTCGAATCTCATGCAAACGCGCCATGTTGGCCTCGCTCGAAATCGTCGTAACCAAAAAGTCGCGACCCAGAGTGCTCTCCCCCACCTTCTCCACGACTACGCGGGGGCTCGCTGCGGCAAGAGCACGGTGGTAAGCCGAAACCTGATCCCAATCAGCCAATTCAAAGTCCGTGCCAACGGGCCGACCCAGGTGACTGGCCGGGCTAGGCACCCCGCCAGACTCCTGTGGAGGAAACGCCTGCAACGTAGAAGCGCACGAGAGAAACAGGCCGAAGCCGAGCAGCAGATTGGAGATGGGCATGGAACCACCCTAGCGTTCGAACCCGATTATTGATACAGCGCCAGTTTCCCTGCCGTCCCTCGATAGCCGGCGGACGATCCGGGGCAGGCCTAATGCCGTTCCCCTCCAGACTGAACCCGTTCTGTCATTGTTCCCTACAACCAACACGACGCTCCACTGGACCGACCCGGTTCGGAGCGTCGTCCCAATGATATGATAGGATCATGGTCTTTTTATGCCATGGACATTCTCTTCTCTCGCAGGTTCCCTCGAAGCCGTGAGCAGGCCCTCCCTACCCATCCACCATGAAACGATTCGCCGGCCTTTTGCTGATTCTTGCGTTATGCCTCAGCTTTTCTTCCTGCATTACGAGGACTCATACATATCGAACCGCCATGAGCGGTAGTTTCGATGCGGGCGTGCGTGCACCGTGGACGCACGAGATCCAGCGCAACAAAACCTCAAAAGCTATTACGTTTCAACTGAACGCGACCAACAATGGAGCCGGAACACTGGTGATCAAAACCATCTCAAAAGAGGGAGATTGGATCCATTCTGTGGAGCTGGTCTCGGGAAGCCTGTTTACCTTGCCGATCAGGGTTCCCGCGGGCGCTCGAGTGATATTGGAGCTCATAAAACCAACACCGAATGAAGGCCAATACGACTTCGAGTGCACATTGGTGCGCTGAGCACCTGCCCAGCGATCACGCCCCACATTTACCCGTGGCACCGTCTAGAATCCCGGCCGAAAAAGACTGAATTGGCGAATGGCTCAGAGTAAACTGGTTTCCCGCACCAAGGAGACCAATGCTCGGACACAAATCACCACAGGGGGAACTCTTCAGGCCTGACAATATGCTCCGGGAGCATGTG
>JAAETM010000528.1 GCA_024228395.1 bacterium | reverse complement strand
CCACGGGGTTCAGCAAGGACTACCTAGACGAGAGCAAGGGACTGAAGTCCTGGCTTACGACCCTGGATCACAAGCGCATCGGGATCATGTATTTGATCGCGGTGGGGATCTCGTTCTTCCTGGGCGGGGTTTTCGCCCTCGCGTTGCGCGTGGAGCTTTGGACTCCGGGCAGAACCGTCATGAGCGCGGACTTGTACAACCACTTCTTCACCTTGCATGGTGCGGTCATGGTGTTCATGTTCATCGTGCCGGGAATTCCTGCAGCCCTGGGCAACTTCTTCCTGCCCATGATGCTGGGCGCCAAGGACGTGGCTTTCCCACGCCTCAACCTGGCTAGCTTCTACCTTTGGATCATCGGTTCGGTCTTCTTTGTTGCCGTCCTGCTCTTCGGTGGATTGGACACGGGCTGGACCTTCTATACACCATATAGCGTGACGACGGGTACCCAGACCGTGCTGGCCCTGACCGGCGCGTTCATTATGGGCTTCAGCTCGATCTTCACCGGCATCAACTTCATGGTGACCATCCACAAGATGCGTCCCAACGGCATGGGGTTCTTCCGCATGCCGCTGTTTTTGTGGGGCCTGTACGCCACCTCGATCATCCAGGTGCTGGCCACGCCGGTGCTGGGTATCACCCTGCTGCTGTTGATCTTGGAGGTAACCTGGGGCATGGGCATCTTCGATCCCGGCATGGGAGGGGACCCGGTGCTGTTCCAGCACTTCTTCTGGTTCTACTCACACCCCGCCGTGTACTTGATGATCCTGCCCGCCATGGCGGTCATCAGTGAGGTCCTTTCGGTCTTCTGTCGCAAGCACATCTTCGGCTACAACATGATCGCCTACGCTTCGGTCATGTTGGCGGTCTTCGGTTCCTTGGTCTGGGGTCACCACCTGTTCGTGAGCACCCAGTCCGACCTGGCCAGTGTGATCTTCAGCGCCTTGACCTTCTCGGTGGCCATCCCTTCGGGCATCAAGGTGTTCAACTGGCTGACCACCATGTACCGGGCGGACATTCGCTTGGATGCGCCCATGTGGTACGTGCAGTGCTTCATCTTCCTGTTCCTGGTGGGCGGGTTGACCGGCATGTTCTGCGCGACCCTGGCGGTGGACGTGCACATTCACGACACCTACTTCATCGTGGCCCACTTCCACTACGTGATGGTGGGGTCGGTGATGTTCGCTTTCATGGCGGGCTTGACCTACTGGTGGCCGAAGATGTTCGGTCGCATGTACAACCAAACGGGGGCCAAGGTCGGTTGCATACTTTCCTTCGTTGGATTCAACCTGGCGTTCTTCCCCCAGTTCATCATGGGCTCCCTGGGTATGCCGCGCCGCTACTTCGATTACGCGCCGACCTATGAGCTGTACCACCAGCTCTCCACCGTGGGGGCGTTCACCCTGGGCATTGCAATGCTGTACTCGGTGGGCAACCTGCTGGTGACCCTTCGAAGGCCCAAGGAGCGCATCGCCGACAACCCTTGGGGTGGTGCAACCCTGGAGTGGCAGACCTCGAGTCCGCCGCCCATGCTCAACTTCGACGAAGAGATCCACCTGTTCGATCCCTACGATATGACGACCAACGAGTGGGACGAAGCCACCGGTGGTTACATCTTGACCCAGGAAGCCCTCGCGACTTCCGCAGCTGACAAGGCCCGTCGGGCCGGAGGTGCCCTGTGAGTTCTACGCACGATGAGCACGCGCCGTTCCTAGCGCACCACTTTGAAGGCCACGACCACCAGTTTGAAACTGGCAAGTTCGGAATCTGGGTCTTCCTGTTCACCGAAAT
>JAAETM010000527.1 GCA_024228395.1 bacterium | reverse complement strand
TTTAATGCGAAGTTTGTCGATACACTTATTTTTGGAAAGGACCCAAGTGAATGGGAGGCGGTCTATTCTGCGGTTGGCTTACCCTTGCCTAGTATTGCAGGGGAGACCACAGTCAGTGGAGAGGCCACCTTGCCCTATTACTATGCCGATTTTGTTGTCGTTCCGAGCAATGTTGATTTCGGCTCGGCATCGTGTTTGTTGCCATGGCCTTGAAGGCTGACAGCATCCTGTCGAATCCCGCCCAGCTCGGAAAATACCTTATCCCCCTGGCCATCCTGTACGCCATCAACTTCACGTTGAGCACCCTGGTGGGCAAGAAGTTCTTCCCCCGAGGCGAGGCGATCGCCCTGGTCTACGGCACGGTCATGCGCAACCTGTCGATCGCCCTGGCCATCGCCATGACGGCCTTCGTCGAACGCGGCGTGGACATCGCGGTCATCATCGCCATGACCTACATCATCCAAGTGCAAGCCGCGGCCTGGTACGTGAAACTGACCGACCGCATCTTCGGGCCTGCGCCCAGCGCGGGTCAATGACCGGGGCTGCCCGAAGGCAGCCCCGAAAGTCCTAGAAGGCCATTCGAACGGCGTCGGAGAAGTTGGACTGGCCGCCCACATCCCGGTGCCAGAGTTGGAAGTGCCAATAACTTCCGGTTTGGATTGTGACACCGATGCTGGGCAGGTCCGTGGGGATGTCGAAACCGGTACCCACCGAGGACGTGCCCACCATGTTTACCAGGACGCCGCTGGCGTCGAACAATCCCACGGAGTTCATGCTTGTTCCAGCCACGTTGTAGCGCCCGATTGGGTGCATCGCATTGGAGATCAGGCATAGACGCCCTTGTCCGATGGAAAAGCCCGGCGTGGCCATGCTTGGGCCCACTAGGAAGTAACCGATCTGATTCGGCGGACCTTGATCGGCTTCCAGGTGCAGACCCGCATCGGGACCCATGTTGAGCGTGCCGGACAGCCGGGTGGGCAAGCCCGTCGAATTGGGATTGGCCACACCGCAATAGGACCAGAGCTGGCAATCATCGGGCACCCCATTGCCATCCCCATCGGGATGGGTTCCCGACCCAATCTGAACGATGTCATCCCAGCCGTCGTGGTTGCAATCGATCACAGCCCCATAGGCGTAACCCAGGGCGTCCAGGTCATCGCTGAAATTGCCGACGGCCGTCCCCGAGCGCACCGATGCCAATCCAAGCCTCTCACCCGCGTAGAAGATGGCGGGATAGGGGGATAGACCTCCTCCAGGGAGGGGCGGCATGAGGATGTCGCCTTCCTGGATCGGAAGTCCCAGCAAGCTGTCCATTTGTCCGATCACTGCGGATCCCCTGCGCACGGAAAACAGGATGAGATCGCTGACTCCCAATTCCCAGTCGTACATGGCTGTCGGAGGGACATAAATGCCGTCCAAGGTGGATCCGGTGTAGTCGTGCACGGCCAGGGCGTCCACATCGTCCGAACCGGGGCCTTGCACAAGGTCCAAACCGAGGGCCGAAGCGGGGGCATAGATCACAGGTCCTGTTGCGGTGACTTTCAAAATGTCCCCTCCAACGAAACCGTTGAATGCGGCCGAGTTCGCAGCTGGAACACCCGTGAGCGGATCGGTGATGGAGCCCTCGAGGCTGAAGTAGGTACCTGACGGTTGGAAGGTCTCTTGGAAAGCGAGAGCATCCAGGTTGTCGCCAGCGTAGGCCGGTATTCCGGTGACCGGGGGACAGGGTTCGATCAGCCCCAAACCCGGGTAGGTGAACCCGCTGGTGGAGCGCAGCCCATCCCCGTCGATTCCACCCCGGAATGGACTGGCAGGACCCGGTCCCAGGGGGCCCGGCGGCAGGGCCCCAGGATGGATCAAGATGTCGGCCGCGGAATCCATGGCAGCCGCTTCGCTACTCAAGGTGGCATGTCCTGGGATTCCGCTCACACCGGTGGCAAAGGGATCCACGGAAAATCGCAGGGTGCCTGCGAAAATGCCCGACGAGCTACCGAGCATGCCTGAGAAACCCAAGGACACGGCATCCACGTCCACGGGACAGGGCGTGCCACCGGGTGCCCCAGTGCAGGAGGGACCGGGTCCGTACAGGGGAGGTCCTCCCCACGGAGTAGGGACTGGACCCAGGATGGGCCAACCACCTCCGGGGACCAGTAGGGTGCCCGAGGTGATCCCCGTATGGGATCCCACCGACACGCTATGCCAGTCGATGGAGTACACCGGGTAGAGGGTCACACCGGAACGATCCTGTGCCCCGGCGACGGCCGTGAGCGAGAGAATCGATGCCACAAAACACGAGCGTTGGAATAGATGCATTGGACCTCGAGGTTGTATGCGGTTGCAGGACTTGAATGTTAGAACCGAGTCTACATCCACCGGCAGATAAGTGCTAACCCGCACTTTTCATGAAGCACCTCGATTCATTCTTGGCTTGGGTGTGTATGTGGAGAAATGGCGGGATGGGAGTGTTGCGACCTTGAAGTTGCCCGAAGTAGGCTCTGAGCGTCTGCTCAGCGACAATTACACTTACCCACTGACGACAACTACACTTACCCATCCTGACCCCGGCATCATGCGGGACGATAGAGGGACTTCTTCAACCCAGATGAAGGAC
>JAAETM010000526.1 GCA_024228395.1 bacterium | reverse complement strand
GAAGGTCTGAACAACAAGCTAAAACTCACGTTCAGAAAGTCATACGGCTTCAGGACGTTCGATGCGGCTGAAATGGCCCTCTATCATGCAATGGGCAAGCTTCCTGAGCCGCCGGAGACCCACAGATTCTGCTGAGGAGGCAAAAATCGTATCAATGTCCTGTGTGCATCTTCCATGATTCAATGAGTGTATGCAGAATCGGAATGTCGGTGGCACAATGGGGACCAAAGGGAGCCTGGCCCGGTATCATGGCTCAACATGGTTCGACACCCACGCCCGCCCCTCGGACCAATTCGCGTTGGGTCCCTCGATCCAAGCCCGCTCCTGAAGGTTGAGACTTGCGAACTCAAAGATGCAACAAAGCCAATCCTCTCGTCAGTTCCTGCGAGGGTCTGTCCCTTCTTCAGTGGGCAATTAGCCCTAGCCACAGCAGATGCATCTTTCAGGAGTGGTTGAATCCAGCGCATGCTGGCAACGCGGACAAACCATCCATTCAGAAACGGATGTATTGGAAGGGGACCTCGCGACCGTCGCCTAATCGGAGTTTGACTGCATGCACCCAAGGAGCTTGCACGGCCGGCCTTCAGCGATCGCTTCCACCTGGGCTAAGGGGAACTGGAACCCAACGACTCCTCCCCCCGGAGCGTACCAACTGAAACAGAACTTCATCTCGGTCGCATCGAATCCACCGCAGAATGAATCCGTCTGGAATAGGTCGTCGGATTCCACGTCTGCCCACTCCGCCACAGACTTCCCTTCAGCGAGGATTTCCGTACAAATGCCCCGGAGCTCAGCGTCAATTGGAATCTCGGTGTCGTCTGGATTGTTCATCGATCATCAGTATACGGGCGCTATGCAGAGCCTGCGGGGTACCAAGTCAGGATAACTCCACTCGACCTATTGCCTACAGCGGAATCGCCTTGCGCACTTTGCTCAGCAAGTAAGTCCGCAATTCCCCCGTCTTCGGGCACTCCGCTTCCAGGTAACCCTTGGCATGACTCTGATAAAGCATGCGCGGGTGCACTTCGATCGGATACGTATGCGCTTCGCCGTACATGAGTTGGACCGGGCGCTCGCCGCGCATGGCCGCTTCGATTGGGCGCAGGCGTGGGGACATCTTGGCTCTTTCGGGTGCGCGGGACGCGATGGTGAGTGGGTGCCTGACTGCGTAGATGGCTTCGGCGAGGGGGTCTTGGCCGGAGTCCTCCGCGCGGTGTAGGCATTCTTCGATCACCTTCCAGCACCAGACGGCGTCGGAGAGGGCGCGGTGGTGCCTGCCCTCGTCCAGGTCGAGCATCTGGCACAGGGTGAGCAGTTTGTGGTCGGGGGATTCGGGGATCCAGCGGCGGGAGAGGGGTAGGGAATCTAGGAAAGCGCCGGGGGCGGGCTCGAGGCCAGCGCGTTTGTATTCGAAGCCCAGGACGCGGGCGTCGAAGGGTGCGTTGTGGGCGGCCATGGTGTCGTCGCCGACCCATTCCTTGAACTCTGCCAGGACCTGCTTGGCGAAGGGCGCGCTCATCACGTTGCGGTCGGTGATGCCGTGGATGGCGGAGGTGCCGGCTTCGATGGGGACCACGGGGCAGACCAGGGATTCGAAGGTGTCTTCGATCTCACCGTCGATGATGCGCACGGCTCCCAGTTCGAGCAGGTGCGGCGCGCCTTGCATGGTGGCGGTTTCCGTGTCGATGCAGACTAGGGGTTGATCCATGGGGGCTTTCGAGGAACCGTCGCTTGATGCTCAGGAAGCGAGGGAATCGAAGTCCGCGATTCCGCGCAGGTTGTCCAGGTCGGTGTTGCCAAGGATTTCGCTCTTGATGTAGTAGCCGCGATCTTGCGCCGTGCGTAGGGCGTCGACGGCACTGGCGGTGTCGCCGGTGATGGCGCGAATGATGGCCACGTGGAAGTGCGTGTAGCCGTCCTTGGGTGCCAGGGAAAGGGCTTGGTCACCGGTCGCTTGCGCGTCTTGTTTTAGTCCTGATCGGGCTTGCAGGAACCCCATATATATCAATGACTCCAGATCATCGGGCATGTTGCCCATATGGATTTTGGCAGCCTTGATGCCTTGCTTGGCCACGGCCAGAGCTTCGTCGTGGCGTCCTTGGTTTTTGAGGCCGCGGTACAGGTGGTCGTAGCACGCGATGTATTGGGGGCGCAAGTGAATGGCGGTGCGCAGGGCCTTTTCCGCATGCTGCAGATTGCCCTCGCGTGTCAACATGGTGCCGAGCAAGCGTTGCGCGAACCACTCGTTGGGGCTCAGGCGAATCGCCAGTCGATATTCGCGGCGCGCTTCCTCACCGTGGCCAGACAGGTGGTAGGCAAAACCGAGCGCGGTGTGGGCTTCGGGGTTTTTCGGATCCAGGGTCAAGGCCCGGGCGGCGTGTTCGCGCGCCTCTTCGAGGAAGGACGGGTCGCCTTCCCAGTAGAGGAACTTGCGCACCTTGGCTTCGGCCAAGACCGCGTGGGCGGTGGCACAAAAGCGATCCAGCTCAAGCGCTTTGCGCAGCATGGAAACGCCGAATAGCAGGTGTTTCGAGGAGCCCTTGTGGATTGTGCGGCGAGCCTTGCGCGTGATGGCCAGGGCTTGTTTGACCTGGGGTGATTCCTGGGCGGCGGATCCTTCGGTCATGCCGCGGCGCACGAAGCGTGCCGCGCCGCGCACCAGGGTTTCTTGCAAGGCCCACTCGTCGGCGTCCTTGGCTTCCACCGCTTCCGCCTGGGGTGCGTTGCCGTTGTCTTGTGTCGATCCAGATCGGATCAGTTCCAGATTCAAACGGCCGAGATCGCCATCGACCTTGAGCGCTGCGCGCAGGATGAAATCGTCGGACTCCGCATCCGCCTCTTCGAGCAAGTCCACCTCAAGGCTCTTGTTGCGCGCCAGGTCGGCGGCCAAGTCCTTGCGCAGGGCACCGGCCATGGCATGGCAGTTGTCCTCTTGTGCGCAAGCGAAGGGGGGAATGACCAGCCGCCCGCGCAGGGCCAGGGGCGCGCGCGTCGTGAGTTGGTGCTGCAGGACCAGCAGGGCGTCATGGGCTTTGGTGCCATCGGCAAAACGCTCGTCGGGGTCGCGCTCCAGACAACGCATGAGGAACTGTTCCAGGGCGGCTGGGAAACCCTGGCGTACTTCGCTGGGTTTGAGCCGCGGCTCCCCGTCCAGGATCGCCATGCAAACCTCGGGGAAACTCTTGCCGGGGTAGGGCAGCGCGCCGGAAGTGATGTGGTACAGCATCGCGCCCAGGGAAAAAATGTCGGAGCGCGAGTCCAACGTCTCACCACGAACCTGCTCGGGGGACATGTACAGCACCGTGCCCACCAGCATGCCGTGCTGCGTGATGCTGACCTCGTTGTTGGCGCGGGCGATGCCGAAGTCGAGCAGCTTGAGGCCGCCGTCGTTGAGCAACATTACATTGGCCGGCTTCAGGTCCCGGTGGATCATGCCCAGGTTGTGCACGGCCGAGAGCGCATCGGTCAGCGCCAGGGCGATGCGCAGGCACTCGCTGAAATTCAGGCTGCGCTCGGCGATGATCTTGTCCAGGGTGCGCCCTTCCAGGAACTCCATGGCGATGTAGGAAGGCCCATCCGGCAGCTGGGCGTATTCGTAGACCGTGGTGATGCCCGGGTGCCCGGCGGCGACGGTGTGGCGGGCTTCGTTGAAGAAGCGCTGGTCGGCCTGGGGGTCGATCTCCACCTGGGGACGCAGAATCTTGAGGGCCACCTCGCGGTCCAGCTTCGTATCGCGGGCGCGATAGACCTCACTCAGCGGGCCCTCTCCCAGGAGGTCGCGCTTGGGGTCAAATTCGAAGTGGGCCAGTTTCATGTGGTGGGAGCGAGGGAGCATGGGTCGCCGGTGGATGTGGTCATCACGGCGCGTTTGCCCTGTTTCAAGGTGGGAGGGAGCGAGAGGATAATGGTTGCGGGCTGCTGGCGCGCGGCTTTCTATGCCTTACTACTGTCCGAAGGGCCTTCGGTGGCGCATGATCCCGGGGAAGCTTCTGTATTCTGTAAAGGAACAGTATGGGGGCAGCCCCCATTCAAGGCGAATCAAAAGTGCCCATGCTCAGACCCGAACCCGAACCCAAGCCCCTGAAGGGCGACCTGGCCCTTGAACCCTGGGATTTTGAGGCCCTGGGCCCGTCCCATTGCAGAAACCCCGAGGCCAACGAGTACCGCCTGAAGGCCCGGCGCAAGCTGCTCGCCTGGAGCAAGGCTTGGGCCAAAGCCACGCCCGAACCGGCCTTGGACGTGCGCACTTCGATCCACAATCCCCACACCTTTAATGGGAAGAAGGTTGAGAGGCTCTGGGCCTACATGGTGCGCAACAAAGCCAGCAAGAGTGGTCTGCGCAAGATCCTGGGCCGCGATCTGGCCAAGGATTTGGATTCGGCCTATCGCAACTCTTATCTGTGTCTGGCGATCGAGCACGGGGCCCTCGAAGTGGCCTTTCGAATTCATCCCGACGCCTGGTACGACGGACAAAACATGCTCAACCGCGTGAAGGGGGAAGGATTGCGGGATCTGTTGCATATCCTAAATGGGCTGGAAGGGTTCACGCTCAAGTTGCACGATTGGAAGGGACGTTGGCCCCTCGGGAGCCTCGCGCCAGAAGCTCTGGAGGAGCTCCTGCGCTTCTACAAACCTGGCGAACTTGGTTTTGTGGTGGAGCAACGCTGGCCGATCCCCACGCAGATGGCTGCCCGGGAAGCGGTTCTGGCTGCGGACATCCTTCCCACGCTAAACACCGAATGGCAGCGACTCTTGCCCCTTTACAGATACGCCACCTGGTCCGCAGAAAGCGACCATCTGTTCTCGTCCTGACATCGAAAACTGGAATCATGGCCAAGAAAAAAAACAACCGCCCCGGCGGTGATGGGGGTTTTTCCTACTCAACCCAACACGGCGAGCTGTGTGGCATTTGCCTTCAGCCAATGACCAAGTGCGTTTGCCTTCCGGTCGGGACCGACTCGGATGGGGTGGTGCGGGTGGGGCGCTCGACCAAGGGACGCAAGGGGGCCGGGGTCACTATTGTGATGGGTGTGCCCCTCAAGGGGGCCGAGCTCAAAGCCCTGGCCAAGAAGCTCAAGCAGAAGTGTGGGTCGGGAGGCACCTTGCGCGACGGCATCATCGAGGTGCAGGGGGAGCACCAGGATAAGATCGTGGAAATCCTGGAAAAATGGGGTTGGGATGTAAAGCGGTCGGGCGGCTTGCCGGGGCAGTAGGGGATCCGTGCTTCCGAATGGGGTGCAGCCTGACTTGGTCCCGGTTGGGAGCCATGCGGAGCGGCGCGTCGAGCGGCCTGCTTTGTAAAAACGTCCAAGCTTCATCCAACTTTTCCAGAAACCCTGTTACGAACCCGGGTCCGAGGCGTAGTTACCTGTGAACGTTGGGGACGGCACTTTTAGCCGTCTCTGAAACCTGGCGCTTCGGCGCACCGATCAAATGATGAGTCTTTCTCAGGGTTTGCCCTGACCGAAAAACCTCGATCAAGGCACCCATGGGCAGGTGGGACCTTGAACGGCGGGATCTCCCAGTCTTTGGCAGGAGACGACGGAGCGGGTTTCATTTCGACGACCGGATTGGGCGACATGGGGATTTCTCCATGTCGCCCAACCTCTTCGGCCCAGGTTTTAACCCGGGATGGAAAAGGACGTTAGGATGTAGGACCGGTGGAGGACGTCTCCGCCGCCTGCCCCAAGCCAGCCTGCCCCATGTCCGAAGAAGAAATCGAAAATAGCGTCGAGGATCGTGCCACTGAACCCCTGGTGATTCCCTTCTGGAAGAAAGTGTCGGTTGCCATGGCGGTCCTTTTTTTGATCATCGGATTCTCCATGAGGTCCCAGGCCGGCGAGGTCCCCGAAGCGGGCGATCGCGGGGTGGAGACGGGAAGCGCACAAGGAACCCCGACCGTGAATGGGCTCGTGGCGAATGATCCGTCCATACCGATCGGAACCGCCGTGCAGGGCGATGGGCTCGAGGTTGGGGTTGGAGTCCAGGGCGTGCCGGTCGAAAGCGAACCTGCATTCAGCTATTCACCTTTCTTTATTAAGGGTGGGTTTTCGTTCCTGGTTGCATTCTGCGTGGGGCTTGCGATTCGCATGTTCCTCAAGGTCACCGGGCTGTTTGTCGGCGTCGTGGCTTTGGCGTTGTTCCTGCTCAACAAGGCGGGTTGGGTGGATGTGGATTGGCAGACGATGAGCGATCAGTGGGATCGCCTTTCAGGCACGATCGCCAACCAGGCGGACGGCATGAGGTCCTTTATCACAGGTTCACTTCCCGCAGCTGGTTTGGGGGCCCTGGGACTTTTCGCAGGGTTTAAGAAGGGATGAGCGTGCCTCCTTCGCAGCCCAAGCATTCCGACCTGGTCGGATTTGCGGTGATCTATCGCTGGCGACTCAAGCCGGGCAGCGAAGAGCTTTTTGTGCACGATTGGAGAACGATCACTTTGGAGTTCCTGCACAGCCAAGGGTCCCTGGGGTCGAGATTGCACCATTGCGATGATGACACATGGGTGGCATATGCCCAATGGCCCACCCGCGAGGCTTGGGAGAAGGCGGATCTGGCAGATTCCAAGTGTTTGCAGGCCAGCGATGGCATGCAGGATGCGATCGAAGAGACCTTTCCAGCCCTGCCCTTGATTCCCACCGAGGATTGGTGGGTCATGCGACCGGCGCAGACGAAGCATCCCAAGCACAAGTAGGCGACCGGCCAACTTTTTTGGGGTTGCTTGTACCAGGGAGCCCCGGTCCGGTCCCAAGTGGTTAGTCGAAACCGTGGGGGCCCATTCGAATGGGCCCTATCTGCGCTTAGGGGGGAAGGTTGGCTCGATAGCTGTGGTGCGGCAGCTGCGGGGGTTCAACCACTTGAGTTTGCGTGGGCAGGGAGTGTGGGGCGAGGGGATATCGGTATCGGTACCGGTGTCCGTATCCATGCCCAAGTGTGAGCCCCCAAAACAACTAACTCGGGAGATCCCATGAAACTGAAATTTATCGCAGCCGCTCTATTCGCCTTCCCCATATTGAGTGGGTTGGCGTCCGCGCAATCCTATAATGACTATCCGCCCGGTTATCCCTTTGGCCAGGGGGGCAACATGCTTCATCCGGATGGGTTTGACGGGTTTCCTGGCGATACGCCTGCCGGAACTCCGGGAGCGCCCATGGGGACACCGCCCAATGGCGGTGGCGGTGGGGAGGGCTGGGGCAATGGCAACGGTGGCAAGGGAGGCGACGGCGCCGAGGGAGGAATCAATGGCACTGGCAATGGTGGAATTGGCGGCCCTGGAGGAAACAGTGGCAACTCGGGAGGCGTGGGTGGCCGTGGCGGAGAGGGCGGCGAGGGCGACTCCGACATTTTCCATGGCGATGACGGTGGCAATGGTGGACGTGGGGGTGACGGCGTCGATGGCGGCGGTTCCGGCGGCGGCGGTGGAGATGGCGGGGACGGTCTCTTATCCGGTGGTGATGGTGGAGAGGGTGGCGATGGTGGTTATAAAACCGGTACGTCGGAGCGCGCGGGTCGCGGTGCGAATGGGCTCGATGGCAAAGCGCTGATCGGTGATGTGGTTGCGGGCGTTCGAAACCTGGTGGACGCCTTTTTGGCCTTGGTGGAAATACGGAGCTTGCTCTAACCGTCCTTGAGTGAAGGAGAGGATTCATGTGAAACCCTGGCCGGCTGGATCCATGCTGGCCGGCCAAGGGTCTTGCCGCGGGCTCTCCGGTGGGGGCTGCGCCCAGTTGAATTTTGGCACCCATGTCCTGAAGAGCCTGTCCCGTCGTCGGGCGCACAATACGAATTGGGCGTCCTACGGAATTTTTCGCCTCGTCCATCCCTCCTACCACCCCATCCAATGAATCTCCGAACGATCGCAGTTGCTGCTCTTCTTGCCGGGCTGATCGCCCTCCTGGTTTTTGTACCCACCTGGTCCTCGCCAGGGGTGGACGCCTTGGATCCTGAGGCAGCGGGAGAATCCTCGCGTTCAATGGAGGAAGAAGCGGATCCAAGCACACTTCAAGGTCCTGCGATCCGGGCGTCGAAGCGCTCGGTTGTGGAAGGGGGCGGACCCGTGGAAGCCTCCGTGGCGAAAGCGCATACCCAAACGGACAGGCAAGAGGACGAGACGGGTGTGGGAGTCATCTTCGGCAATGTTCTGAATGGCGACGGAACCCGGTTCGATCGCGGCAAGGTTTTGGTTTTTGCCAATGGGCGACGGGGAAAGCCCCTGCGTGAGCTGGACTTGCAGGGCCCCAACATGGAGTTCCGCTGCGAACTGCCGGCGGGCAGGGCCTACCAGATGATCGTGGATCCCAATTCCCTGGAGGGCGACCACATGCCCCCGCTGGTCAAGTCCCTGAACCGCAAGACGCTGGGGTCCGGCGATCCAATCGACCCGGGGAGCCTGGACAACTTCTCCTTCGCTTATGTTGCGTTGGTCAAGGGGGAGCAGCATCGCCAAGACCTGCAGGTTGGGTTGCCCGCCCGGGTGGGGGGCCGCTTGTTGGACTTGGGTGGGAACCCGATCGAAGGCGCCCTTGCACGCTTGGCTGGAATCCAATCTCAAATCTCTGGGCTCAGTGAAAACTGTATCACCGGTCGGGATGGTGAGTTTCAATTCAAGCGAGTCTTTCCCGGCGAGTTTCGTTTGACCTTCACCCGTGAAGCGCCGTGGACCCCGCCGCTACCCTTGAATGTTACTTTGCTGGATGGTGATGATCGTTGGCTGGGCGACCTTCGAGCGGGTGGCGGAGAGAAATCGATCCAGGGGGTCGTAAAGAACCAAGATGGCGAACCTTTTGGCGGGCTTGTGGTCCTGTGCTACTCCGACGCCCCGGTGAAAGATGGCGTGGCCCGTCACAACTTTTTATCGGCCTTGGGCCATGCCAGAACAGCCTCCGACGGATCGTTCACCCTGGAGGGGTTGCCCGCGACCCCCGTTCTGGTCTCCCTCACACCCAACTTCAACCCCAACGAAGTCCTGGGCAAGGGACACCCGGCCATTTGGGTTCCCAATTTGGAAGTGGACTTGGCAATGGCGCCCGCTCAGCATCACGTCGGCACGCACATCGTGGAAGAGAGTCGGCCCTTTGAGGTCTCTGGACAAGTGGTGTTCGACGAAGCTTGGTTGGCGGGCAAAACACACAGCAGGAAGGACCTTCGGGTCATGGTGTCCCAACTAAAAGGGCAGCAACAGCCCGATGGTATTCGTCGCGCAAACATGCGGAAAGGATCGCTGAAAGTGGATCGGCAGACGGGGCTGTTTCACTTGCCAGTGGAGACCCCCAGGGTTTTGGTGGAGGTACGGTTCGAGCTGAAGGGCCATGAAGACTTGGTTTTCAGGTTGCAGCCCATTCCCCTGGGAAGTTGGTCCCAGGAGATCCGCGTGCCGGCTGACTTCTCCAAGGCCGAGTGAGCCGGAGCAAGTACGGGACCATGCCTGGGATACAGAAGAAGCCCGACAGCCAATGGCTGCCGGGCTTCCCGTGGTGTGCCTGACATGATGATTGACTTGAAGATGAAAGTTCTTCCGGGACCTGGCCACAGGGACCGAAGGGAAGCGCAAGGGCGGAACCGCGAGGGACCGTCTGAAGGAAGCGTGAAACGAAACCGCGAGTCGACGAACAGAAATCGGATACG
>JAAETM010000525.1 GCA_024228395.1 bacterium | reverse complement strand
GTTCAAAAGCCTCCAGGGAGCTTCCCTTGCGTTGGTCCTTCGCGATGGCCGGCCACTCGGGGGTCACAAAAACCCCACGTCCATTCTGGCCAGCCACCGCACCCAATTGCTCAAGATCGCGATAGGCCCGCGCCACGGTGTTGTGATTCACCAGGGCCAAACCCGCCATCTTACGCACCGACGGAAGCTGGTCCCCGGCCTCGAGCGAAGCTCGCGCCAGGGCATCGAGCACCTTCTCCACCAGCTGGCGTGAAGGCGGCAGGCTAGAACCTGCGTCGATTGACCAATCCATCATGGCCGTACTATCGTCCTGGTACGGTGGATAGCTTTAGGGGCCGTTTTGGGGTCTCGGATTGGGCCAAGGCCGCACTGGGGCGCCCCCAGGCCCCCTTCTGCCCTCGAGTGGGTGCCAGCGCGGCGCAGAAATCCAGACCCCAGGCGTGCTAGCATGGCGCCATGAAAGCACCGTTTGCCATTGTCTCGGTCGGGTTGGTTGGGATCGTTTTGGGGATGTTTGCGCGGGGGGAACAGCAGCCCGACAAGGAGACTGAGGCATCGATCATCGGCGCTTCACACTTCGTGGAAAGGGATGGCCAGCGCATTCATGTGTGGAGCAAGGCCCCCGAAGACTGGGACGCGAGCCTGGGCCGCGTGATTGTGTTCATGCATGGCGGCACGTATTCGGGGCGGCCTGACTTTGACTTGGCCGTCGATGACTACTCGGTCATGGATGCTTTCGTTCGGCGTGGTTGGGCGACCTACGCGGTGGATGCCCAGGGGTATGGGGCTTCGGACAATCCAAAGGAAGAGTCCTGGTGTTCCGCACGGGACGCGGCACAGGATTTGGAAGTTGCGGTGAAATGGATTTGCAAGCAGCGCAAAGTACCGAAGGTATCCCTGCTCGGTTGGAGCTGGGGTTGCCAAGTGGTGGGGGAATTCGCTCAAAACAACCCCGCCCGTGTTCAGTCTGTGATCTTGCAGGGCGCTAGCTTTGAAGCCAAGTACGAGATGGGCGAGCTGCAGAACCGTTTTCGATCCAACGATGCGCAGGGAGCGGCTAGCGACTTCATCGAAGGTTGTTTCGAGCAACACGTCGTAGATGCCTATCTGACCCAATGTTTGCTGCATGATCCGGATTCACCCAACGGCGTGCTGCGGGATTTCGCCATCGGCAGCACCCAGGTCCTCAAACCGGAGACTTGGACCTGGCCAACCCTCATCGTTCTTGGCGAGCACGAGGCTAAACCCGAGCGTCAGCGGGACATGGCCAATTTCTATCTGCAGCTAAAAAGCAAGAGAAAGGCCATGGTGCAGGTGCCCGGCGGAGGACATGCGGTTCTGCTCGAGAGGCCTCACCTCGCCTGGCAGGGCCTTGTCGCGGATTTTTTGGCGTACAAGGACTAGCGATGGAAGGGACCCTGCGGCACTGGATCCACGAGCCCCAACGCGCGGCCCCACTCCCGCTAGTGACAACGGAACCAAGCTTGCACTTCTTCCGGAGACATCAGGGCCGGATCGCCAATGCGATTCGCGGTTGCATCGCGCAATTGCGGTGGAAGAGTGTTGATGACCTTGTCCAGGTCGGCGGAGGATTTTACCTCTTCATCCAATACGCGCGCCATGGCTTCGTTGTGCGGCACGCCGTGGCGGCGCACGGCAGCGGTCAATCCATGGAGCAGGGTTTCCCAAGTGGTCATCGGGCCCTGGGCGATCGACGCAGATTCCGCCGCGGAGTCGATGAAAGCGAAGGGAACTTGCAAGGGGTCAGCCCCCTGCGCGAGGCTGCCTAGGATCCAGTCGCTGTCGAAGGAGAAGTCGTAGACCGTGGGGCTCCGCAGGAGGCCCTTCAGAACCTCTTTTGAATAGAGTTTGAATGCGGCCTGGGTATCCAGGATGCCACGCGAG
>JAAETM010000524.1 GCA_024228395.1 bacterium | reverse complement strand
CCCGCTCGGGCGACCTGCTCGATTTCGCTGGCGACACAGAGCATGAACGCGCCGAGTTGGTGCGGGGCGAATGGGTCTTCCGCATGGTGCACGGCTCCCATGGTTTGCGGGAGCGCCTGATGCTCTTCTGGCACGACCTGTTCGCGGTCCAGGAATCCAAGCTAGTCCATTACCCGATGGTCGCCCGGCATATGGAAACCCTGCGCAACGTGGCCGGTGAGCCCCTTGGCACGGTTTTGCTCGAGGTTGCCCGCGACCCGGCCATGCTGCTCTATCTGGACAACCGCATTTCCACCAAAGCCGCCCCCAATGAAAACTGGGCCCGCGAATTGATGGAGCTCTACAGTCTCGGTCTGGATCAATACACGCAAAAGGACGTGGTTGAATTGGCCCGCATATTCACAGGTTGGACCAGCCCTGAAAATCAGCGCGAGAGCTTCGAATTCAGGGCGGACTGGCATGACACAGGGGACAAGCAATTCCTTGGGGAAAACATCCAAGGCCGATCCGGACCAGAGGGTTTGCAGGAAGGCCTCGAAGCCCTGGAGATCATCATCCGCCAGCCGGCTTGCGCCCTGCACCTCTCTCAGAACCTACTCAAGACATTCGCCGACCCGAACCCCGAATCGCATGTGATCGAGGCCTTTGCGCGCATCCTGCGCTCCGAAGGGCTCGACGTGCGCCGCGCATTGCAAGCCCTCTTTGCCTCGGACTGGTTCTACGCGCCCGAACGCATCAACAACCTGGTGCGCACGCCGGTGGAACTCGTCGCCTTCCAGGCCAAAGCCCTGGACATTCGCAACCCCGACCTGGCGGGCCTGCACCGCGCCTCGCGCAGCATGGGCATGGACCTGCTCGAGCCCCCGTCCGTGGGTGGCTGGGATCACGATCAGGATTGGTTCAGCCCCATGGCAGCCGAGGGTCGATTGCAGTGGGCACAACGCGTGGCCGCCCTACCCCACTCCCCCCATCCGGCACACGGCACGCCCGCCATGGACTTCGACAGTCTCTGGAACGCCGGCGACGGCAAAACCCTGATCGAAAACCTGCTCGCCAAACTCAGCCTGTGGGACGTGCTGCGCAACGACCTGGATTCCCTGCACGAGCTTTGGCTCGAACTCTTGGAGCGCGAAGACGAGCAGGACTGGCCCCCAGCCTTCCGCCGAAAAGCTGCTCGCCTGGCTGTCTTGCTGACCCTCTCCCTCCCCGAAAACTGCCTCTGCTAACCCATGCTTAATTCCCAAATTTCACGCAGGCGCTTCCTGCAAAGCACGGGTTTGCTCGCCGGCGGTCTGGCCGCCTCCCCCGCCTGGTCCCTGGCCCCGTTCGATCGAACGGAAAAAGGCTACCGACGCCTGGTCGTCATCGAACTGCATGGGGGCAATGACGGGCTGAACTTCATGGCCCCGACTGGAGATGACATCTATCACCGCGTGCGACCGTACCTGTCGATCGGCGCCAAGGGCGGGCACAAGCTCGACGACCACTATCGCTGGCACCCAAGCCTAGCGAACCTGGCAAGGCGCTTTGCAGAAGGCGGCTGCTGTGCGATTCAAGGCGTCGGCACGCGACCGCGCAACCTGTCGCACTTCCGCAGCCGGGACGTTTGGTACATGGGCGGACACACCATCCCCGACAAGGAGCTCTCATGGCTCGGGCGTTTGGCGGACCAGCAATGGGGTCTGGAACGCTCGCCGGTTTCCCTGCTCACTGTGGGCCCGCCCACCGCCTGAGCCCGACTTGCCGTGGGAGGTAAGCCTCGCTCCCACGTAGCGGGATCCTGATCCCCCATGGCCTAACTCTCGCGCACCTGCGCAGCCCGCACCCACAAACACCCCCAAGCCCGGACCAAACTCAAGGTCCCGGGCTAGTGCTTTATGGTCCCAATACCAAATCCTGCCCTTTTTGCCGCCACCGCACCGCCGATCCCCGCCCCGGAGGCCCCGTTTGGTTGCCAATTGCCTACAATCAGTCCCATACTCGCCCCCGCGCTCCACCTCGCTTCCCCCCGCTCTCCCGAAACTGCCCACTTGGAATTCCTATCCACGCAGGAGAGCCTCGATCAGATGTTCACCAATCAGTTCGCGGATGTGAAGAGCTCCCCCAGCTGGTTCCAATTTAGCCTGGGCTTCTACATCGAACCCGACGAGCGCGACATGAGAACCAAGTTGCGCCAGATGACCTACGGGGCCCTTGGGGAATAGGGAAGTACCCAATCAGGACAACTTCGATCGTATATCGGAAGCCGGCCATGGTGAGTTCGATCGCGAGGGCTGGGTTGGTATCATCATGGAGTGGTGCCATTCTCCTACTCCGTCCGACCTTGCTCGTTGTGCCATCTCATGTGTGGAGATTGACAGGGAGCGGCTGGCACCAAAATCGATCGAAGTTACCCCGACTGGGTACTTACCGCAGCATGAGTTTCTACCAGGTGGAGTCCAAGATTATCGTGTCCGTGGATACGGACAGCACGTCGAGAGCCACGGCAGCCGTGGGGGCAATAGCTCCGGCAAGGCATAGGAGCAGATAGGTATCCGAAGGAATCGCATTCTGAGTGAACCCGCTTGTTGGACCTTGGCTGACTTGCGTTTCGTACTTCCCTCCCACCCTTAAGAAAGGTGCGCCCCGGAGCTAACTGGAAGCCAAGAGTTCCGCCCCCCTCCAAAATGGCGGTGATTGCGAACACCAGGGGAACTGCCCGGAGAAGCAGGCCAACCAGCTTGCCCTTTTCGGGCCTTCACCCGGCCTAGCCTCTCCCCTTGACGCTCCCCGCCCCATACAATCAAGCGCATGCAGGCGCCTAAGAGTACTGAGTCAGGTCGAGACATGGACTGGCCCGTTGAGTACCAGGCTGTCCACGGTACGCGCAACTCGCTGATGGCGCACGTTGAGAACTTCGCCTGGAGGATCACCCTCGGATGCTTGTCACGACTGCCGCGTCCAATGCTCAATGCATTTGGCTTCTGTTTTGCGCCACTTGCGAAGGTGTTGGATCGGCGTCACGCAAACTCAGCCCGCGCGTTTCTTCGTCAAGCATTCGGAGAGGACATTGAACCGCGCGAGCTCGAGCGCCGCGTGACTCAAGCCTACCGGCACCTGCTCGAAGTAGCGGTGACCCCTGCGCGCTGTGAAGTGCGTGGTGTGCGCGGACGTCAAGCTCTACTTAGCCGCACCGAAGTCACGCTCTCGGACGAAGTGCGGAAGGTGATGGAAGCCGGCGGCCTCATCGTGGTCTCTGGACACATTGGCGACTGGGAGATGGCCGCGAGCATCTCCTCTGCCGTGGGCTTTCGGCCCTTTTACGCTATCAGTAAGCCGCCGCGCAATCGCCCCATGTCGATTGATGCGCAGCGGCAACGTGAAGCTCGCGAGGTGCGGCTCTTGCCTCGCCGTGGCGCGATGACCTTTGCGCCAAAGGTAATCACGGGGGGCGGAACCCTGGGCATGCTGCTCGATCAACGCGCGCGGAAGAAGCCGGTCCTAGCGCCATATTTTGGCCGGCTTGCACGCTCGGATCGCAGCGCTGGTGTTCTGTTGAGACGCCTGAAGAGTCCCGTTGTTTTTTTGGCGGTCTATCGCACTGGCGACCTGCGCTGGCGCCTCGACGCCGATCGCGTATTGTTTCCGTCGGACATTGTGGGTAAGTCCCCAGAAGAGGTCGCCGCCTTGATCAACGTCGAGCTTGAGCGCCAAGTCCTCGAAGCGCCCGATCAGTACTTTTGGCTCCACGACCGCTATCGAAAACTCCCTTGACGCTCTAGAGAGTGCTCGTGCTGATGGCCCAGCTCCCGTCTTGGGCCCATGGGAAATGCGAGACTTCGGGGTCATGACCTGCCCCCAAGCCCGGACCCCGCCATGGTCTCGGGTTTGCGTTCGATGGCCCTCTTCCTAAATTTGTTGGTCTATCGAGCTCTCCGCTCCACCCCCCCCCCTTCCGGGCAGCCCCATTTCGCCCCTGATCCCCTACAATCGACGCCATGCTCACCCCCGCGCCCCACCCCGCTTTCCGCCACTCCCCCAAAGCTGCCCATTTGGAACTCCTATCCGCTGAAGTAGAATGATCCTCACCGATCGATTTGTCCTGCTCAACTATCCTCGGACAGGATCGACTTTTGTGCGTGAGGCATTGCGCACAATCTACGGGCAGAATGGTGGTCGCCTCACGCAACTTGTGCAGGGCCTGCGCCCGGGTCGGCCGCGGCTCCAGGAGTTATTGCTTCCGATCGATCGCACGACCTCTGCCTTGCTGGACAAGCGCAAGAGCCAACACGGCGCCTACTCCCAGATTCCTGCATCACACCGGGGCTTGCCGGTTCTTAGCGTGACGCGTCATCCGCTTGATCGCGTCATCTCTCAGTACGAGCATGGTTTCTGGCGCGATCACCCGCTTGGCGAGCTAAAGCAATTGAAACAGCTGCTTCCGACCTTTCCGGACCTCACCTTCAGCGACTATCTGAAGCTGCAAGCGACATTCGGTTTCGAAGCAGTACGTCAAGATGCAGATGTCAAGGCCATCGTCGGTGCTTGCACATTGCACTTCATCCGTTTCTTCTTTCCCGATCCGGACGCGGCGCTTGCTCGCTTGACCGATGAGAGCATCGACAACGGTGAGTTTCTGCGCGGGATGCCCGAGATTCACTTCCTGCGGACCGAAGAGCTTGTTGCTGGCTTGCGCACCTTCCTACACTCGGTCGGCTTCGATCGCGAGGAGACCGCTTTCCTGGTTGATAAGCCCCGAGTGAACCCCGCTCTCTCTCGCGGTGACCGCACCTGGTCAGACTACTTCTCACCGTCCGAAGCCAGTCAATACCGCCAGCGCAATCGCCTGCTGTTTCAAATGTTCTCGGAGTACGATGACTGACCCCAATCAGCCCTTGGTGAACTTCTTGATCGTCGGCGCGCAGCGTGGGGGGACAACCACCCTCGCGCGCTACTTGCAAGAACACGAGGATATCTTCATGGCCCCCTGCAAGGAAGTGCACTTCTTCGACAGGAAGGCGGCGCCCGATGGCGGCTGGGGAGACATGGCTGCGAAGAAGGAATACGAATCCTTCTTCGACGGCCGCACTGGCGAATCCTCCGTAGGGGAAGCCACTCCCATATACATGTACTTGCCCGAAGTCGCCGCGCGCATCGGAGCCTACAACCCGTCCATGAAGCTGATCTTCCTACTGCGTGAGCCCGGTGAACGCGCGATGTCACAGTATCGACACGAGCGTCAGCTTGGACGAGAGGTCCTGCCCCTGTGGCTTGCCATCTTGACCGAAGGAATGCGGTTGCGACTGGCGCAGGACGACAAGAGCGATCGTTCTTCGTGGCGCTGCCACTCCTATAGCGATCGCGGCCACTACGCCTCGCAGATCAAGCGCTGCCTCGAGGAGTTCCCGCGCAATCAGATGCTCTTCCTGCGTAGTGAAGATCTCTTCGCAGGACACTCCGATTGCCTCGAGCGTGTTTTTGACTTTTTAGGCGTGGCGCAGCCAGCCTCCCTGCCCGAGTCGGCCCGGCACAACCAAGCGCCCGGCAAGGCCAACCGAAATTCGCGCGCCGCGCGACGCGTCGCGCGGGCGTGCCTCCCATCAACGTGTGAACTCGAAGAGCTACTGGGGTGGGACCTCTCAACATGGAAGGACATCTAACCCAACAGTCAAGCGTTGTGCTCGTTGCGGGCATGCACCGTTCCGGCACGTCGATGGTCGGGGGCACGCTCGTCAAACTTGGTGTTGACATGGGGCAGCGGTTGATCCCGGCTGACTCTGCCAATCAGCGCGGCTACTTCGAAGACGCCGACATCGTAGCCTTCCACGGCCAGGTGTTCCGGTCACTCATGCCGGCCGGTGCGGTGGGACATGTTGATTGGGGTTGGGCCGAGAATGGTCTTCTCGATAACGAACGGTTGATCGACTACCGAGAGCAGGCTCAAGCCCTGGTGAAGCAGCGAGTCCGTAAGGGCGGCATCTGGGGTTTCAAGGATCCGCGCACGACTGTCATTCTCGACTTCTGGGACGATTGCATCGACGATGCGCGTTTCGTCTTGGTCTACCGCTACCCCTGGGAAGTCGCTGACTCCATGTTGCGCGGCGGCGCGGATGTCTTTCTCAACAATCCCGCCTATGCCTATCGCATCTGGACCTTCTACAACACACGCCTGCTCAAGTTCTATGAGCGCAACAAGCACCGCTGCCTCCTGGTGAGCTCCAACGCACTTCCGCACAACTTCGAAGCTTTTGTGCAGCTCTTTGGCTCGAAGCTTTTAGTGCAGCACACTTCGGCGGATCTTGTTGATGTCTTCGATGCGCGCCTCTTCACCGGGGCGGAGCAAGTCGAGATCCTGGCAGATCTTACAGCGGTTGCCTATCCAGAGTGTTTTGAGTTGCTCGAGCGCCTCGACGATCGCGCGGATCTTCCAAGCGATGGAGGATGGCGCGGAGATGGAGTGCGCCAGACCGAATTCGAGCGCCCGGACGTTCCCGCCGAAGTAGATCTATCAATCATCGTGCCGACTCACAACGATGGCGCCTACTTGATCGACGCCCTGGCCAGCGCCGAACGTTGTAGGCTTCCGAAGACCGAGTTGGTCATCGTTGACGATGGATCTTCCGATGCCACGACCCTGGGAATCCTCGCCGCCCTTGGAAAGCGTGGGTACTACGTGCTGGAGAAGCCCAATGGAGGTCTCTCCTCTGCGCGCAACGCTGCTATTGCTGAAGCAAGGGGGTCCTATATCTTGCCGCTCGACGCAGACAACCGATTGCGGCCCCACTTCGTGAAGGCGGCTGTTGAACTCCTGGATCAGGAACCAGGAGTTTCCGTTGTCTACGGTGATCGCCAGCTGTTTGGTGCCTCAACGGAGCTGATTCTCGTTCCCGACTACGACCTCTCGAAAATGCTCGGCGGAAATTACGTGGACGCATGTGCGCTCTTCCGTCGGATCCTGTGGGAAAAGGTCGGCGGCTATGATGAGGAGATGCGTGGCTTCGAGGACTGGGAGTTCTGGATCCGAGCCGGTAGTTGCGGGTGGCGCTTCCGGCACCTCTCGATGCCTGCACTGGACTATCGCGTGCGCCCCGACTCACTTGTTGAGCAAT
>JAAETM010000523.1 GCA_024228395.1 bacterium | reverse complement strand
TTTCCGTCACGCGTGCGGTCAAGGAACACGGCTACACGCGTCCCACCTTTTACGAGGCGAAGAAGGCGGTCGAGCAGGATGGCATCGCTGGGCTTCTGCCCGCCAAGCGTGGGCCCCACTCGGCGCACAAGCTCTCAAAAGAAGTGATGGCCTATGTGGGCGAGTTATTGCGCGAGAGCCCGGTGCTCGTCACACGCGAACTCGTCAAGGCGATCTCCAAGCGTTTTGGCATCAAGGTCCACCCACGCAGCGTCGAGCGCGCACTGGATCGCGGAAAAAAGGGCTGAGGGATCACAAAGCGGGCGAAGGCATGCCCGTAGGCAATCCGGACAAGTCGCAGCAATACGAGAAGCTCCGGTCCCACGTGATGGCAGACCATCGGAATCGGGGAGCAATCGCGATGGTCTCTGCAACCGTATTCCTGCAACAAGGCATGGGAGTCTGGATGCAGCTTCGCGGGAGCAGTGTTTCGGTGGAGGGGCTCGACGCAGTTGACGCTGAGCAGTGCCGAAGCCCCCACCCTGTCCCCATGCACGCCGAACTCCTGACGGTGCTCACGGGTTTGGTTTTCAACACTTGCACCCAAAAGGAGTCAGCATGATGCAAACCGCGAACAACTCAAAAGTGACGGCGGCACACCTCGGCCGCAAAGCCTA
>JAAETM010000522.1 GCA_024228395.1 bacterium | reverse complement strand
TCACGCGTACCATCAGCGTCATCATCACGCGACTCCCGGGATCCGGTCAAGGACTCGGGGCCGGCGAAGAGGCGCTCCAGGCGCGGGATGGTTTGTCCTTGTTCAAAAGCTGCCAAAGGGCGACCCGCGCTGTCGGGCAGGTAGTTGTAATTGATATCAGCAGCCGTGGCCAAGCCGTCTCCGGTCTCGTCCCCGTGTTGACCGATGCTTCGGTATAGGACGTCGCGGCGCAGGGCTAGGACCAGGGAGGTGGTGCCTTCGACCTCCACACTCAACAGGATACCCCAGGCGTCGTAGGTGCTTGTTTGGCCTTCACCGCTAGAGCCCATGGCGCCGTCGGCGTACCAGGTGGGGTCGCCCACGTTCGGATCAAGGCTCGTGCGTGTCACGATTTCGCCCGCATCATTGAAGGTGCGTGTTTCACTGCGCTCGCCGGTGCCCGTGAAGAAACCATCCCCATTGCGGTCGACGGTGATCGAAAGCATGTTGCCCAAGGCATCGAACCCGCGCTCCATGCGATAGGTGCGATCGGTGAAACCACCCGCGGTCTGTGCACCGCGCTCATAGGTTTTGATGCGGCCCAGGCCGTCGATGGTCAATTGTTCGTCATAACCGTCCATGACCTTGTCATCGCTGGAGGTCAGGTACGAGTCGCGATCGTAGCCGTAGTGCGAGTTTAGCAGGGTCACGTTGCCGCAGGGCAGGGGACGGTTCCAGCGCAGTTTGGTGCGGCGACCGAAGCGGTCTAGGCTGTGGGTGCTTTGGTCAAATGTTGTAATCATGATCGAAATGGAAGGCCATGATTGTACCCCTTAGACCCGATTTCGTGTGGAAGGCCGACGAAGCGGACGAAAGTAGTCCAGGTTCGGTATTGCAATAAGATCCGAAGGCTCGCCCTGGGCCGAAGGGGCGCAAGTTGTCGGTACTTCTTCGGGTCAGATGAGAGGTTATGTGTGCGACTCCGTATCCCGTCACTCCCCTGCAACCTGAATTGGCTCACCCGGAAGGAGCTGAGACCAGGGTATTGTCCGAACACCCGTTGGTATGCCCATTTTGTCTAGCATGACCAAGCTGATTGGCTCAGGTCCGGGTTTGGGTAACCAATATCCAGCAAATCTATTTGGTGCCAGAAGAGCATCCGCTCCAGTCTTTCGGTTTCCGATAGAAACCGCGTATTTGCCAAGAAACTGGGTCCTTGACGGCAATCGTGCAGCAACACCAGACCTCAAACCACTAGGTGCACTCTTAATCGCTGAAATGTGCCCGTACAACGGTGAGTGCACGACAACGTACCCCACGGCTGAACGCGCATCCGTATCCCCGGCCAATAGGATCGAGTCCATCTGCGCCACCCCCCAACCATATAGTTCCAAACTATCAGTCAAGCTCACTACTTCAGCGCTCAACCCGTCCCTTGTGGAAAAGGCCCCTATCGCAACGTTCTCGAATTCCTTGGCGCTCCAGAACGAATAGCCAAAGCCATTGCCTGGGTATCCGGCCTGAGCGCAGACCGCTACGCTAAAAGAGTCAAATGACCTATTGTGGATCAGATTGTCGTAGGAAGGAACGATATGAATGTCTCCAAAGTAAGAGTCGGGATACTCCTCTTTTGGATATGGCGCATGTAGGTCGAGTGGCTTGTATCCACTTTTCCAATCAAAGCAAAAGGCTCCCCCTTCTTTGGACCCCTCCGACCAAACTCCAACCACTTTGCAGACGCTTCCTGCTCGCCCGAGACGAAAGTCTGAGTAGATTCTTCTGCGCCAAGCTTTCACCGGCACCCGAGGCGCCTTGGGAACGTCAACAAACGACCATGCTATCCCATCATGCTGTACTAACACCCCATCTCCCCGCTTGTCCAAGCGACTCCCCAGTGACAATAGACTACCGGCCACATGAGCCTTCCCATCGAGGCCATCTGCCCAACCAACGATTGAACCGCTCAACGGAATTAGGTCCATATTCTTCCACTTGCTCGAAGCGAGTGGACTGGGTACGGATAACTTTCTTGGAACGCCTCCCTTCTCAACCACCCACATCTTGAAATCCCCAGGCTCAGGCCCCTGCATGCAAATGAGTACGCCACGAAAACAATCACCGGCAGCCATTCGAGCCCAGTCACCCACTCGAAATACTCCCGGGCCCTCGATGAAGTGGCTCTCGCCCAACACTGCGACGTGAGAGGACTTGTCCTCACCGATGCTCAATCCTACCTGACTAACGACAACTCCCTTTTTTTCACCGGTTCCAAACTCCATTGTTGCCGTGGCCACGACCAATGCCCTCTTGTCACTCTCAGAATCCAACCCGAATGGATAAACACGCACATTTCGAAATTCACCCAGTCCGGCCCCGCTCCCTCCTTTGGGGTTTTGGTAATCCGCGGTAGTTCCTGCCGCACAAGGCATTCTGCAAGTTGCTGTTGTGATTTCAGCGATTGAGCTTTCGCTTGGAAACAGACTGGTGACAAGCAAGAAGAGCGTGGCTCGCAGAACTCGCCAGGTTCGATTCGCCGGAACATTCCACACTGTCCCCCAGTTGCAACGCTGGTCACGACCAGCTCTGCACCGCCGATCATGTGGCGATCCAGGACGTTCCCAGGACGTAATTCCTAAAGTTCGATTCATTGTAAGACCCTAGTTTGTCCCTCGACTCACTTCGCCAACCAAAGCATCACCGTTTGAGTTTCTTTCGATGCTATCGGGATTTAAAATGCTCTCATCCCCTTCCGGCCATGGGTATAGCGGACCGACTGGTTCTAGGAGCGGTGTGCCTGGAGGTACACTCGGCGTTGTCGGCCCCCCGACAGGCGGTTGAGCTCCAGGGGGAGGCGTTCCACCACCTAACCCTCCGGTCTCTGGCCCCCCCACATCACCTCCTGATGCTGGTTTCGCTGAACCCGCGCCGGTTCCACAGAGTGGGTTCTTTTGACATTCGGCAATAATGCTAATGGACACACCCCCACGAGGAATCCCAAAGAAAAAGGACGGAGGGCCCGTGGCGAAAAACTGCATCCTCGCGCTGGTGTCGCAATCCATTTCCCCAAAATCAACGAATACTACTGGTGTACTATTTCCTCTCATCCCAGGCACGTCCTTATGAGGAGTGTAGGTCGCCCCACCAGCGGGTGTCGCCCTCGATTTCCAATATGGATAATCGGATGCCGGAATCGCCCCCCACTCCCCGGCATCATTTTTCTTGGGCAGCTTATCATGCCACCACCAATAGTCGAGCGGGGTCTCTCCACGGCCAACAGGATCGATATTTAGACCAACCATGAAAGCAATGCGACATTTACATTTTGGCATGGCACACCCCTCCGCTGCTGTTGGATACGTCCCTCCGACGTCATCTAAACTCCAGAAGTAGTCGACATAGCTCCCCCCATTCTTGCCGGAGTCGTTATCAAATGTGACTTTCACACCCTTTTCTTGTCCCTTTCCAACCCAGGTAGTTGATCCAGGCTTGCCCATTCCCTCCAGCATCGCGGCACCTCCATTAATTTCGTGTTCGGAGCCCCCAGGATCTGCCTGCCGCCCCCCCCGATCAACAAACGAAAACACATTCCCCCGCATCCCTTGATACAGCGAAGGCCCATCCACATACCCACTCGGGTCCTTCGACGTCCAACGACCCAAACTCTCCGAGAAGGTCCTAGCTCCAGCCAAGTA
>JAAETM010000521.1 GCA_024228395.1 bacterium | reverse complement strand
GGAACCATGCTGCCTGCCAGGTCCAGGAGGCGGAGGGCCTCAAGGGCCAACGCGAGCGCCTCTTCCAGGCTGGAAAGGTCGAGGGGTGGGGCACTGGGCGGAAGGCTTGCGGGGATGAACGCCCTGATTTTCTCGCCAGCGACCGCGGTTGTTTCGTAGGAGCCAGTATTTCGAGTCATTGGGCGGAGGGTAGGGTGAAATCAGGGGCCAGGGGCTTGGATGTAATCGGTCGTTTATCTGCCTGGGGCTGATATTATCGATCGTTTATCTATCGAGGTCAATAATAATCGATCGCTTATGTTCGTGTGGGTTGCATCTGGGGTGGCGCTTCAGGACCTTGCAAATGGGGTTGGCCCCATGCTATCCCACCGATCCTGCCCGAGGCTTGGAGCCACAATTCCCCGCCTTGCCGCGCAACGCGAATTCTTGTGACCCCGTTGGCTGGCCAGGTGAAATGCAAGGGCTGTGGTATGGCGGAGGGAACTCCGCAAGCGAAGCTCCTGGAAACGAACACTGGTTGACACCCACCGACGTTCCGCGCAAGGAACTCAATCTAGAGCCAGGATCGTATTGGTCTGGCGCACAGGCCAGGGCTGAGGATGGAACCCTTTTCGCGCAAATGGGGACGGGTTTGGTGCAGGTCACGGAGGGCGACTACCGCGTGACGTTTGAGATGCGCCCATGCGTCGAACTAAGCGGTCGCGTGCTGGGTACGGCGGCGGTTAATGACCTGGCTCTTGCCCTAGCGTTCCCCGACGGCAAACTCTTGCCCCTGAATATTGGGCGCGAGTCGATGCATTCGATTGTCGAGCTTGGGGCCATGGGCGACTTCCACCTCAAGCGCGTACCTGCAGGCAAATACGAGCTGCGCATTGGAACCCGCGCAGCACTCGAATTGGGCGGAGCCTCGGTAATCCGCGCCATCGAACTTATGCATGGCAAACCGCTTCAGGTTGAGATCGATCTTTAGTCGGCATGGGGTCGCGCACGTTCTCGTATGACCGGGGCTTGTTCGTTCCTGCCAAGAACCCTGACCCGATACGTGGCTCGGTATTGCTATTTGTTCAGGTCGGCTTCCTGCAGGATGCGATTCGCGAAGTGGGCGATCTGCTTGTCGTCGAAGGTCTTCTTGAGCCCGATGTAGCGGTAGAAGATCATTGAGAAGAGGGTTTCGTAGGTGGCTTCCAGGTCCAGGTTGCCGGCCCACTCTCCTCGGGCGGTTGCGTTGTCGAAGATCTCGGTGAGGATCGCGTATCTTTCGGCTTGGTAGGGGCACGGCTCGTTGAATCCGGGGGTTTCGCTGCGTGCGATGAGATCTGCGAGCAAGCCGGCAATTACGGGCCTGGAAGCTACGCTTGTCTGCACTTCGATCTCAAGTCGCACAAGCTCTTCCAGGTCGCCTTTGAGGCTGCCGGTGTTTGGGCAGGGAACCCGGCCCAGCAGGCATGCCTCGCGCATCAGCTCGACTTTTTGACTCCACCAACGATAGATCGTTGTTTTGGCAACCCCCGCCCCCTTGGAGATGCCCTCCAGGGTGACGTCCCTGTAGTCGAGCTTCTCACGCGCCATGAGCCTTGTGCAATTCAGGATGGCTTCGTGCGCCTCCATATTCCGGGGCCGGCCCCGTTTCAGTTTCGGAGCCGAATCACCGGGTGCCGGTGGTTTCGGGCTGGGATTGGCCGGCAGGTTG
Source organism: bacterium (assembly GCA_024228395.1). Lineage (GTDB taxonomy): Bacteria > Planctomycetota > UBA1135 > UBA1135 > NORP259. Next base: position 1,254 of record JAAETM010000521.1, on the reverse strand, counting down.
TTGGCCGGCGCAGTTCTTCCCGATGGCATATTTTTTGATTCGCCCACTTTTGGGTGTCGGTGTCAGGCAGGAGCGCTTGAGTCTACACGATTGCTTGAGTTTTGGCGCAGTGGGGTGCCTTTGGCGCTGTTGTGACCCATTCTATGGGCCGTAAGGGTCCATTTGTAGCCCCGGGCACTTTTAGCTATCAGTCCAACAGCCCGTGTTCTTCTTCGGCGCTGATGCCAGCAGCAGCCGGGTCATCGAAGCTTTTGCCCAGGTAGACTTCGCGGACCTTGGGGTCGTTGATGAGCATGTCGGCGGTGCCCTCGCGCAGGATTTGGCCCTGGTGAATGATGTAGGCGCGGTCGGTGATCTGCAGGGTTTCGCGCACGCTGTGGTCGGTGATGAGTACGCCTAGGCCTTGTTCCCGTAGCTTGGCGATGAGGCTTTGGATCTCTTCCACGTTGATCGGATCCACGCCGGCGAAGGGTTCGTCCAGCAGCAGGATTTCTGGTTGCGTGGCCAGGGCGCGGGCGAGTTCCAGACGTCGGCGCTCGCCCCCCGAAAGCGTGTCGGCGCGGCTTTTGGCCAGGTGGGAGAGTTCCAGTTCGTCGAGCAAGCGTGCGGTTTCTTTGTTGCGCGTCTTGCGGTTGTAGGGCATCGCCTCTAGCACGGCGATCAGGTTGTCGCGCACCGTCATCTGGCGGAAGGCGCTTGTGTCTTGGGGCAGGTAACCCATGCCGAGGCGCGCGCGCTTGAACATGGGCAGCTTGGTACCGTCCTTGCCCTCGATAATAACCTTGCCCACGTCGGGTGTGATCAAACCCACGACCATGCGAAAGCTGGTGGTTTTGCCGGCGCCATTCGGACCGAGTAGGCCGACGATTTCGCCCGTGTTCACGTTCAGGCTGACGCCATCCACCACGCGGCGGCCCTTGTAGGCTTTCACCAGGCCGGTGACTTCCAGGAAACTGTCGGGATGGCTCATATGGAACAGGCTACCTAACGCACCCAACGGAAGCGATAAACATCCAGGGAAGGCACCATGGGCCAGACCACGAGTACCGCGCGCCCGCGGATCAGTTCGCGGGGCACGAAGGATGCCTGTTTTGGGTCGAGCTTCTTGGAGTTCTTCTGGCGGAATACGTGGCGCTCACCCAGTAGATCCTTGAAGAATATCTGTGGGCCCCCGATGGCTCCAGGCACCACCTGTGGATTTTCGTTGTCCCGGGGATTCCCATGCACCTGCATTTTCGCGCCATCCTCACCTTG
>JAAETM010000520.1 GCA_024228395.1 bacterium | reverse complement strand
GTTAAATACGCGCGCGAGCAGTTCAGGCCAGCGATACGTGGAGGAGCCGGTGTGGTGTTTGGTGATAGGCTTGGGTGGCTCTGTGGCGGTGGGGGACGTGTGGCAGTGCTCGTCTTCGGGGTCAGGCGCAGAGGGCCGGGGACTATCACCACTCCAACTTCTCCCTGTCGCCCGACAAAAAGTGGCTGGTCGCACAATATGAAGAAGTAAACACCCCACCCAGCACGGCGCTATACCGCATGGACGGCAGCGTGGCGACGATGCTTGCGGAAGGTGATGCCAGCACAGCGGCCAACCTGGCGGAAATGTTCTCCTTCCGTTCCGACGACGACAAATATGACATCTACGGCATTCTGTACAAGCCGGAGGGTTTTGTTCCGGCGAAGGTCTACCCGCTCATCAATTCCCTGTACGCCGGCCCCGGCTCGCGGGAAATTTCAGCGCGTTACGTCAGCCGAGAGCGTCGTGAAAACAAGCGCGGCTACCTGGTTGTCAAGGTCAACAATCGAGGCTGCGGCTCCCGCGGCAAGGCCTTTCTGGGCGCCGCGTACCTGCGCCTTGGGGATATTGATATTCAAGATCACGCCGACGCGGTGCGCCTGCTGACCAAACGCGACTACATCGATGGCAAGCGTGTCGGCATTGTTGGACACTCCTATGGTGGTTTCATGGCTGCGATGGGAATCTTCAAACACCCCGATGTGTATCACGCGGCTGTGATTGGATCCGGTGTCACCGATTGGCGCAACTACGACACGATCTACACCGAGCGCTACATGAGCACGCCCCAGCTCAACAAAAAGGGCTACGACACCGGCGCTGCCATGACCTATGTGAAGGATTTCAAGGGCAAGGTTCACATCATGCACGGCATGGTGGATGACAACGCGCATCCCAACAATGCCTTCCAACTGATTGCGGCCATGGATGCCGCCGGGAAACCCTATGAAAGCCGATTCTTCCCCAACGCAGGCCATGGCCTGGGCCCGGGCTTCAGCAAGACGACATGGGAGTTTTTCGACCGCGTACTGAAGCCGTAGATACGGTGCCGCGTACGTTGTCACGGGTCTCGGTTACAAAGTACCGCACACGAACCCGCCGGGGTTTCGGTGCGCTTATCTTCGTCGTGTACGGCACTTTGCTGCCGGCAAACGTGACAACGTACGCGGCTCCGTAACCTCACAGAAATCGTGTGGCTTAGTTCGCTTCCCGCTAACACATGAATCGGCCGGGCGTAGAAGTGAATCCGCAACACACTTTCACCCCCACGCTTGTGCTCCATGCTCGTCAATTCACTCCTGTGGACTCTTGAGTCCACATTGATGGTCGCCGCAATGGCCGGCGATCCCCAGGTCCATGGTCCGGTTGACGTTTCCGCAGGTGATCCGCGCGGCTCCGTCTTGTACGACAACTTTCTTGCTGCCCAAGGAGTGGTCCGTGCTTCGATAGAGGCCCACGGTGGGCGCAAGTGGGTCGAGGGAGAAGTCAACTTCAAGATCGAGATCGAAGGTCATCACTTCAATCAAGGTCATTCCGCGCGTCCATGGGCCCATCGTGACTATGTTCTCAAGGGCAACGTGGCCTACTCCGGCGAGCTTCGGGCTTTCAAGAAGACGGAGTCCTACAACTTCAACCGCCCCCTCAACGGCTTCACCGTTCTTGGCCCCAAGGCCGGCCTGGTCCTGACAGCTGGGTCCTCGGAGGTGGAAGAGTTGGCCGACAAAGAACTCGCCGCCCGCTATCGCGCCGAACTCGAGCTCCTTCCCCAGGAGTATCTACGGCAGGCATTGGAAAGCACCGAGCATCTGCGCTTGTTACCTGCCAGCGGGCCGAACGACGTGGTGATCTACCGCGACTTGGAGGGTGAGGAGCGAGCTTTGCTCATCGATTCGAAGCAGCACCTATTGCAACGGGTGGAACACATCGGGCATTGGAAGACGAAGGGGGATCGATTGGAGTGGGTCAACTTCTCCAAGTACGAAGAACACGGCGGTGTGCAAGTACCCAAGGAAGTCATCTCGCATAGCGAAGGGTTCTCAAGCCAATCTGGCTCGACCCTGACCTTGCAAGTAGTTGATATTGGTGGCCCTTCCTGCATCGAACAATTTGCTCTTCCCGCGTCACATAAGGACGCATTCCCCGACTTCAGCCACGGGACAATCGAGCCCGCCGTCCACGAAGCGTTGCCCTCCCATGACCTTGGGGAAGGCGTGTTCATCATCGACTTGGCGGATTGTGATTCGCGATCGATGCTGCTCGAGTTTGAAGACTTCAGTGTGGTCGTCGAGGGTGGCGACAACAGCCAGGTCGCCGATCGGGTTCTGGATACCGCGGAGCAACTATGCCCGGGCAAACCAGTTCGTTACCTGGCGACAAGCCACCACCACCCCCTCTACACGGGCGGAATTCGTTCCTACGTGGACCGGGGCGTGACAATCCTCACAACAAAAGGCAATGTCGAATACCTGCACGACCTCATCTCGCGTCCCTACCGCATCCAACCCGATGCGTGGCAGATCAGCAGGCGCGAGCCGGTCATCGAAGTCATCGATGGGCTGAGGGTCATCGAAGATGAAGCCCAACGGCTCGAACTGCACGAATTCGATTCATCAACGCACACCGACGAATACGTCCTGACCTACGTGCCAGCCTTGAAGCTTGGCTTCTTGGGTGACCTAATCTCGAGCCGTAAGGGCGAAGGCGCCAGCAGGGCCGGAGGGCGAACACGGGCCGTGTATCAGTTGGTTCAGGACCTCGGCCTGGACATCCAACAGTTCTCCCAAACGTGGTATCTCGAAACGGGCAAGATGCTCTTTCCCTTTAGCGAAGTAGAACAAGCTGTGCGCGACGCAAAAGCTGCAGAAGACTCGAAGGGAAAGTAACGAACAGATACGGATAGGGTGCCGCGTACGCGGTCACGGTTTTCGACGGCGGAGTGCCGTACACGAACAAACCAGGGCTTCTCAGCCAAACACTGGGTCGTGTGCGGCACTTTGTGTTCAGGAAGCGTGACAACGTACGCGGCTCGGTATCGGGGGTTTGGGTTGGGCCTCGGGTTCGATCGCAGCACAAAGTGATGCCCAAGGGAATTACGAACTGCACGATGTACCCGACGGTCAATCCATTGGAGCCTCGGCCGATGGTTTCCAACCCAGCAGCTTGGTAGACCTCGACATGGTCAGCAACGCCACACAAGATCGCAAGGTGGATTTGGTGATATCCAGCGGGGGGTCTTCGCTAAGGGGAACGGTTCGTGATGATGCTGGGCACCCAATCCAGTTTGCGCGCATCGCGGTAGGGAACGGCTCAGCCTTGCCCGATATGCGTTTGGACGAAAGCTTACGTGAGACCTGGGCTCCGCGCTCAGAGCAAACCGATGCCAAGGGTGAGTACTCCCTGGTTGGCTTGCCCTCGGGCAATCAACCCATTCAAGTACGCGCCCTCGGGTACGCACTCTGGAACGGTTCCATGGATCTG
>JAAETM010000519.1 GCA_024228395.1 bacterium | reverse complement strand
GGGCCGGGCACTGGCTACAGCCGCGGGAGCGGTTTATCCCAAGCTAGACTGGGCGCCCAGATTCCTCAGGGCGAAGACATTCCTGAGCAACGTGGGGGCGGACCCGGCCTTGGCTTTTTGGCGCAGCGTGAGTCCTATGACAAGGGAGCAGGTGGTGCAAGTACTGTCCCCCGATGTGGTCAAGCACTTGGGCACCTACGATCCTTTTGATGCCTTTGAGGAACTCTACCGCAAACCGTCGATCGACTGCTCGGTGTACCGCGCGCAGTACGGGGACTTCCACACAAACTTGCCTGACAGGATCCTGGCTAAGGTGGATCGCGCTTCCATGGCCAATTCACTCGAGGTGCGTGTGCCTTTACTGGATCATCGTTTTGTTGAACGCTTTGCAAATCTTCCGGTTGGGGAGAAAATACAAGGTGCACGGGGCAAGCATCGCCTGAGGGAATCCCTGCGCCGGAGGCTGCACGGAGACATTCTGGATGGGCGCAAGAAGGGATTCGATACGCCGATCGGCCCATGGATCCGCGGCCCCCTCATGAAGGTCACCGAAGATGCCATCGAATCCTTGCCGTCGGATTGGTTCCGTGTGGATGTCCTGCGCAAACGCTTTCAGGAGCATTGCTCCGGTTCGCGGGACTATTCCCATTTCCTATGGAGTTTGATTGTGCTGGAACATTGGCGTCGTCGGCATGGCGTGGGGAATTTGGCAAGTTAGCAGGCATTGTTGCAATGAGTTCAAATTCACCTAAGCACGCGCTGTCCTTTGACGTGGAAGAGTACTTTCAGGTTGCCAATCTACGCCCATTTGTTGCCCGCGAGGATTGGGACAAGATTCCGTCTCGCCTGACGGTTGGAATGGAGCATATTCTCAGGGTCTTGGACAAACACAAGGTCTGCGCCACCATGTTCTTCCTAGGCTGGATTGCAGAGCAATATCCAGACCTGGTGCGTCGTTGCGTGGATGCTGGACATGAGATCGCCAGTCACGGGTATGAGCACCTTTTTGTTTCCGATATGGATGCTGAGTTTCTTGAAGCGGACCTGAAGCGCACCGAGGAAGCCCTAGTGGCTGCAGGCGCGCCCCGCCCATTGGGCTTCCGTGCATCCACCTTCACAATCACCAGGGACAACTGGTGGGCGTTTGATGTGCTCGTGAAGCGTGGGTACATCTACGACTCGAGCATCCACCCCGTGCGTCACCCAACCTATGGGGTCCCCGATTTCGAACCCGGCATTTCCACCGTCACACCGCCGAGTGAACCAGGATCGATCATCGAGTTTCCCGTGGCGACCTATCCGGCGTTCGGGAGAAATTGGCCCGTGGGGGGAGGTGGTTACTTTCGCCTCTTACCCGGCTGGATGCATCGCCGGGCCATCCGCAGCCTAGAGGCTATGGGACGACCCACTGTGACCTATCTGCACCCCTGGGAGTTTGATCCTGAACAGCCCCGGTATCCCGCCAGCGCGAGCAGCCGCTTTCGGCACTATCTGAACCTGGACAAGACCCTCTCGCGCTTGGACAGCCTGCTGGCGATCGGGGATTTCTCAAGCATGCGTCAGGTGCTGATGGCCAATGGCCATTCCGCGGCATTCCCAAAGGGTTAGGGAGTTCCCGCTCCCAAGGCGCAAACACCGTGGCATTGCTTTCGACCCAACTGCCGGGGTTCCAATCACTTGGTTCCGGATGCGAGCAGTCTCGCCCCAATGGAGTGTCCAATGGTCTTGAAGGTTCGCACAATGTCCTCGGAGTAGGGGTCCGAGTCCACGTAATCGAGCATGGCTTCGGTCACTACGTCCAAGGTGTCCAGGTCCGCCTTGCGGTGGCGGAGAATCAGGGCGGTCAGATACACGCGGCCCAATTCCAGGGGCTGAACTTCGCCTGCTGTAGCGTCCCTGCCTTCCCAGAGCTGTGCAAGGTCACTGAGTACCGTGTCCAAGTTTCGGACGCCGTGGAGCATGGCTGTTTGCGCCCGGGCGAATCGATTGCGGGCGGAGAGCCCTGAGATGCCGGAGAGCTTGTCAGCGCGGGTTAAGTGCCCGTGGACAGTCTTTGCAGGTTCGCCCGCCAAGGCCAATAGGGAGGCGTACCGGTAATGCAGCTCGGAGCTGTCAGAGGCCTGGATCAGATTTGAAATCATAGCTCGGGTTTCGTCGATACGACCTTGGGCTTGAAGAGCGTGACTCAAACCCATCCACATGTCTATGTTCCCCGGATGCAGGGTGAGTGCGCTTCGGCAGTACTCTTCCCCAAGGACGGGTGAGAGATTCAGCATATATTCCATCCAGGTGCGTTCGCTACCCACTCGCAGGCCATCTATGGATTGATCGGGCACGAAGGACCGGATTGTTTCCAGGGCCAGTTGGGCTTCATCGCCGGCCAGGATCGTGTTGCGCTCATTGGACACCGCTCGGAGTTGCAGGCGTTTCAACGCAATATGGGGATCCGAGGGATAGCGCCGGGCCAGGGCCTTAAGGTGCTGCAGGAGATTCTCCACGCTTGGTGCTGTTCCGGAGCTCTCATTCTCGTTTGATGCTTTGTCAAGCCAAGCCAAATATTCGGGAATCCATGGGTGTAGCCCCTGGATATTGCTTCTCAGAAGGATGGCACTGAAGTCATTTATAGCACGTGAAAACTCACCCTGCTCAGCCAATAGGCGTGCAAGCATCCAGCGCACTTCGGGTTCTCCCCGAGGACCAGTGGCGTTCAGGAAACGTTCGAGTCTCGCCCGTGATTGATCTAGATGCCCTTGCAGCATGGCTTGACTTGCGAGGCCTAGGGCTATCTGTTTGGGGGAGAAATACTCTCGCAGGGAAACCGCAAGGGCCTGGTCCGCCCGGGCGGCGAGTATCTCAGGGTGCAATGGATCATTTGCGTGTAGTTCATTCAGTACAGCGAACAGGTGATCCCATAGGGGGGCGCACAGCGGAAAGCCGGCGATCAGCGAGGTGATGGTTTGCTTCGCATCCGGCAGATGACCAGCGCGAAGCTGTGTTTCGGCGATGATCCAACCGAGCCATAGGTTGCTCGGCTCCGTATCTGCCATGCGCAGGGCTTGCTGTTTCACCCAGACTTCCCAAGGGGCAATATCCATGGCCATGAGCATTGCTATTGTGTCTCGAGGATCCTTGTGCGAATCGCCGGAGCCTGCCAAAAGCACACGCGCCTGTTCGCCAGCTTGGGGACCAAACCGCGGGGGAAAGTCGGATGGGGAGTTCGTGAGAGAAAGCGCGGCAGCATGCAATAGGGACCAGGACATGGATCCGGGGTGTCGTTCCAAGCCGTGCGTGGTCATTTCCAAACCGGCTTGCACGTCGGCACCCAATAGGACCACGCCGGCCTCCTGCAAAGGTGTTGGACGGATATTCGTAGCATTGAGGCGCTGAATACGAAGCGGCAAGTTGGGCCAGTCATGGGCTTCCGCGGTGAGAATCACCTGGAGCATCTCGATGCGCCCATTTTCAAAGAAGGGCACGGCCCGCGATAGGAACTCCTGCGCTTGCTCGGTCTGGTTTGCACCGGATGCGCACAGTGCGCGCAACTCCATCACTTCGGAAGAGCGCAGGGCGCTGTCGCTGTCCAGTTGCGTCAAGATGGGAGCTGCAACCTGGAACCAACCTTTGCTTATCAGTTCCTTGGCGAGCTGGAGCCGGGCTGCGTTGTTCCGGGGAGGGGTGCCGAGAAGTGTGCGAAGATCATTCAGGAAGCCATGCTTGTCCCCTTTGGCTAGTCGGGAACGAAGTGAGAGCCCCTGGCAATCTTGTCCAACGATTTCGTGGGAAAGTAGGGGTTTCGTTTTTTCGATCACTTGGTCGTACTTGCCACTGGCGAAAAGGGCCTTGATGCGCAAGACGCGTACTTCGAAGGAATCCTCGTGGTCTGGAATGGATCGAAGGACCAGTTCGACCTTCCCGTACCGTTCCTGGTCGAACAGCCATTGTGCCATACGCAACCTGCCGGTACCAATTGGGTCCAACCGGATCAGTTCGATCTGCCCTTCCGTGGAAAACCGATGGATGGGGAATCCCGCCAGCATGCGTTTGGACTTTTGATCTGGGCCAACCATGCGCAGGCGCTTAAGAAGCAAATTGGGTCCAAGGTGGCCGGTGTCCTTGGTACTGAGCAGGGCTTGAAGCCTGAGGTCAATGGCGGGCAGAAGGTCGGGGAAGTCCTCCAGCAGCGCCTTCGAAATGGAGTCGGCATTCCGAAAGCGTTGCTCATCCAAGTGACGCATTCCAATTCTGTACAGGGTGTAAGGGCCAACATCCTTGCTCGTCATCGATTGTCCGGTACGAATCAAATCAGTGTAGAAACGTTCGAAGTTGGGACTGATCGATTGGAAATTGTGCTCTCCCAATTCTTTCCACATCGGCATGAGCTCCTCGGTTCGTTCGGGAGCCAGCATCATGGCTTGCGCCCAATTTGTCTCCGGGAGAATAGGCAGAGACGTTGGAGAAGTGCGCTGGGCTTCCGCAAGTCGGAGATAGTCATCGGCCACCAGTATGCCGTTGGAATCGATAACTCCTTGGAGCGCGCGCAGGGCTTTTTGGGGTTGGTTCTGTTCAGCCCATCCTGCGGCGAGGATGCGGTAGGCTTCACTGCGGGCACCAGGCACTGGACCATGTGTGTTTGCGTTTAGAAAGCGGCTCAGCAAAGGCATCACATTCTGGTAGTTCGAGCGAGCACCGTTGATGTGCCCAACATAAAAGTAGGAAACCGTCACATCGTCAGAGCCAAAAGATCTAAGGGCCTGAGCAGCGCGCAAAAGGGGTCCAAACCTGCCCGTTTTGTAGAGTAGTTTGGACACCTCCCGATAAAACTCTTTTGGTGCGGTGGTGTCCTGCCAAGGCCATTCGCTCACGATCTGACCAGCCCGCTGACCCTGCCCCAGCTCTTCCATGGCGTGGATCAACACCATCAGACTTCCAGGGCTCTTCAGGATCTCAGGGAAAACACGAGACGAAACTCCCAGATCCACCGCCAGGTCTGGGCGATCGCTTTCGACAAGCAGCTTCAGCAGCCCCATCAAACCTGAGATCGTCATTTCATTTTCGAGGCCCTGCGCATAGGCAGCCCTGGCGGCCCGATTGTGTTGGCTTGCCACCTCGCACAGATCCAGGATACGTCCAAGCTTGTCCGCTCTCGCGTTGGAGAAGAAACAGCGGAGTTCACGCAGCACCTGTGTTCTTCTGGGGTCCGTGAGGTGTTGAGCGCAGAGAGAGTCGATGATCGGAAATGCGAGTTGCGCGTCGGAGCGAACCAAGCACTGATCAGCCAGCTCCTTGGCTTGTTCATTCCAATCACGCGCGTTATCGGCTTCCAGTTTTCCCCTGAGCTGCGGCACGGTCGGGGCGTCGGGGTGGCGTTCAGCCAGGGCGATGACCCGGCGAAGGGCTTCGGTGGTCTTGCCGGTCTCTGCCTGAAGCTGGATCGCTTCCAATTCCAAGTCCACATCCTCCTCCGACGACAAGGCCTGCATGCGCTCCACATCGGAACGTGCCTTGTTGAACGACTTCATCTCCCGGTGGATATTCGCACGCAGCCGGAACAGGCGTCGGGTGAGCTCGTCATCACCGCGGGCCGTGGGGTGGTTGAGGCTGCGGCTGAGCGAGCGCAGTGCATTGCGCTTGTCAAAGTTGGGCAGTTGGGTGGTTTGTTCCAGCCGGGCACAGACTTCCCGAGGGGACTCAGGTGTGCCCAGTAAAACGGAGCGGAAAGCAAAGCCTGCAATCGCCAAGGTGGCGAGGAGGAGGAGGAGGGGGATTGTCCACTTCATGATAGATCACAAAGCCTAACTCAGCTCGCTGGCGATATCCAAACGCGTTGGCGCTGCCGTCGTGAAGTGAGCGCGAGTTGCAATCTTGGTTCCGTTTCGGGGACAGATTTGGTCCCTTTCCCTATCGCGCTGAGGAGGCGCCGAAATCCTGGTCCATGAGGTCATGCTTGCGCATTTTGTTGAAAAGTGTGGTGCGGTTGATTCCGAGCTCCTTGGCGGCTTTTTTGCGGTTTCCCTGGGTGGCTTCCAAAGCATGAACAAGAATCGCCTTTTCAGGACCTTCCAAAGCTAGTTTGAGGGGGATGATCGCTTCCAAGGTGGCTACGCCCTGCTGGAGGCTGGTTTCTAGCTTGCTCGCATCGCATTGACGCACGGCTTGAGTCAAGTCCGCTGGCAATGCACTCAGTCCCAACCGATCCCCGTCTGCCAGCAGTACTCCTCGCTCCATGACATTCTCCAGTTGACGGATGTTCCCTGGCCAGTCATAGGATCCAAGAGCCTCAAGCGCCTCCGCGTCGGGGCGCGGTGTGGTGCGGTCATATTCTTCAGAGAATCTCTTCAGGAAGATCTCTATCAAGCGGCTCAAGTCTAGGGGTCTGTCGCGCAGGGGGGGGAGGGGGAGGGAAACCACGTTGAGGCGCCAATACAAGTCCTCCCGGAATTCACCGACTTCAATGGCCCGTGCCAAGTCCTGATTGCTGGCTGCGATGATGCGTACATCTATCTGGCGGGTGTGATTTTCTCCGACGCGTTCGAGTACTCGCTCTTGAATGACGCGCAGCAGCTTGACCTGTAGTTCCAAGGGGGCGCTGTTGATCTCATCCAGGAAAATGGTCCCGCCGTTGGCGTCTTCAAAGCGTCCTGGCTTGTCACGCACGGCTCCGGTGAAGGCCCCCTTGACATGTCCGAACAGTTCGCTCTCCAACAGTGCGCTCGGCAATGCTCCGCAATTCACTACAGTGAACGGGCCATTCCTTCGATCCGAATTTTCGTGCAAGGTGCGAGCTAGGCGTGTCTTCCCAGTGCCGCTTTCACCCAGAATAAGAACGGTCGCTCGAGAAGGCGCAATTGCTTTCGCGGTATCCAGAACGGCGTCCATGCGCGGATCCACCGAGTGAAAACCGTCAAACCCAAGGCTCTCTCGTAGCTTGGCTCTCAGATTCTTGTTTTCATCACGAAGGCTGATCTGTTCCAGGGCGTGGCCAAAAGTTTGCAGCAGTTCCAAGGGTTGGCTTGCTTTTGGTAGCCACGAAAATACCTGGAGAGGCTCTTCGCTTGACCCGTTGCCAAGACCGAGTATGACCGATGTGCAGCTGTCCAGGAGATCCTTGTTGGAAGACAAGAGCTGCAGGTGTTCGGGGTCCACAATGATCAGGTCCCAGGTGCGTCGAGCCAAGGCCATAGCTGGGCTTTCGCTCGAGTTGGGGACCTCGGTCGGCAGACCCGCTCGGGTCAACACTTGGGCCAAGGTCCGCGGCTGATCCTGGACCAAGACTAGGCATGTGTATCTCTGGAAAGGGGAGTCCCCGGGCGGCCTTTGGGGCCAGGGGCGCTGGACAAAAGGTTCATGCATATTCACGTCGACATTTGTCGACACAATCGTCCACAAAACTGAACCCCAATGGCCTTCCCGAGACCTGAATAGGCCGTTTTGGCCAATTCGCGCGCAGCGTGGAAATTCCAATTACCGGGTGCGAATCCGCTACGGATTGGCGCTCTTAGGTCGCCTGGGGCAGGCTGAGCTCGAAACGGAAGGCGTCCCAGTCAGCGACTTGCAGGGACAGATCCCCACCCTGACTGCGCATGATGGAGCGGGCGGCGGAGAGGGCGTTGGGACCGATGTCCTCAAGGCAGGCGCGCAGGGCGTAGGGCTCAAACACTTCTTCGGGGGTGAAGTCCGCGATCGGCCCGGGTCTGAAACCGATGGAAACGGAGGCGGAATGCCCTTCCAACTGGCATTCCACTCGAACGGTTTCCGGGTGCGCTCCAGCACACTGGCCCGCCACCTGCAGCACGGCGTCGAGGGCGCTGACCAGGAGGATTTTGTCGCTGCGAACAAGGGCATCATCGCCGGAGCGGAAGAGGAAGCGGGGGGCGTCCGGGCCCAAACCCGAGAGCATCCCCAGCTGTTCCTGAACCATGGTCGCCAAAGAGAATGTTTGGTGTCCCGGCGCGGGAGGCGCCGCGAGGAAACCCAGTGTGCGCGCAAACTGGCTGAGTCGTGCCACGTCCTCACGTAGGGCGATGGCGATGGAATGCCCATGGAGGGACTCATCCTCTTCCAAGGCAAACAGGTCCAGATGCAGTCGCTGTGCCAGGTCATTCAGGTCCGCAACTTGCCCCTTGTACCAAGCCATGGATTGCCAATCGGCGTTGGCCTTGGGAAGGTCGGTCGGAGAAACCGCCAGGGGATCGGCCTGGAGGAAGTCGTCGTCCGGGGCTTCATCCAGGCGCGCGCTGGTACTTTCCGGCTGGTCGCGCAGAAGAAGATCCACGGGGTGCTCGCTTCCGGTTTGGGGGGGCGGTTTTCCGTGCTCCCCCCATGTGGTGCCCGGTTCCGCCGCAAATGGGTCCGCGACGGGGAAGTGCATGTTCGCGTCCTCTCGCTCAGGGTCATAGTCGGAAATCTGCCCTGCGGGGTTGTCCAAGGCCTCAGGATCTCGAAGGGGCCGGGGTTGATCGAAGCACCTGCCAATACCTCCATCAATGCCCCCACCAAATCCCTCGAGCAGGGGCTTCCGGTCTGAAGCCTCCTTGTCGAGTTCTTCGAAAGGGGCCGATAGGATGGCCTGGATCGCGTCCAGTTCATCATCTTCATCATCGGAATCGATGAAGCCCGCAGGGCGCTGTCTCTGGAATACGGGCGGGGTGGATGGGGCCGCGCAAGGGACTTGTTCCGGAGCGTGTTCGGGGAGCTTGGCCGAATCCCTGGGACGCGGCGGGTGCAGCAAGCGCATCGCCTGCTCGACTAAAACAGGGCCGGGCCACCAATAGACATGGGGCGGGCCGACCAATTCCCGTGCCAGGCAAGGGATTCCCTCGCGGTCCAGCAACACTAATTCCCAACCGCTGGCTTCGGCCAGGTACCGTTGCACTTTTTTGACATCCCCGGCGGTCAGGCAGGTAGCATCCAAAACGAGGCGGCCCCGGCGCGTGGGGGCGGGGAGCGAAGGGGCTGCATCGTTCAGGACTTCGATGCGCACCGATGGGAAGGTTGGAGCCAATCCACGCAAAATGGGTTCCAAGAGGAGGGAGTCAGGGCCCTTCCCAGTAATTAGGGTCCAAGTCGGATAGATCTCGTCGTGCATTCCCATGCAAGTAAGATAGCCCGGGTAGGCAATCACAACCAGCAAGTGCCTGGGCTCTCACCCGAGTAAGGCAATGGGCGCATGGCGCATGGGCCGTGAGGGGCTAGATTTGCCCTTGGAGAACCCACCTGGACCTTCGTATGGGCATTCCATCCCGATTTGGGTTCGGCCCAACCCCGACCAAGCCTGTCCCATTGGAGGGAATGGTGCCGAACGTGGAGGGGGCCTGGTGAAGGTTCGCCCCATCGCGAGAAAACAATTCCTGTGGACCTATCCTTTTGTCCTCCGATAGCGAAAGATCCGGTCCAAGTCCAAACCCGGCCGGTTCAACCTCCAGCTGCGCGCCACATCAGGCCCACGCATACATGCCCGTTCAAGTCCCCGAGATATCTGTGGTCCTACCGGTCTATAATGAAGAGGAGTCCTTGCCGATTCTGCACAGGGAACTCACGGCCAGTCTGCGCAGCATGGATCGCTCCTTTGAGATCATTTACGTCAATGATCACTCTTCCGACAAGTCGCTTGAAGTCCTGCTGGAACTGCAAAAAGAGGATTCCGAGGCCGTGGTTGTGCAGTTTCCATGCAATTTCGGTCAAACCCCAGCCATGGCCGCTGGTTTTGAGGTGAGCCAAGGAAAGATCATTCTGACCCTGGATGCGGACCTCCAAAACGATCCTGCGGACATTCCAAAGTTGGTCGAACGATTGGAGCAGGGTTGGGATTTGGTTGTGGGCTGGCGCAAAAAACGGGAAGACGGCTTTGTCTTGCGCCGACTTCCTTCGAAGATCGCCAACCGAATGATTGCTGGCATCACAGGTGCCGACATCCACGACACGGGTTGCACTCTCAAAGCTTATCGGCGCGAACTTTTGGACAATCTTCCGATCTACGCAGAACAGCATCGCTTTCTGCCGGCCTTGGCCGTGGCCAGTGGAGCTCGCATCAGCGAGATGGTCGTGAACCACAGGGCCCGTCGATTCGGCGTGAGCAAGTATGGCATCGGCCGCGCGTTTCGAGTGTTCCTCGATTTGTTCAACATCAAGATGTTGGCCACCTTTCTGCGCAATCCTCTTTTGTACTTTGCCACCCTCGCATTACCCTTCGGTCTGATCGCAGCGATCGTGTTCGTCCTTTGGGTAAGCGGCGCATGGGAGCCAAACACCGCCTGGTTTGTGATGGCCCTTTTCGTCCAGAGCACGGTTTTCTTTGTGCTCCTTGGACTGCTTGCTGAACTTGTGATTCGAATCAGCGGATTGCACCATGCAAAATCTTTTGACCCCATGAGCATGCATCGAAACCAATGAATGGTACAGAATCCAATGAGATGCCCTTGAGACCTGGTTCCGGTGGGGTGGATGTCACCATGGTGGTTCCCGTCGAGTCCGCAGAGGCCGACGTGGAGGCCGTTGTGCAAGCCCATGCACGGGTGTTGGAAAGGGCCGGCAAGAAGTGGGAAGCCATTTTGGTTTTTGATGGTGTGAAGGGGGAGGCGTGGAAGAAGGGCCTCGAAATGCAGGAGAGCAGCCGCGATCAGGTCCGTACAATCGCCTTGCACCGGAAGTTTGGGGCGGCCGTGTGTTTGGCCAGTGCCTTCGAGCATGCCAAGGGGGAAGCCCTTCTCACGCTCCCGGACTATGTTCAGGTCGACCCCGAATCCATGAACAGATTGCTGAAGTCCCTGGATGGGGGCGCGGACTTGGCCACCGGCTTGCGAGATAAAAGGGTGGACTCCACATACAACCGCTGGCAATCGAGTTCCTTCAACTGGTTGATTCGGGTCCTGACAAGCACGCCGTTCCGGGATTTGAACTGCAGTGTTCGGCTCATGAATCGGGCTGTGATTGAACAGTTGTCCATCTACGGCAACATGTACCGTTACCTCCCGATCCTGGCCTATCGGCGTGGTTTTCGGGTGGACGAGATTGCCCTGCGGCACCTGCGGGAGGAGCGCGAACATGGCTCACCACTCCCCCTAGCCTATGTCCGGCGTGCGTTGGACATCCTCAGTGTGGTCTTCTTGACCGGCTTCACCCACAAACCGCTGCGCTTCTTCGGAGTGATGGGGGGAGCGTGCGTGGTCCTCGGCGGAGGCCTGGGGGCTTGGCCATTTTTTGCCAAGCTGTTTGGAAGCGAAGGGGTACCGATGCACTCGCCCCTGTTTTTGATTGGCCTTGTCATTTCTGTTCTGGGGTTGCAGGTGATTGGATTTGGCTTGGTCGGAGAGATCGTCGTCTTTACACAGGCCCGCAACATCCGGGAGTACCGGATCGATCGTATTCACCGCTAGAGGCTCTTATGCAGGTTCGACTTTCAAAACCCACCGACGACGGGCTACGCAACGAATTTGTGTGTTCCCTGACCAAGGGAACATTCTTTCACCTGTCAGGCTGGGGCCAGGCCGTGGAGGATGTGATGAAGCACAAGCGCACGGATTGGTTGGCTTTTGATGGCGATGAGCTTGTGGGGGTTCTGCCCCTGACCATATGCCGGAGCCTGCGCCGCAAGCGCAACCTGATATCCGTTCCTTATGGGGTGTATGGGGGCCCCATTGGTCGGGATCGGGATGTGGAAGCCGCCCTGTTTCGGGCTGCAGAACAGCAAGCGATCGATATGAACGCCGGACGTCTGGAATTGCGCTGCCAGCATGATCCTGGTTTCGATCTACCCGCCTCTGACCTCTACGCCACCTTCATTCAGGACCTGCCCGATGAGGTCGAGCAAGTAATGAAGGAAATGCCCAAAAAGGCTCGGGCTGAAGCTCGCAAGGGTCGCAATCGTCATGGTTTGATGCTTGAGGAAGGTCGCTGGTATTTGGACGACATGGTGCGTTTGTTCCATCGCAACAAGCGCAGCCTAGGTTCGCCGGCGTTGCCTTTGACCTGGTTCCGGACCCTGATGGAGTGCTTTGGGCAGGATGCGGTGGTGCACGAGGTTCGCCGCGAGGGTGAACCGCTCTCAGCGGTGCTTTCATTCCGCTTTCGCGATCAGCTCTTGGCTTATTATTCGGGTAGTGCGGACAATGCGGATCGCCAATACTCCGCTTCCAATTTCCAGTACATGGCGCTCAAGGAATGGGCGGTAGAGCAGGGGATTCGGACCTTTGACCTGGGACGTAGTCGCAAGGGAGCGGGTGCCTTTAATTTCAAAGTCCACCAGGGCCTCGAGCCCCAGGACTTGCACTACAGGTACCGCCTTGTGACGGATACCGAATTGCCAAGCCTGAACCCCTCCAACCCAAAAACCCACAAGTTGCAAGAGGCTTGGCGCAAACTGCCGCTTTCGGTGACCACCATGTTATCGACCCCAGCGTCGCGACTGCTTCCTTAGGCGGCAATCGCCCTGCTTAGTTTTCTTGGCGTGCGAGGATCCAAGTTGCGGCCTGTGCCATGTCCTCAGCCACTAGTGTGTTGATGCTTGGATGCGCCTCGAGCTCGGCCTCCTGGGCGGACCCTTTTCCAGTGCGTACCAAAATCGAGGCCATCCCCATTTGGTGCCCCGCAAGAAGGTCACGGACCGAGTCCCCAACCATCCAGCTATTCGCAAGGTCCAGATTCAAGTCGCTTGCCGCTTGCTGAATCAAGCCTGGCTCAGGCTTGCGGCAATTGCAGGGCCCCGGTTTGGCCCCTAGTTTGGGGTGGTGCGGACAGTAGTAAACACCGTCCAATTCAACGCCTTGTTTTTTGAGGTCGCAAAGCATCCGCCCATGGATGGCCTCCAGATCCTTGTGGGTGAGTTTGCCCTGGGCAATTCCGCTTTGGTTTGTGATGACTACCAAAGCCCACCCGGCATCCTTTAGGGCTTTCAAGCCATCGATCGTGCCCGGGATCCACTCGAAATCCCCGGCCCGGCTCAGATAGTGCACATCTTTGTTGAGCGTGCCGTCACGGTCCAAAAAAACCGCTCGTCTTGGGAGAGTGACGTTCACTGGCGCCGTTCTTGCCGCTGCATTTGCACGAATAGTCGGGAGGGTAGCTCACCCTTGAGCAAGGTGCGCTGCTGAAAAAAATCTCCCAGATTCAACCAGAGGGGGAATCGCCATGTGTTGTAGTGCGCTACCCAATCCCCGTAGAAAACGTATTTCCGGCGCACGCCGTTGCGAAGGTTCCGGACGACCGTATTGTATCCAGGCATCACAAACTCGACCGTCCGGTGGTTCTTGTTGCGGATATCCAAGGATGCGGGGGTCACGAATCCAGAGTCCTCGCCATCGATCACAATCCGGGCCCCCGGGGGCGACGAGAAAAAATGGACCGGGGGCGTGCTGCTACAGGAAACGATGAGCAGGAAGATGAGAGCCAAGGGCGAGCGGTACAGCATGCTTCGATTGTGGGGAGCCGGAACGGGGATCGCAAGGTATTGACTGGGGCCAGGGGAAACTTCCCATTGGACATCTTCGTCCTGGTTTGGAACCCTGCTCAAGTTGTCATGCCCAAGGATACCAACCAACGTACCATTCAAGTCCTCCTAGCCCGCCATTGCGTGGCCCCCTGGCTGGTTGCAGCCCTATGCATTGGTTTGCTTCGCTTCCTTTATCTGGACGTGTGGAGCCTCTGGTATGACGAAGCTCTGACCGTTTCGGATGCTTGGAACGGGGCCCCGGGCAGGTTCCATCAGGCCAGTTACCATCTGATTCGTTGGACTGTGGACGTGCTGGGAGGGCAGATCGATGGGTGGAGCCTGCGCTTTCTCCCCGCTTTAGTGGGTTTTCTGGTGATCCCCACATGCTATTGGGCCTTCCTGCCAATCGCCGGTTCCCGTCGTGCGGGCGTCGCTGCAGCGCTTTTGGCCGCAAGCTCCTGGCAGCAATACTGGTCCCAAACGGCCCGGGGCTACACAATGACCGAGTGGATCGGATTGCTCGGTACCGGGATTTTTCTTCGGGGTTTGCGGCGGGCCAATGGGCCCCAGACTTTGATCGGCCTCTGCGTGGTGGGTTCGGGGTCCTTCTTTCATCCCCATGGGGCTGTGGTTGCTGTTGGCATGGCACTTGGTTTGGGCGCTTATGCCCTGGATCCCACCCAAAGGGAACGCTTGTTGGTTCCACTGAAGTGGATCGTGGGCGGAGCCTGCATCGCCCTGGTTTGGCAGGGACCCGCTTTGTTGTCGGCTTTCCGGACCTACCAAAGCGGAGGGGCGCTGGGCGGCCTGTCCAGCTTTCTGCATCTGATCAAGAGCACGGCGTTTTTTCTGACGCCCGTCATCGGCGTCGGCCTTTGGATCGGAGGGTTGCATGCGGTATTTGCAGGGCAAAAGCACGGCCAATATCTATTGGCGGTGGTCCTCTCAACCTCCTGCTGCATCGCCATTCTCTCATTGTTCGGCATGGTGTCGGCCCAGTACCTTTTCGGACTCCATCCTTGGATGCTGGTGTTGGCCACTTGGCCCTTGGATTCCATTCAAATGCCGCGCCGCGTGCGCTTGGCCTACGTGGCCGTGCTGCTGTTACCCAGCTTGGCGCAGATAGGGTTGTATTCAACCGTGCGGCAAGGGGAGCGACCCCGCTGGAGGGAGGCGTACGATTATGTGTGGAATCATCGATCGGAACATGACTTGGTTCTGGGCATGCAGGCCGGACTGGGGGATTTCTACCTGGATCCCGGGTTTACCGACGTGCGTCACCCAAGAACGGTCGGTTGGAATGATCGTACCCAGCCCCAAAATTTTCGAAGTGCACGCCGTTCGGTGCGCCCCACTTGGCTTGTGATCCGGCCTGCTTTCTTGGACCTTTGGAAGCGCGGGCCCCGTCAGGAGTTGCGCGCATTCCTGGCCCGGGATTGCCGCCTGGTGGAGCGCTTTTCCTTGCCCATGGAAGGGAGGGACCTGGATCTGGTAATCTACTACAAACCGGGGCGTTAGCCTGTCGTTGGCAAGCCGTGGCCGCCGGGCGCCAATAAAAGAGCGCGGACGGTTTCGGCTACGCTCCCAAACGTGTTGTCCACAGGACGCGGTCACTCCTTGGAGCGACCGACGAATTCGCCAGTGTCGGTATTAACCGTGATCTTTTCACCAACGCCAATGTGCATGGGGACCTTGAGTTTGTGCCCCGTTTCCAGGACCGCGTCTTTCTTGACGCCGGTGGCAGAGTTTCCTTTTACAGCCATTTCGGCATCGGCCACTTCGAGCACCACGTTGGTGGGGAGTTCCAGCCCGAGCGGGGTCGTTTCGTGGAATGTCAATTCCACCTCGTCGCTCTCCTTGACGAAGGCCATCCGGTCAGCCACCAAGTCGGCAGGGATGGGGTACTGCTCGAAGGTGTCTCCATCCATGAAGACGTAGTCTCCGTTGGCCTCTTGATAGAGATACTGGCACTTTTTGCGTTCGAGAAAAGCAGTCTCAAAGGAGTCGCCTGCGGCCGGTCGGAAGCTGGTCTGCTGGCCGGTGGTTAGGTTGCGGGTCTTGACCTGGATGATGGCTCGCCAGTTTCCTGGGGTGGCGTGGCTGTAATCGGTGACCTGCACCAGTTGGCCCTTGATTTGGAGGACCATGCCCTTGCGTAGTTCGGTGGCCTTGACGTTCATTCTCGAAGTGTGATTGGGGAAGGGGGGCGGACGGCAGTTTAGTCTAGGGCATGGCCCCCGCCAGGGCAGCCGAAAAATGGAGCTGGCCAGGGGAGTGGGCTTGACCTAATACTGCTTGCGTCCACTGGAACTCGGCAGCCCAAGTGCTTTGCGGTACTTGGTGACTGTTCTTCGAGCGATTTTGATGCCTTCTTTTGTTTGTAGATGCTTCGCCAGAGCTTCGTCAGATAGGGGGCTCTGTTTGTCTTCTCCGGCGATCACCCGGCGAACAAGTTCCTTCACGCTGACCTGACTGGTCTGGTTGCCAGTGTCGGTGGAGGTTCCACCGGTGAAGAAGAATTTGAGGGGGAAGATGCCGAGGGGGGTTTGGGCATATTTTCCCGCGACGGTGCGACTGATGGTTGAAATGTGCACTCCCAGATCGTCGGCAACCTCTTGCATTCGCAGGGGTTTGAGAGCTTCCTTGCCATGGCGCAGAAAGTCCTCCTGGTATGAGAAAATCCGCAAGGCGGTCTTTTGCAGGGTGTTTTGCCGTTGCTTGAGTGCATCGATGAACCAGGTGGCCTGTTCTGCCCTTTTGCGAAGCCAGGTTTTGGCCTCCTTGTCGGAGTCCTTCTTTTTCAGGAGGCTCAGGTAGTCGGCGCTCAGAGTCAATAGCTCACCCCGATCGCGCGCCAGCCGAATGGTCCATTCACCTTCGATTTCTTCGACCATCACATCCGGGATGATATTGGTGGCCGGTTGGCCTCCGAAATCCGTGCCGGGATAGGGGTCCAGGTGGCGCAGGTCGCCAATGGCCAGTTTGATTTCTTCCAGGTCGGCTCCTGTGACTTTGGCGATACGGGGTAGGCGGTTGGCCTGCAAGTCATCCAAGTGGTTTTCGATCAGCGCCCAGAGCAGCGGGTCAGAGATTTGCTTGGTTTCCAGTTGGAGGGAGAGGCAATCCTTGAGGTCGGTGGCGCCCAAGGCCGGGTGGGTGGTCTTTCGCAACCTCTCCAGTAGGCTGGCCAGGTGCATGCGGTCGATGGGTTTGCCAAGGGCTTCCTGCATTTGCTCCGCCAACAGGGTCAAGCCCTGGCGCAAGTAACCATGTTCGTCCAGGGACCAAAGCATGAAGTCGAGCTTGATGCGGTCGTCTTCGGTGAGGTCGAGCCAAATGGCCTGGTCGGCCAGGGCTTCGGCCATGGTGTGCGGAGTGTCGGCCGTATTCTGAAGAGCCTCGTATTTGGGATCCCCGTCCAGCGAGGATTGGGGGGCTCGTCGACCTTCTCCGTACTCCCACTCCATCGACTCCACGGCGTCATGCATGGAGTCCGATCCGATCTCTTCCTCTTTCTGTTCCCGGCTCTTCTCCTCTGCGGGCCTGTTGTTCTCCTCGCCACTGGTTGGAAGCTGTTCGAGCTGCTCCAGAACTGGGTTCTCCAACAGCTCCTGCTCAATTCGCCCCTCCAGATCCAGGGCCCCCAATTGCAGGATCTGCATGGCCTGGATCATTTGGGGCGACTGCATGAGTCGCTGCTCCAGGCGCGCGCTTTGGTGGAGACCTAGTTTCAAATGAGGGGTGGGGGAGGGTGGACCGGAAAGCCGGTAACTGGACTTGCTTACTATTATAGGATCTGTCCGCTCCAGAGTCGCGCGTTGTAGGGCCAAGGCCCTAAAATGAAACCGCAATAATCGTGGTCGCCCATTTGACATGCCAGCCGATGGTCTCAGGCTGGAGCGGGGCCCACCCCCATACCGAACCCCTAATCTGGCCTTTGCCAGCCCTCCAAGATGGATCAAGCCAAGAAAGCCTCCCGCCGCCTCATGGCCGGCCTGTGCATCGAACAGAAACTGCCCGATCGTAAGCTGGTGAAACGTTGGCAGGAAACGGTTCATTCTGGGAGTTTTGATGCGGACACCTGCGCGAACGAAATCCTCGAGAACGTGGGGGATCAAATGGATACATCCGCAGAGCTGCTGGCCCGGGCCGGCGGTCTTCAGCGGGATTTTCTAATGATGTCCCTGCAGACGGGAGCGCGGGGTGCCGTGCGCAATGCGAAACGCAAGGGCAGGGGGTTCTTGGCCTACCTAGTGGCCAATTTGGTGGCTATTTCGGCCTACAGCCTAATCCTGGCCGCCATGGCGATTCTCCTCCGGCAGAATAGGGGCTGGAGCTACGACGATGCCATCGACGGCCTAATTCGGTACGTCACCCACCTTTTCTAGGGGCGCGTCGTCAATTCATGGCCCCCAGCCCTGCTGGTGGTTGCAGTGGCACTATCTGGAGCCTTAGGATGGCCCCCCTCGTCCCTTTCCCTTGGGGCGGTGACGTCTCAGGACGTCCTGTCCTGCATAGACCCCATGAGCAACCACGCATCCGAAGATAGCCATCTCTTCTCCCTGGCTCAGATCCAGCATCTGATACGAGTGGAGTTCAACCGCGCCCAGCGCTACGGGTATCCCATTTCGTGCATGATGGTTTCCGTGGACCGTTTAGGCTACCTGCGGGACCTCTACGGTTACAGCGTGAAAGAGACCATCCTGGGACGGATCGTGGACCTCCTCAAGGCGGAAATTCGAAGCAGCGATTTTTTGGGACGCTTGCCAGATGATCGGCTCCTGACGGTGGTACCCCACACCGGATCCGCCGGTACAGCTGTCATGGCGGCGCGCATTTTGGCCGCTGCCCGCGAGCTGGAATTCCTTGCGGGAGATCGCACCCTGGGTGTGACCTTGTCCATTGGCTATTCCTATAACGAGAGCAATGACACGATGTTCTTTGATGCCCTCTTGGAGGCTGCGGATGATGCCTTGGAGGACGCCCAAAGCCAAGGCGGGGATCGACAGCTCAAACAGGCTCCGGGTGGTCAACTCTAGGACTTGCCAGGGCCCTAAGTGGGGCCCTTGGCCGATCCCACAGAACCCCCGTTCCGGGGGAAGCAACCCACCAAGGAGCAGAGCATGAAAATTCTCATCGCTGAAGACGAAATCTCTATTGCGGTCACCCTTGGCGACGCTTTGGATGAGGCTGGGCACCAGGTTCTTTCGGCCGCTAATACTGATGCAGCCTTGGCTATTCTCGAGCGGGATGCGCCCGATCTGGTAATTACCGATGTGCGCATGCCAGGGGCGGGAGGGGATGCGGTGTTGTTGAAATCCATGGAACTCAACAGCGAGCGCCCTGTGATTGTGATGACCGGTTTTGCCACCGTGGACAAGGCGGTTGAGGCCATGCGCGTCGGGGCGGTCGATTACCTGCAAAAGCCCTTTCGCAACGAGGCCGTGGTCGCCAGGGTGGCAACTTTGGGAAAGCTGTTTCGGCTCCAAGAGGAGAATGAAGCCCTTCGAGGGGACTTTGGCGGGGAGCCCGCTTTTTCGGGCATCGTGGGTCGTTCCCCAAGCATGCGCGACGTCTTGCAGCGCGTGCAGACGGTGGCCTCGTCCGAAGCGACCGTTCTCATCGAAGGCGAAAGCGGTACAGGCAAGGAACGCATTGCGCATGCAGTGCATGCACTCAGCTCGCGTGCGGACGAACGTTTCGTTGCGATATCTTGCGCAGCCCTGCCGGAAAACCTGTTGGAGGCGGAACTGTTCGGCCATGAAAAGGGAGCCTTCACCGATGCGCGCAAAACGCGCAAGGGACGTTTTGAACTGGCCCATGGGGGAACCCTGTTTCTCGATGATATCGATGATATGCCCATGCCGACCCAGGTGAAATTGTTGCGCGTCCTGCAGGAGCGCAACTTCGAGCGGGTCGGCGGAGAGGAGACCCTCGAAGCCGATATCAGGGTTGTAGTGGCCACGAAGGTGGATCTATTGAGGCGGGTACGTGAGAGTCTCTTCCGAGAAGACCTTTATTACCGGGTTCATGTGGTCCCCATCCACCTTCCGCCCTTGCGCGATCGGGAAGGCGATGTACCCCTTTTGGTGCATCACATGATTGCTCGGCACGGCGCTGGTCAAACCTATGAAGTCTCGCGTAGCACGATGAATCAGCTGGAGCGCTATCCTTGGCCTGGCAACGTGCGTGAGTTGGAGAACTCTGTTCAGCGGGCCATCGCTTTGGCGGGCACGACTGGACAATTGGCCTGTGAGGATTTGCTCGCGTCCGATCCCCGGTGGCGGGGGGCCAACCAGGTCCAGGATGACGTCCAACCCCTGCGGGAAGTGCTAAAAGCGGCAGAGTACGAGCACTTGCGCCGTGCTTTGGAAAGCACTGGGGGGCACCGCTCTCAAACGGCGGAGCTTCTCGGCATCTCCCGCAAGGTCCTGTGGGAGAAGCTCAAGGAGCACGACATCGCCGATGGGGATCGCTCGTGAAGGAAGCCGCGGAATCGAGCCGCTACGGTTCCGTGCCGCCAGCCGGGCAATTGTCAGGTTCCGCCAGGGTTATCTGTGACCTACACCTGAAAGGGTCGGCCGACCCCCATCAAGGTCGGTTCTTGAAATGGCTTGAAGGTCTGCCCACCGGGGAGTCCCTGTGGATCCTTGGGGACCTGTTCGAGTACTGGTTGGGAGGCCCCAGTTTGGGGGACTGCGAGTTCGCTCCTGTGCTGAAGGCCCTGCGCCGGCGCACCGATACCGGTGGCTTTGTGGGCATTGTCCCCGGAAACCGGGATTTCCTGATAGGCGAAGGGTTTGAGGCCCAAACGGGTGTTTGCGTTTATCCGGAGGGGGCCCTTTCGCAAGGTCCCGGCGGAGCCTGGTTGCTATTGCATGGGGATGAGTTCTGCACTTTGGACCATGGCTACCAGCGTCTGCGGCGGGTGTTGAGGTCTGGTTTTTTTCGGTTTTGGGCCAAACATCAACCCGCTTTTCTTAGCCGGGTTATGGCTCGCAGGTTGCGGAGTGCTTCAAAACGCGCCGTGCCAGCCAAGGACCCCGCGCGCATGGAAATGCAGACTGGGGAGGTCTTTGCGCTTGCCCAAGCGACGGGAGCCCGGGCGGTTCTTTGCGGACATGCCCATGTGGCACGCGACGAAATGCTCGGGGGCGGCGCCGCACGTTTCATTGTTCTCGATGCTTTTGGGCATGGTTCAGCGGACGTTTTCGAGTTCCAGCCCGATCGGGACCCGGCATTGGTTTCTTCAAGCACGTGCTAGTGGGCCCACTTCCCAGGCCCTTCTTTTTTTCGGGAGCGAAAGGATCTCGAAATCCCTGACGAAGTCGTTGGTAGGGCGTACACTCCCCGCGACATGATCATTGCCATCGATGGACCCGCGGGGTCGGGGAAGAGCACGGTTGCCCAACTTCTGGCCCAGCACCTGGGTTTCCTAATGCTCAACACCGGCGCCATGTATCGCGCTGTGGGGGTGACCTGCTTGGATCAGGGCATCACCTTTGAGGATCCGGAAGCCTGCGCACGGGTGGCCAAGGCCCTGGATCTGGGTGTCTCCGAAGAAGGCCGCCTGTTGAGTCGTGGACAGGTGCTGGATATGGACCGCCTGTTGGGCGAAGAGCAGGGGGCGGCCGCCAGCAAGGTGGCGGTCCTGCCCGAGGTAAGGACCGTGCTCGTGGATGCCCAGCGCAGGGTTGGAGGGCGCTGGGACCTGGTCACCGAGGGCCGCGACACCACGACCGTAGTGTTTCCGGGGGCAGAGTACAAATTCTTCCTGACCGCCTCGTTGGAGGAGCGTGCACGGCGACGGCTCGGGCAATTGGCTCCTGATAGTGACCTGCAGGAGCTCATGGCCGACATTCAACGCCGGGACCGGCAGGACAGTGAGCGGGCGGCCTCGCCCCTGATTCAGGCGCAGGAGGCCCATGTGGTGGACACCGACGGCCTGACCATCGAGCAGGTGCTCGAATGCATGTTGCAGGTCCTGGAACCCATTTCCGATGGCCAAAAGGGTCGTTCCAAGGGTGCCAGCCCTTTTGGGGGAGTCGATCGATGAGCGACATGACCTCGGAAAAGACTACGCCGGCCACACCCCGTGTCACACGGTCTTGGGTCTACCTCCTGATCATCGGATTCGCCCATCTATGCGCTTTCATTTGGCCTTTTCCGACCCGCGCTTTGGGTCGTGAGCATATCCCCAAGGGCAAAGGTGGGCTCATCGTCAGCAATCATGCCTCCTGGTTGGACATCCCACTTGTGGCCAAGGGGGCCCAGGGGCGACACGTCTGCTTTGTGGCCCGGCAAACCCTGTCCAACAGCCGTATTTTGGCCTTTGTGATGGAATCGTGCGGGGCGGTCTTGATCGATCCGCATAGCGGGGACCGCAAGGCCCTGAAGCAGGTGGTCGAGCACTTGAAGGCGGGGGACTTGGTGACCATGTTCGCGGAGGGCACACGCTCCCGGGATGGGCGCTTGGGCACTTTCAAGCGCGGTGCTTTGATGGCCGCCCGCCAGGCGCGGGTGCCGGTGATCCCCTGCGCCCTGCTCGGGACCCACCGGGCCTGGGGCCGGTCCATGGGCACGCCGCGCCCGGCCCAGTTGACGGTCCGCTTTGGCCCCCCGGTGGACCCCAAGGAAACGGATGCCTTGCACCAGGTTCGTGCCTGGATCGCCCAAGAGATGGTGGGAACCGACCAGGAGTGCTTGCCGGAAACCCCTGGGGAAGCCTAGCAGGCCGCCCGGCAATCGGCGGCATTCGGACGGGTGTCACAAATCGCCTGGCAAGGTGCCAGGTGCTCTGCATCGTGATCGTGGCTCTATGTGTGAGGTCCCGACAACGTCGCCAGGCGAGAGGGGACGACTCGTTTGGAAATTGCTCTTTGTCGGGCGGCTCGCCCAGGGGATCCATGGGCCAGAGCCTTGGGCTAAATCAGGGAACAATTGCTGGCAAAAAACCCCCTTTCATTGGCCCTGGAGGGCCTCCAGGACCCTAGAATCCCCGGTTCTCGCCCTCGGGCGAAGGTCTTGTTGGGCAACATTCGGGTCCCCACATACTTTCGAATCCAGGCGGGTATTGTCAAACACTCAAATACAACCGACCCGAAACCCCAAGTAGCATGGCCCTATCCAGCCGACGAGTCCGTGAACTCGAACTGGACTCAGAAGAGTTAGAACGACGTCTCGCAGCATCATTCGAAGGAGTCGATGATGAGATGCTTGAAGTCAGTCTCAATCAAGGCATCGTTGACGTCACCCCTGGCCAAATGGTTATGGCTAAGGTCGACAGCGTTGACGAACGTACCGGTCAAGTGATCATGGACGTGGGGGGTAAAGCCGAAGGAACGGTGCCCCTCTCCGAATTTGGTGAGACCCTGCCCAACACGGGCGAAGAATTCGAAGTGTACTTCGAAGGTTTGGACGAGAACGACATGTCCATCCTTTCCAAGCGCCGCGCAGATCGTCTGCGTGCTTGGGAACGCATCTCCGAGACCTACCACGAGGGCGACGAGATCCAGGGCGTTGTGCAACGCAAGATCAAGGGCGGCCTGTTGGTCGACGTGGAAGGCGTCAACGTCTTCTTGCCCGCCAGCCAAGTCAACCTTCGTCGTACCACCGAAGTTTCCGACTTTATCGGCGAACCGATCCGTGCTCGCATCATCAAGATCGATCCAGAGCGCATGAACATCGTGATCTCCCGTCGCAAGCTTCTTGAAGAGGAACGTCAGCGCCTCAAGGAAGGCCTGCTCGCCGAGATCGAAGAAGGCCAAATCCGCACGGGTATCGTCAAGAACATCGCCGACTTCGGTGTGTTCGTCGACCTGGGTGGCATCGATGGTCTGCTTCACATCACCGACATGTCCTGGGGTCGCATCAACCACCCCTCGGAAATGGTCAAGATGGACGAGGAAGTAGAAGTCAAGGTTCTGCGCGTCGATTTCGACCGCGAGCGTATTGCGCTCGGTATCAAGCAACGCACCAAATCCCCGTGGGACGGCATCGAAGAGCGCTATCCCTCCGGTAACAAGTGCAAGGGCACCGTGGTCAACGTCATGTCCTACGGCGCGTTCGTCAAACTTGAGGAAGGTATCGAAGGCCTGGTACACATCTCTGAGATGTCCTGGACCCGTCGTGTCAACCACCCCTCCGAACTGGTTTCGACCGGCGACGAAGTGGAAGTGGTCGTGCTCGAGTTTAACCATGCCAAGCAAGAGATCTCGCTCGGCATGAAGCAAGCGGAGACGAACCCTTGGGATATGGTCGGCGACCACTACCCGATCGGCACCGTCATCGAAGGCACCGTGCGCAACCTCACCTCCTACGGCGCGTTCGTGGAGATCGAGGAAGGCATCGATGGCCTGTTGCACGTTTCGGACATGAGCTGGACCAAGAAGGTCAGTCACCCCTCCGAGATGGTCAAGAAAGGCGACACCCTGCAGTGCGTGGTTCTTTCCGTCGACAAGGAAAAGAAGCGTATCGCCCTGGGCCGCAAGCAACTGTCCGCCGACCCGTGGATGGAGTCGATCCCCAACAACTACCATGTTGGCGATTTGCTCTCCGGCTTCGTCACGAAGATCACCAACTTTGGTGTGTTCGTGAAGCTAGGCGACGACCTGGAAGGTCTGTTGCACATCTCCGAGATTACGGACGATCGTGGTGCCAACCCCGAGGATATTCTGCAGCCCAACCAAAAGGTTGAGGTGCGTGTGATCCGCGTGGACATCGAAGAGCGCAAGATCGGCCTCTCCTTTGTACACTCCGACTTCTCCGAGAACGATGCGCTCCCGCCCATCAAACCCAGCAGCGAAGATTCCGATTCCAAGGAAAAAACTACTGACGCGAAGGCCTCCGCCAAGAAGACCCCCGAAGCGGAAGCCAAGCCCGTTGAGGCAGCAGCTCCCGCCGCCGACGTTCCCGCCGCCGACGTTCCCGCCGCCGACGCTCCCGCCGCCGAAGGCGACGACGTTCCTGCCGCCGAGTAATTCTCTCGGTTCCATTCGGGCCCAACCTCCTTACTGCGGGGGGGGGCCTTTTTTTGTGTCCAGACATGTAGCATGGGGGACGCAACCGGGTAATCGTGGGGCCCCTGTTGACTTGCCCCATGCGCCCCACAGAATGATCCCATGCTCCCACGTCTTTTTATTTGGTTTCTGCCCCTGATACTGGCGGCCTGCGTGGCCCGGGCGCCTCAGGCTCCTGCGCCTTTCGACTTGGCTTCTGTGTCACCTCGCCACCGGGCGGCTTTCGTCGGCCTATTGGAAGCCCTGGAGAATCAAGAAAACCAAGCTGCGGAGGACATACTGGCCAGGTTGATACCCCAGCTGGAATTGGAGTTGGAGGAACAGGAAGGAGCTAAGCAGACCGAGGTGCGCTGGCAAGTGCGGGCGGCCAAGCGTTTTGAGAGGATCCTGAAGGGCCGTGCACGGATGGCATCCCTGATCTTCCAGCTCGAGCTGCACGGGGATCGAGCGCCCCGGTCTCTGATTTTGACCATCAAGAACCGCTGGCCGGCTCCCATGGAGTTGAGGCCCGGTCCTGCCATCCTCAGCCAGCAAGCCCTATTGATCGGTCCAAATGGCGAGGGGGCCGAAATGGCCTCCAGTCGGGCGTTTTTGAGCTTGGAAGAGATGGAGCTGCCCCCCCTGGGGACCCTGACGGTGAATCTGGGTCCCCACAGGGCGAGTGCCCTGGGCGGCGCCTTGGGTCTGCGAGAGACCCTAGTGCTTCGCATGGGAGCCGGGGGGCTACTGGAGGGGGGCGAGCTCTACCCCGCCCAGACGTGGCCGGAGGCCAGTTGCATGCAGATTCAACTGGCAGCTTTCCTGCCAAACGGGGTCCTGGCTCCTTCCGAATTGGTGCGGCAGGTCGAGACCGGGCAGATGGGCATGTCGGCCTTGGTCGAACGAGCTATTCGAATCGCACCCGAGCGCTATCGCGAGACCTTGCTTGGGCTGCGTGGTCCTGTCGGACGCGCCACACCGGAAATGTTCAGCCGCATGGAGCCCCTATTGCGCTGGTTCTGTTCCCATGATCCCCGGCCGAGCGGCTTGGAGGCATGGCGTGAGCACTTGTTCCGATTGTCCCAGGGTTAGGCTAGATCGGGGCGGCGGGCCTTAGTACAAATAGGGCATGCAGACGCAACAGCAGGTAAGTGATTTTTTGCTAGCGGACCACATGGCGGCCTTTGAACGGGGTTGCGTGGATTTGGTGGATAGGCAGGATCTCAGCAAGTTGCTTGAGGCGCGCCTTGCCCAAGGCAAGGGGCTGAGAGTCAAATTTGGCATGGATCCTTCGTCAGCCGACCTGCACATCGGCCACTCCATTCCCTTGCTCAAGCTCCGTGATTTGCAGCAGTTTGGGCATACGATCATTCTGATCGTGGGGGATGCCACGGCTATGGTTGGTGATCCCACGGGCCGCAGCAAATTGCGCCCCGTGCTGACTCGCGAGGAGGTGAATGAAAACCTGCGCACCTACGTGGAGCAAGCGGGTTTGATTTTGGACATGAACAGGGTCGAGGTGAGACGCAACTCGGAGTGGTTTGACGCCGTGAATTTTGAGGGGCTTCTGAAACTGTGCACTCGCATGACCGTGGCCCAGATGATCGAGCGTGACACCTTCCAGACGCGAATGGAAGCGGGCGAGCCCATCGGGATCAATGAGTTCCTCTACCCGCTCATGCAGGGTTGGGATTCGGTGGAGGTCCAGGCCGATGTGGAGCTTGGCGGGACCGATCAGCTCTTCAATCTACTGGTAGGCCGGCGCTTGCAAGGGCAGGAGTCTCAACGCCCGCAGGTCGTTATTACCACGCCCCTAATCAATGGTTTGGATGGACGTAAAATGAGCAAGTCCTACGGCAATGCCGTGGGACTAAGAGACGGCCCTCGCGCCATGACCTTTGCGGTCATGCGATTGGACGACGACACCATGCCGGTTTGGTTCACTCAATTGACCCGCCTGCCCGAGGATGAAATGGAAGCACTCCTGAGGGGGCATCCACGTGAGGCCAAGGCCCGCTTGGCTTTCGAAATCACCGCGGGCTACCATGGCCAAGAAGCTGCCAAGGAAGCCGCCGCGGCATTTGATCGGGAAGTGCGCGACAAGCGGTTGCCCGATGACATCGCGATGACCCCGTGGTCCAAGGAATGGGGTACCGAGCTTCCCCTTCCGAACCTGCTGCGTAACATGGGATTGGTGCAGACCACCTCGGACGGGCGGCGTATGATCCAACAGGGAGCTGTGCGTTTGGACGGGGAAGTTCAAAAGGATCCCGGTTCAACCATTTCAAAACCCGCAGGACGGGTTTTGGTTCAGGTTGGCAAGAAGAGGGTGGGCTACCTGGCGGGTTAGCGGGCGGCTCATTCCACAAGGCCGTGGATAGAGCGCACGATCGTTGGATCGAGCTCATCCACCAGATCCAGGGTCAATTCGGCCTTGATTTCGCCCGGGGGAGTGTCCTTGTCGCAGTGAATATGCACGTCGATTCGCACACTTTTTCCAAAGGTGTCCGTTGCGATGCGTTCGAGTTCCACCGTCAGGAATTCCGCCGAGGGGCCGGCTAAGCGGGCCTGCTTGATGGCGATCTTGTGCCCGGGCGCCAACCCGTTCACTCCTGCTGTGAGACTGCTCCCTTTCCCTTGGGCAATGCGCCCGAAGCTCAGGTTGGAGGGGTACATCATTATCGGAGGCACCACTCGTCCCTCGACCGGTATCTCCAAGCGACCGGCATCGCCTAGCCCATTGATGTCGGTTGTTCGAAGGACCACTGCGCCGCGTAGGGGGCCCCGCGTTTCCTGTCCGATTGCGGTCACGGTCAAGTTCCAGTTGGACGAATGATCTGGAATCAACTCCAACTCGGCATGAAGTCCGGGTGTTGTGGAATGCACGTCAATCAGGCGTGCTTCACCCATGGATACCCTTGACCAAACCTGCAGGGTATTTCCAATTCCGCCGCCCAAGGGGATGTCGCCAAGTTTCAGTGAAGGCGACGCCTGTTCGAATAACTTCTCGGGGAGGAAATTGACCTCAAAGGCCATGTAGGGTTCGACTTGCGAGTCCGTAACGACACGCAAAACCGCCAGTTTGTGGGCGTTGGGCGCCACACGCTTGGTGTCCACCAGGATCTCTATCGAGAATCGTTGCCCCGGTTCCACCCGCAGCATCTCGCCGCGCTTAGAGATGTTTCCGGCGGTGGTGCCTTGTTCCATATCCTCACCCTTCCAGGCGTACATCGACTTGACCCTCGAGCAAGAACAGGCTGGTTCCCAACGTTTGATAGTGATGGCACGGTCTTCTATGTTTCGCAGTTCGAAGGTGTGGGCAAAGACTTTGCCATAGGGAAGTGAACCGAATGAGTAGTAGAAGGGTAAGTCGGGCGAGTAGGGATTCAGTACCTCAAGGCCTTTCTCCCTGTTGGCTCCCGCACCGAAGTGCTTGCGGGCTGTACCCTTTCCGTCATCAGGGCCGCAAGAACTCGCCATTAGGAAAGTCAGGGAAAGGACTGCCAATGCGAGGCGAGCAGTGTTCTTGTGGAGCATGAAGCGTGGGTTCTAAATGGTGCGGAGGGTTGTTCGACAAATAGAGACTACCCGACAAGCGTGGGGGAGCAACCGTTCGGAGAAGCCATAATGCGTTTTGCTGACGGGGATCGCTAGTGAGTGAAATCGCACAGTGGAAGCAAAAAGCCCCGAGCACCGTGTGGCGGGCGCTTGGGGCTGATTAGTGGTTTCGACCGTGGGAGGATTAGCGACGGACCCCTCGAGAGCCGCGGATCACCATGTTATCGATGCGCCAGATTTGATCCTCGGGAACCCTCTCCTTTCCACGCTGCGCAATGGCGTTGGCCAATTCCATCGTTTTGAGTCGATTGGCTCTTTCGATGAACCTGGCGTAGCATCGGCCGGAGCATTCGAAGTCTGTAACCAAGATCATCAGCGCTTCCGCATCTTTCAGGCGCCCAGTGGCAGCCAAACACTCATAGAAAAAAGCCGCGTCCTGGACCATGGCGTTACGCGTTTGAGCGATCCCGGGGAGCGGAACCTCCGGTTTGACTTTGGCCTCTTTGGTTTTGGAATCTTGGTCACCTGCGCCAGGGGGACGAGGGAGGTCTGACTTTTGCTCGACGGCGTCTCCCTTTTCGATGGCCACAATCGCAGCTAGGCGCGATTTGAATACGGGAAGCGGGTCGGGCAGGTGCTCCAGCAGATCGGGATAGCGCCGGTAAGCAACCATGCGTTCCAGGTTGCTCCACATCAGTACGCTCTTGAGGGTTTGCTTGTGTTTTGTGTCTGGAGTGATCTGGTTGAAGGCGCGTATGGCATCGTCCATGTCGCGCAGAAATAGACCAAATCGTGAGAGCGCGTAAGCCTCGAGATTGGAAGCATCTCCCGAGACCACTTTGTTGTGCAGGGCATCGCGCCGTTGGTGTAGACCTTGCTCCACATTGGGAGAGATCTTGGCTACCTGCGCCAGCTTGCGCAGGAGGAAATCGAGGTGCCTCTCCAGGAACGCTGGATCCTTGTCATGCGCATGATCCAGGCACCACAGGAGCGCACTGCCAATCTCGTCGGGATCTCCTGCGCTACCGAATAGGTAGCTCCCATATGCCAGCCAGGAATAGGGGTCTTCCGCTGCTTCGCCTTCGGGGCGGGAATTGGTCCTTGCTGTGCGGATGCATGTGTCAAACAAGACCAGCAGTTCTTCAGCAGTCTTGTAACCATGGATGACATCCAGGATGCGGCGGTTGGCTGTGCGAACAGAAATTGCCGGGAAGCTCCTGATCCCCTTGCGCTTGATCCACTCGTCGTTTTCTCCAAAGACTTGCTTTACCGCAATGGAGTTGTCTTTCAGCCAGGTCAGCAGGGTTTCATTTTTTAGGCTCCCCTCGATCATCTGATCCGAGGCCGATTGGCCTGGGCGGACGAAAACCAGGATGGAAATTTTGTTCCTCTTTGCTGCTTCAACGAAGGCCTCTTCAGGGGTCATCGACTTGAAGGCTTGCTTGCTGAGGTCTTCCTTCTTCTGCTCTACCTTGGGCTTTTCCTCCTGGAAGGGGTTGCCGGAGCTTGCTTGCGCGGGAGCCATGCCAGCGAGGGGACCAAGGATGAGCAGGGATGTGAGCGTGCGGGAAGAGATGCGCATGGGAGTATGTTGGGGGGGCTTGGTGGCCAACCAGTCTCATGTGGCGCCCCTTGGGGGAAGTGGACCACCATGTAAGGATACAAAGAAAGGGGCCCGGTCGAAACCGATCCCCTTTCTGTTGGCAGCCCGTGGGGTGCCTTAGTCCGAACTGGGAAGCCGGGTCAGGCCCGTTCCCCATCCATTACGGGTTAGGATGCGTGGCGTTGGTGGCGAAAAGCGCGCAGGTTGTACCTGTCGATCTTGCGGTAGAGGGTCGCGCGTCCGATTTTGAGGCGGGTGGCCGTTTCCTTAACGTTCCAATGGGTGGTTGTCAGGGCATGCAGGAGGATGTCGCGTTCGTACTGCTGGAAGGGGCGAATCTGCCCTTGCTCTAGGAAAACGTTTCCTGGAGTGGAGGGAGCGCCATGGGTCCCTTGGCTCAGGCGGGAGATCTCGTGATCAAGGCTGGCGCGCTTGATCAGGTTTTCGACCGACTTCTGGAACCGACCTTCCTCGGCGGGTACGGCGACGTATTCGTCGCAGGAAGCCAGGGCTGTTCCCGCTTCCTTCAGCTCCTCTTGTCCGATGAGGAGCAGGATACGGAGGTTGGGGAAGTCCGCCCTAAGGCGGTCAATTGCGAATTCCCGGGGCAAATCGCCCAGACGCAGGCTAGTACAGACCAGGTCAGGCCGGCTTGCATCCAATACGCGGCGAGCCTCGGTAAGGCTGGAAGCGCGGCGAACGGAATGGCCAGCGGCCTCCAGTTTGGAGGCGGCGCTGGCAAGAACTCGGGGGTCATCGTGGACCACAAGGGCTGTGTGCTTCATAGGTTTCTCTTTGGGGGACCGACTTTCCTCGAATCGAGTCTTAAGGGGGTCGAGCCCAAGTGCTTTCCGAGGAAAATTCGGTTTGGGCATCCTTCGCTCTACAATGTGTGGGTGCGATTGCTCCTCCTTGCGCTCTTCCTGACAGGTTGTTCAGCCATTGATTCCATCCCCTTACCCGCTCCGTGGCGCGAGAGTGGGGTCATGGAGACCGATCCGCGTGCGATGCTCGCAGAAGGTGCTAATAGGCTATCTCAAAGAGAGATTCGAGTTGCCCGTCGGGCATTCGAGATCGCAGCTAGGGCTGCGCAGGCCAATGGGGACCGGATCATTCAGGTGGAAGCCCTGGCCCTGGTGGCCCGCTGCTATTTTTTGCAAGGACTTCCCGCCGATGGCCAACTGTGGCTAGAGCAGGCGGAAGAACTTTCCGTACAGGAGGAGCCCTTGGGCTATTCACGCTGCCGCCAGGTGCGTGGGCTTTTTGAGCGGTCCTTGGGGAACAACGACAAAGCCCTGGAGATTTTTGAGAGCCTCTACGATTACTGTCGGGCGGAGGGGCTGTTCGAGCGAGCTCTAAGCGCAGCCCATCATCTGGCACTCTTGGCTCCCTTGGATGGACAGGTGGTTTGGGCTCGAAGGGCGATCGACGCGGCCCAAGAAGGCGGCAACGAAGCCATGCTCGCCATCCTATGGAACAATCTCGGACTCACGTACGACCGCATGCAGCGGCCGATGGAGGCCTTGGCTTCCTATCGCCGAGCGCGTTGGTACCACTATCGAACCGGGGGGCACCGGGAGCGTTTGATCTCCGATTGGGCGGTGGGGCGGGCCTTGAGGTTGGCGGGGCGGGACGGGGAAGCTCTTCTTTGGCTTTCCGATGTGGCGCTGCGTGCTGAGAATCGTTGGCAAGCCAACCCCATGCCCGATGAAATGGAGTGGCGAGGACATGCACAACAGGAACTGGGTGAGGTTCAGGCGCAAATGGGCCTCTACCCTGAGGCGTTGCAGTCTTTTGAGATTGCAAAGCGTTCCTTCTTGGGGCTGGAGCCCGGCACCCTCGAGGATGGCACCTTTCAGGGGATTCTGGATCGCATCGAGCAATTAGAGGAGCGCAATTCCCCTGAATAGGCCGTCCCTGCAGTCGAGCGGGTCTTGGAATCGGGCATGGACGCAAATGACAGGCTTGATTCCAACCCAGGAGTCAACCGATGCGTATATCCTGCGTAGGCGCTAAACTCCCGCGTCTCCTTGCTCGCGCGGGTGAGAATCCCCGTCCCGCGCTGAAACCCGATACTTCCATTACCATGTTGCGACCGCTCATCGCTCCGCTCCTCTTGACAGCCATTTGTGGATGCCGGGGAGGCTACGCGCCCCTCTCGAACCCAGGTCAACCATCGGTGGGCGTGGGGGGCGGGAGCCAACCTGCTATTGCGGTCGAGTCATGGACTCAGGATCTGGAGACGGCGCAGGATGGGCCGGTCGCGAAACCCGCACCGGTAGAAAAGGCCGCGGATCCTGACGATTGGATTCCCGTCGAACAAGTGTCTGGGAAGCTGGTAGAAACTGTACGCAGTTATTATCCAAGTGGCCATGTGCGACGGATTTACAGCCAGCTTTTGGGTACGTTTGGTCCCCTGGGGCACCATGGCCGGGATCTACACCTGCATGCGAATGGCGTGGTTATTCAAGAGGCTTTTTGGGTGGAAGGCGTGCTGCAGGGGCCCTACCGGGAATGGCATGAAAGCGGTCAGTTGAAAGTGGAGTCCGAATTCAAGTCTGGCAAGCGGGATGGCATTTACATGGAATATGGGACGCGCGGAAAATTGCGCGTGCGGGGGGAGTACACGGCTGGGAGTTTGCATGGGGAATTCAGCCAATGGTTTGGGACAGGCGGGTCCCAGGAAGTGAGTCACTGGGAGCAAGGCATTAAGAATGGGACCTGTCAGGTGTGGGACCGCGGCATGACGCCGGTTTCACTAGAGACTTATTTGAACGGATCCCGGCATGGGGATGCCACGATGTATCACCGCATTGCGGGGATCACCAAAGTCCATCAACGGGGGAAATACCACCATGGCCTCAAGCAAGGGGTTTGGGTCGAATTCAATCCTGAGGGGGAAAGGGTTCAGGAGAAGGAGTTCGTGCGCGGCAAGGTGACCGGTTACTACAAAGAATGGCGCGGTGGTGTTTTGACCCTTGATACGAACTATCTGGATAGCGTTGAGAATGGAGCACGCTTGGAATTTTATGCCAGCGGACGGCCCTACAGCAGGGGTGAAATGAAGGACGGGGGACGTAAGGGGCCCTGGATCTACTGGGGAGAAGATGGAAGTGTCCAGGACACTTGGTCCGGATTCTATGCCGGTGGAAAAAAGGCCAGGGGTCTGAATGCCGAAGAACTGAAAGGGGAGGGTTTCGAAAATGAGTAAATGGAAGAACACCTGGATAGGGCTCTTGGCCTTGGTTGGTTTGGGTATCGGCTTACCGAATGCCATTGCCAGCAAAGCGCTTTCGGCTTCTGGAGTTGGACAGGAAGGCGTGGATTCCAAGGGCTTGGGTTCCGCGGAGCCAGGAACCTGGACCGTCTTCAGTTATCCCAGTGGTGGTGTGGCGCGGGAGGGCCGCTTGTACCGTGGTCGTCGCCACGGTGAGTGGAAGAGCTACTACTTCGATGGGACCTTGGCCTACCAAGGATCCTATTTGAATTACAAACAAGAGGGGGCTTGGGTGTTCTTCAACAAGGACGGCAGCAAACGTGAGCAGGGTCGCTTCTCAGAAGGCTTGAGGCAGGGGGAGTGGATTGAGTTCTTCCCGTCCGGGGAGAAAATGAGCGTGAGCCAGTGGAAGGACGGCGCCCAGCAGGGCATTCGACGCCATTTCGCCGTTGCCGGTCATGTGAGCATGGAATACACCTATCTGGATGGGCTTCGCGTTGGTCCCGCCAAGCAATTCAACCCGACAGGTAAGTTGCAGGCTTCCGGCAACTATGTTCGCAACGGGAAACAAGGACTTTGGACATACTACAGGGCCACCGGGACTCGCAAGTCCTTTGGAAATTTCGATAAGGGCCTGGAATCAGGACTATGGTATTTCCTCTACCCCGAAGGGGAGGTGGAAGCGCAGGGCCCCTACGTCAATGGCGCCCAAGACGGCGCTTGGATCGGCTTTCATCCCGATGGCAAGACCCGTTTTGAGGGTCCCTTCAAGGCCGGTGAGCCCAACGGTTTTTGGGTGCATTATGGGACCAATGGACTTCGCAAGAGCTGCGGGCAGATGAAGGCGGGCAAACGCAACGGCTTCTGGACCGAATACGATGGGTTTGGACGCACGGATGACCAGGCTTCCGGGCATTACGACGACGGAAGGAAGACGGAGTAAGCCATGAAACGAATTGCACATGTCCTTGGGGCCCTGCTCCTAGTATCCATTGCACTCCCCTCGGGGCCCTTTCAACAGGACGCCAAGGTGCCTTCCGAGCCCGTAACCTTGCGCTACGTTCCAAAAGCAAAGGAACGTATCCAGCACAATTGGGTGGCGACCCACAAACTGGCCGCCACCCAGGTTCTGTCAC
This sequence comes from bacterium, assembly GCA_024228395.1. Classification (GTDB taxonomy): domain Bacteria; phylum Planctomycetota; class UBA1135; order UBA1135; genus NORP259. The sequence goes on along the minus strand of JAAETM010000519.1, from coordinate 29,045 downwards.
AAATAGAAGGGGAGGCACTGAGGACCGAAACCGTGCTGCCCACTTTGGACACCAAGGAGCGCAGGGTGACGACCGATTGGATTCAAAGGGCCCAGGGGGGTCGAATCCAAAGGATGAGGCGGATCTGGAATGAGGCCGCGATCTGGGGCAAGCTGGATTTTCATGTGCCCGAAGTCGATCCGCTCGAGGTTACGTTGAAGAGCCCGCTTGGGAACCCCAGTACCAGTGTGGTGTATTCCCATGTTCCCGATGAAGACAGCTATGGCGCCTACTTCGATCAAAGTGCGATGGTTGAGTCCTTGCTGGGTGGAGTTCGTTTGCACAATACATGCGCAAGCCTATTGCCGAGCGAACCTGTGCGGGTCGGAGATAGCTGGAATGTTGAGTTGAAACACTTGATCGAGCTGCTCGCTCCGACGGGCGCCATGGATTATCGCCAGATCAAACCGGGTGGGGGCATGTTGATCCGAACCCTGCTCATGGGTGTTGGGGGATGCGCCGAGAGCGTTTGGAACCCCAGCGATCTGAAGGGACACCTGCGCTGCAAGATGGTTCGGGTTGTGGGCAAGGGGGAGTTGGTTATGGCCCATGTGGAATTGGACTACAAGTTTGTCACGAGCCAAGACCGCTCTGCCGCAGCCGAGGAACTTCAGATGCTGGGCGAGAGTCGCCGTGGAACCATTGTCCTGCACAACGGTGTGCGGCACTCGGGCGAGGGGGCGGGAACCCTAATCTGGAACATGGCCCTCAACAGGGCCCACACCTACCGATTGAATGGCACCCAGCTATTGGAATTGGAGGTTCAGACGCAGGCGCTCCATCAACCAGCCGTGACACAGAGGATGACGCTGAAAGGTACCGCCGAGGTCCAGTACCGGGCGAGTGTGGTGCAAAGCAATGAGTTCCCCAGGCCTTGGACCAGAAATCCCCGTGAGAGGTCCGTCCCCGATACTGCGGAAAGCAAACCAGGGAAGGTGGAATCCGGGGGTGACTGATCGCCAGGGCTGGGGCGCGGTCTATTCCGCGAACGTGACCCAGAGACCGTGGCTCAGACCGACCCCTTGGGGATCGCCGGGGTCTGCGAACCACACCTGGTAGAAGCGCGATTCCCCGGGTACGGCACCATCGGGGAATGGCACCCGCAACTGTGCAAACCCAAACTGATGGGTGAAGACCAGCTCCCGTTCGATAGGGCCGCTTATCCACAGTGTCCCCCCAAAGAATGGCATGTTGTTGCGGGCCCTCGCGCTCAGCACGATTCCCTGGCCGAAGGTCGGACCGCTGGCGAGCACCAATTCGAAAGTGCCGTGTTGAATCGAGGGTACACCCAACACATGAATCACAGGAAGAGTTCCCGATGAAGTGGTCTTGGATGTTCCGTAGGCCCGCGGGAGGTGGTAGTACGGTTCCATCTGCGGGTCGATGGGGAACGGAGCCGACAGGTCTGTGTTTGCAACACCCGGAAGTTTGACGGAGACCTCGCCAGCTTTGGCGGCCGCCGGGAAGGTAAAGGTGAGCTCCGTTCCACCAGCTTGGGATGCGAGCCCGAAAATTTGAATGGGGGTTCCGTCCCCACCAGCCACGCGCTGGGTCAGCCAAACCTCATTGTTGGTGGCGTGAAAATTCTGGCCATGCAAGGTGACCTGGTTATTCGACAGGGTGTAGGTGTCGATCACCGGTTTGCTGGTCGAGAGTGGGCCATACAGGAACTGCAGACCGGCGATATCGTCGGCTTCGATCGAGCGCAGGTTGACCCCCTGGGCGGTGCCTTGTCCCATGGTCGCACCGGGTACCGAGGAATGGTCCAGTCCTAATGCGTGCCCATACTCATGGGTCATCGTGCCTTGGATGTCCCACTGGAAAGCACCTGTCCAGTGGATGGGGTTCGGTTGGTCTTGCCATGAATCCGGACCTTCATAGAAGCGCATTCGCCATCCATCGCCGATGGGGAATTCGAGGTAGGCGTGGATTCCAGAGAAGCCTGAGATCTGGGAGGCCGTATTGTCATTGACGCCTCCAACCTGGGTGGCTAGGCCCGTATAGAATGAGTCAAAATTGGCCACCCCAGAGCCGATGCCATCGGGATGGTTCGAGTCCGTGCCGCCGTTGCCATGCAAGCGGCTGTTCCACTCCGCAGCGCCTTTCCAGATGGCCAACTCGGCTCCCAGGGCCCCTGGAAAGTCGGGGTCGGGAACCGTATTGGAGTTGGCGCTGGGGTCGGTAAAATTGTTGAAGAAGCGGTAGTCTCGCTGCCCAAGGTCGAGGGAGCCTCCCAATAGGGTGAATCCAAGGCTATCACCCGGAAGGACCCAAAAGCCCAGGCCGATAGCTCCCAAGGCCAGTAGTGTGTTCAAGCTTCTTGTCATCCGATTGGCCATGCCTGCGGGGGACAGCCCCCCACCGATACAGCATACCCGTATTTGGAGGGCTGGGCGGCAGCCCGCGCCCCGTCGTGGAGGGATGCGAGAGCCTGGACGCCATTGGGGACATGAAATGCAGCTTTCCCCCCTTGCAAGCCCCGGCCCAGGACGCAAAATAGCCGCCCAAGTTCGTAGAGAATCAGATTCGATGGCCCGCAAGGGCGTCCCCAGAACCGAGCCACCCGGCGAAAACAATGACTCAAAAAGTAGAATCCCACGCCTTCCAAGCAGAGGTCCAAGAGGTCCTTTCCCTGGTGATCCATTCCTTGTACAAGGACCGGGATATTTTCCTGCGCGAGCTGATCAGCAACGCGAGCGACGCCCTTGACAAGTTGCGTTTCGAAGCACTTACCAAGCCAGAGTGGCTGCCCGAAGGGGAAGCGCTGGGGGTTGCACTCGACGCGAATGCCGAAACACGCACCCTGACTATCGCCGACAACGGAATCGGTATGGACTATGGCGACCTGACTGAAAACCTCGGCAAGGTCGCGAGTTCCGGTACCCGCAAGTTCTTGGATGCGCTCAAAGAAGGCGGCGAAGGGCCCGAGCTTATCGGCCGCTTTGGTGTCGGTTTTTACTCCGCTTTCATGGTGGCTGACCAGGTCACGGTCGAAACGTGTAAAGTGGGAACCGACAAAGGACTGCGTTGGCAAAGCGATGGTAAGGGAGAATATACCATCGAAGAAGTGGACGGCTTGTCCCGTGGGACGATGATCACTCTGCACCTAACGGAATCGGAAGAAGGACAATCGGATTACACCCAGGAACACATCCTGCGTGGCATCGTGTCCCGCTACTCAGACTTTGTTGAGTACCCGGTTCAGATGGAAGTCGAACGATCCGAACCCAAGCTGGATAGCGATGGTAAGGAGATCGAGGGCGAGACCGAGATGGTCTCCAGCATGGAAACCTTGAACTCCATGAAACCCCTATGGAGCCGATCCAAGTCCGACGTGACGGATGAGGAGTACGCTGAGTTTTACCGTCATCAGGCCCACGACTGGTCGCCGCCCCTGGAGACGATCCACTTCAACGCAGAAGGTGCGTTGGAGTTCACGGCACTCTTGTTCTTGCCCGGACAGAAGCCCATGAACTTTGGCGATGGTGCGGCCCCCAAGAGCAAGGTCAGTCTGTACGTGCGCCGGGTCATGGTGCAGAAAGAGTGCGAAGAGCTCCTGCCCGTGTGGTTGCGCTTCGTGCAGGGCGTCGTGGAAACGGCCGACCTGCCCCTCAACGTGAGCCGTGAAACTCTGCAGAGCAATCGCCGTGTGGAGCAGATCCAAAAAAGCCTGGTTCGCAAGATCATGGACACCATGGGCAAAATGCTCGAGAAGGAGCGCGAGAAGTACATGGTCTTCTGGAAGAACTTCGGCTGGGTCATCAAGGAAGGTCTCTATTACGCACCCGACAAGCAGGAGTCGCTGGCAGAGCTCTGCCTGTTCGAGGGGGCCGGGGATTACGAGTACACTACCTTGGCTGGCTACAAGTCCGCCATGCCGGAAGGGCAAGAGGCGATCTATGTGCTCACAGGTCCCGACCGCGCGACCGTGGAAGCTTCAGCCCACCTCGAAGGCATGCGCGCCAAGGGATGGGACGTGTTGTTCCTGACCGACCCCGTGGACGAATGGGTTCTGGAACGTTTGACCGAGTATGACGGAACGCCGATCCAGCGCTTGGACAAAGGCGACCTGAACCTGGAGAGTGAAGAGGAGAAGAAGGACCTGGAAGAGAAGCAGGAAGCCGCAGGCGACCTGTTGAAGACCATGCAAGAGAGCATGTCTGGCTCTGTGAGCGAGGTGCGCTTTTCTAGCCGTTTGGCTGAAAGTCCGGCGGTGCTCGTCGAGGCTGAAGGCGGAATGAGTGCGCATCAAGTGCGCATGATGCGTCACGCCGGCCAGGATGTCCCCGATCCCTTGCGCATTTTGGAACTCAACCCCGACCATCCCTTGGTCCAGGGCCTACAAAAACTCCACGCAGTGGACGCCGGTTCGCCGCGTGTGCAAGAGTTCTCTGAACTACTCTTCGACGGGGCGATGATGCGCGAGGGTGGTGTTCCGAAGAACCCGGCGCAATTCCAGAAACTGCTGACCGAGTTGATGGTGGCCTCCTTGAAGGGCTAAGGAAAAAGCCTCCTCTATTCGAAGCGGAAAAGCCCTTTGGACCTCTTGGTCTAAAGGGCTTTTCCGCTGGAGGGGCTAGGCGGCCATGGTGCTGGCGGCCGAGACCGCATCCAGCATGTGCGCCACTCGGCCGCGTATCGTGTGCCGCTGTAGGACCGATTCGCGTCCGCGTTGTGCAATGGTGCGCGCCTCTTCGGGGTGCTCCAGGAAGTACTCTACCTTGCTCGTCAATTCGCCCAAGGTGCGGTAGCTCTCCACCTCCACACCGATTTCGAAAAGGTCGCTCAAGGCCTCTGAATGCTCAGCGAGTACAAACCCGCCACAGGCCAGGATGTCGAAAACGCGCATGGTGACAATGTCGTTCTGGTACAAGCGGCCAATGTCCACATTGATCGTCGATCCGCAGTAGATGAGCGGCAGCTCTGTATTGTGTAGGGCGGGACCCATGTAGCGCACGCCATGCGGTTCGACTTTTCGCCAGCCTTCATCTCCCCATGCGACCGGTTCGTGGGGTGCAAGGGCGGCCATGTAGTTCAGCCTCTTTTCGGAGCCGGAAATCTCCGCCAGGTAGAGCGCAGGATCGATCTGGGCTTGCTGCTTGCAATGTAGCCGGAAGCCCGGGCAGAGTGCGTCGAGGTGCTCGGGAATGGAATAGTGGGATAGATCAGCTTGCTGCCGGCGGACGACCTCTTGCATGAGTCCTCCGCACTGGTCTGCTCCGGTTCCTTGCCAAGCTTGGTGCTGTCTAGAAAAGGCCTGCTGGAACTCCTCGAGGTTCTGCAAGAGGCTTGTGCCCACAAAAGAGACCTTCGCTCCATAACGAATCTGCTGATCCGATGTTAGGAGCTGGGGTTTGCATTTGATTTCATCCGCAGCGAGGGGCAGGTAGGAAACATTGGGAAAGCCCGCCCTCTCGAAAGCAGCCATGCTGCCCTTGCGATAGGTGAATATGTGGGAGTGGGGGGTATGCAACCTAAGGGCATCCGGTTCGTTGAGCGCCGGATCGATCTCCCAAAAAATACTGTGAACCCCGCGCTCTTCGCAAAATTCGGCCAGACCATTTTTATGGTTGATCCCGATCAACAGCGCCGGATTCCAGGTTTGAATGACCTGATTTGTTTCTTCTTCGGAGATGCGCTCTGAATCCAAGGACAGGACCGAAAAACCCTCTTTCCGCAATGCACTGGCCAGTGGATCTACGAAGAGGCTGCCGCAGCATACCAGGACCCTGTTGCTCTTGACGCCATCGTGCACGAGTGTGAACTCGTTGGCATACATACGCGAGAGCAGTGGATGAAACACCACATCTTTTCCCAGGCCGGATTGGACCAGTGGACCCAGGTCCGCATTGAGAGCAAAGCGCAACCGGTTCTCGATCAATGGGTGAACCCAGTCGTGCAAGGTGAGCGCCTGGCGGAGTAGCCAAGGGTCTCTTTCCCAGGCGATGACGGTCGCCTGGGGGGCCCGTTCCAGCAGGGCTTTCAGCAATTCACCCAACCCTACGCCGAACAAGAAGATTGTGGAACGGCTCTCTGGGCCCACACCCTCGCACGCGCGCTGGATCTCCTGATCGGTCAGCATGGCAGGAACCCGGGTGCCCCGGTGGGTAAGGGTCCATTCCCCGGCTGGAGATTGGCCTAAATGGTCACCCTCCACGGGCCAATGGATGCGTTCGTGGAGGGAGGCTTGAACGCTTGCTAGCGCCTGGAGGTTTTTGGATACGATGGGAGTCATGGGATCGGGTGGCTTCCCGTATGGATCGGGTGCTGGGGGATTCTCCTGCAGGTTTGGGGCGCGGTCTGTCCCAAATGAGGAACGCGCTGCGCCCCTTGGGGGGGGCTATCCGGGGTTTTGCCACCGTCCTGAATGTGGCAGGAATGGCGCCTACGGGATAGGATCGTGGCCATGAGCTCCGGTCCCAAGCACAAATTACGTGTCCCTCGCCCTAAGCGTGGGGCGGTTCGACTCTTGATTGGTACCCGCAAGGGGGCCTTTCGCATCAAGAGTGACAAGGAGCGCAAGACCTGGAAAATCGACAAGGTCTGGCAGCTTGGCCACACGGTGCATCATGTGGTTCAGGACCCCCGCGATGCCAACGTGACCCTGATCGCGGCCCGCACCGGGCACCTGGGCCCGACCCTCTTCCGCTCCACGGACGGCGGGAAGAACTTCAAAGAGGCCAAGTCGCCCCCCGCTTTCGATCCCGCGCCCGATGGTTTGGCCCAACGAACGGTCAACCACACCTTCTGGCTGGCCCCCGGCAATGATGGGGACACGGATGTCTGGTACGCGGGCACGTCGCCCCAGGGTCTATTCAAGAGCCGCAATGGTGGGCGCACATGGAAACCGGTGGCAGGCTTCAACTCCAATGCGATGTTGGATGAGTGGACCGGTGGCGACAAGGACGGTACGCCCGACGGTCCCAAGCTGCACTCCATTTGCGTCGATCCCCGGGATAGCAACCACATGTACATCGCCATGTCCAGTGGCGGAGTTTTTGAAACGACCAATCAAGGTCGCAGCTGGCAACCGTTGAACAGGGGCTGCGCCGCTGATTTCCTGCCCTCAAAGGACCCGGAATTTGGCCATGATCCGCACCACCTGGTGCTAGCGGGAACCAACCCCGATCGATTGTGGCAGCAGAACCACTGCGGCATTTACCGCATGGATCGCGAGGAGGGAGAATGGATCCGTGTCGGAAAGAATATGCCCAAGGGTGTGGGGGACATTGGCTTTCCGATCGTGGTCAGCCCGTTCGACCCCGACAGCGCTTGGGTGTTCCCCATGGACGCCAGCGATGTGTGGAGCCGCACCAGCCCCGGTGGCCGCACCAGTGTCCATCACACCACTGACGCTGGAGCTTCGTGGAAGTGTCAGGACCGGGGTTTTCCCTCCGAGCATGCCTATTGGACCGTCAAACGCCAATGCATGGCCCACGACGCCCACGACCCGCTGGGCATTTATCTGGGTACTACCAACGGGGAAATTTGGGGCTCCATCAACGGTGGACGAAGCTGGCGTCTGGTCATGCGCAACCTGCCCCATGTGTATTCCGTGGAAGTGGCCGGCGTGCGCGGATGAGAGTCCTTTTGCCTTCCCCTCTGCATTCCTATTCCGGTGGGCAAGCTGAGGTCGAAGCCGACGGCAAAACCGTCGCGCAGGTATTGGCAAGTCTGGAGAGGCAGTTTCCCGGTATCCACTTCCGCATGGTCGACGAGGTCGGCAGGCTGCGCCCCCACATGCGTATTTTCGTGAACGAGGTGTGCACCCAGGACCTCACAACGAAAGTGACCGCCACGACGTCCATTCACATCGTGGCGGCCTTGTCGGGCGGGTGAGACTATTGAGGATTTGGTTGGGTCCGCTGGCTAGCGGCAACGTCTGCCCGGGGTGATGCGACGCCTGGCGGGTACCCAGATCCGGCGGGTGCGCGTCTCGTAGTGACCGGGGTCCTGCACGGTGCGGTAGTGGCCTTCCTGGACCAGAACCTTGTGTGCGTTCCCTCGGGAGTCGTAGATCGTTTCATAGCAAGCCGGGACCCACTCTCGGTGGCTGCAGCCGGGAACCCAGACCTGTTCCGTGATGGTTTTCCAGTAGCCCCGGGAAGGGGTGATGCGGGAGGTCCTGCGACGGGTGCGGGAATAACGGGAAGAGCCGATGCGCACATCCAAGCCCCCGCGGTTGCTGAAGCTGATTCCCAAGTCCACTTTCCCCGGGTTGGCGGTGGCGGAGGGTGCCAACATGCTGAGGGCAAAAACTGCGGGCAAGGCGAGGCGGGTTAGGGAGAACTGCATGGTGTGGTCCTTCTTTATTGGGGTTAGGTGAGGGACTTACAAGAAGTCCAACTCGGTACCCATAGCTATGCACACGCCGTGCCAAGCGGGCTCCAGGGGGCTGGAACCCCGGTTGTCCCCGCGCAGGGTCACCCCGCTGCCGCATCGGTGGGACAGGGTGTCTTCTCCGAATGTCCACATTAGGAGACCCCTGGAGCTTCGCCCTAGCAGCACGTTTACAAACGGGCGAAACCCGGGCGGCCCATTAGGAAGAGAGCAGGTATTGCCGGCGCTGAACGATGTAACAACCGCCGAAAAGGAGCACGGCCCATACGACTCCCAAGCGCAGCAAGGCATCTGCAGGGGGCATGAGCTCCATCATTTGCACGGGTCCAAAACGACGGAAAGCACTCGTATCGCCATCGACGACAATGTTGCGCAGGTAGTATTGCATCGAGAACCGCTGGGTGGATCCGGGCATGTTTCCCACGATCATTTCCAAGACGAAGGCATAGGCGATGCCCGCGATCATGGCCCGTTTCATGAACGTGGAGAGCCCGGCGGCAATCGTTGTGTACAGGATGCCTGAGATCATGGCAGCCACAACAAACCGCAGGGGAAAGCCCTCCGGAATCTGGTGCTTGGATTTCACTTCCACGCCCTGGGTCATGCTCTGTATGTCGTAGCCGATCCACCAGGTGGCGAGACCGAGCAGGACGCCGACAATGAGGGTGCACGCCATCCAGCGACCGAGGAACATGCACCAACGCGGTACCGGTCGCGTGATCAGGTAGGTGAGGGTCTTTGACTCAATGTCCTCAGAGATCACACTCGCTCCCATGAGCAGGCCCGTGAGGGGAGCTAGGATCCCAAGGGTAAGTACCAGTGATACCGGCACTAGGGCACGCATGGGGCGCTGCGGGTTGGTGACAAGGTGGGCCAATAGGGGGGCCACGGTCACCAACAGCAACACGAAGAGGACACGCTTCGATCGCAACAGCGTCCAGAGATGGTGCTGGAACGAAAACAAGACACTAGAGATGGCGCGAATCATGGTGGGTCTCCTGCTTACTGGGTGAGGTAGTCGAAGACGGATTCCAGATCCGCGTCGGAACTTGCGAGAGAACGAAGGCCGGGTTGTACTTGGCCTATGGCCTCGGGCAATTGGGCATGAAATGCTTCCAGGTCTTCGGTGAAAATGCGCAGTTCCCCTCCACCGATGACTTGTTCCTCTTCACCAAGGTCTTCTTCCTCTTCGTCGAGGACTTTTTTCTCTTCACCGAGGACTTCGATCTTCTTGACGCTCGGCCAATTGATCAACAAGGACGCAAGCTTGCGCGGCTCGCTGGCCTGCAATCGAACCTCACGGGGGTGGCTCGACAGGAGCCCACGGATCTCGCCCACATCGCCCTGGGCCAACAAACGACCCCGGTGCAACAGGACGATGGTGTCGGTCAAGCTTTGCACCTCGTGCAAGACGTGACTGGAGACGATCAAGCTCTTGCCTGAATCGGCTAGGCCCTGGAACAGGGCCATGATGTGCCGGCGGCCCACCGGGTCCAAGCCCGTCAGGGGTTCATCGAGGATCAAGAGCTCGGGGTTGTGTGCAATCGCTTGTGCGAGGCGCGTGCGTTGACGCATGCCCTTGGAGTACTGACCGCATTTGCGATCCATGGCATCCGCCAGGCCCACCTGCTCCATGGCGGAGCGCGCCATGGTGCGGGCCTCGCTACGGGAATAGCCACCCATTCGTAGCAGGTGCCTGACGAACTCCACCCCGCTCATTTCGTCGTAAAGAGCATCCTGTTGCGGGGCGAATCCGAGTTTGGGGTACAGGGCGCGGTTGGCAAAGGGCTGCATGCCCAAGACCGAAATTCCCCCTCGGGATGGTTTCAGTTCGCCGACGATGAGGCGCATGAGGGTGGACTTGCCGGCGCCGTTGGGGCCAAGCAAGCCGGTGATTCCGGGGCGGAAGAGCACATCCAGTTCGGACAGGCCAACAACCTCGCCGTACCATCTGCCCAACTTTTGGGCCCGAATGATCGCGGAGCCGCTCACGAAACCACCTCCATCCGTTTCACGTTTCGCCAGAGGACAATCCAGGAAAGCAAGGTCATGGCACCCAATGCCATGAAGTTGGCAGAAATGTTGTCGCCGAAGTTCTTGTTCATGCCACTGGTCTGCTGGACCATGTTGGTGATCAGGTTGCTTTCGTGAAACAGCCAGCGGGAGATGGCTTGCAGATTGTGCGTCAGGCTGAGCAGCCCATATTGAGTCGAGTCCAGGGCCTGCATAAGCACTTGCGAAATGCCTTCGATCATGAAGGCCAGTACGAAGATGCACATGAGCGCCAGGCTCTTGCGTTTGAAGCAGCTTGAAATGGCCAGCACCACACTGGACATCACAACGATCCAAAGCGCGCTATAGCCGAATACCGCAACGATGACCCCATAGTTGTCGGTTAGGAAAACCCAGTCCGGCGAGGAGAAGGAAGCTTGTGCGCAGATCAGCAAGGTGGGTAACAACAGCGTGAGCACGCCCACAGTGCAGGCGGTCCCCATTTTTCCGATGATGTATCGCAGCGGCGTGATGGGGCGCGCGAAGTAAAGCAAGTTCGCGGAGAGTTTGCGGTCATCGGCGATCAATCTGGATCCAAACCAGGAGACGGTGAGTAGCGCAAAGAACTGTTCGATCTGGAGGAAGCGGTAGATGTTCTCGGCCACCGACCCCAGCACGCTACCGATGGTCTCGCCCACTTGGCCGCCACTGCTATCCATGCTGCTCGCAAGCTCCGTCAATGTGAAACTCATGTGCACGGTCATGCAACCGGCCAGCGCCGCAATGATCGATGGGGTGAAGGTCAACACGGTACGCAGTTTTTGACGGAAGGACTGCCGCAACCCAGACCACGCCAGAATGCGTTCTACCGGGGGCCTAGGATGGAGCGGCTCGTCGTACTTCCGGTACAGCTCCGTATGTGTGGTGGCCTTCAAAGTGATTCACCTCCAGTGGGCTGAAGGGGACTCTGATCCTTGTCCAGGGCCTTCATGAATGCGTCTTCTAGTGTGGAACGCTGGGGCACGATGTGGGTGAGAAGCACGTTCGTGGCCGAGGCCACTTGAAAGAGCGAGTCCATGGAAACGCCTTCTTCCTCGAACAAAAGATGCAGGGTCTGCTCATCGGATGACTTGATGGTGTAGCCCTGTTCGCCAACCTTGGCCGCAAACGCCAGGCCAGCTTCAGCGCTCGGGGCCTTGTAGGTGACGTGAACCACATTGGCGGTGGTTTCGGTCAGACCCGAGATCGACCCGGCTTCGATCACGCTGCCCTGGTCCATGACGATCACATGGTCACAGGTGCGTTCCACATCGGGCAGTAGGTGGGTGCACAGCAAGACATTTTTGCCCTGGTTGCGGCCGAGGTCTTCGACCAGGTCCAGGAGGAACTTGCGGCCCTTGGGGTCCAGTCCGTTGGTGGGTTCATCCAGCAATAGAATCGGCGGATCGTGAACCAGGGCCTGGGCTAGCTTGATGCGCTGCTTCATGCCCGTCGAGTACTCCTCGTTCTTGCGGTAGCGCTCTTCTCCGGTTCCCACGTAATCCAGTACCTCGTGGGCGCGGGTCATGGCGTCGGGCCCGGGCATGCCGGAGAGCCTGCCCAGCAGAGCTACCAGCTCCACCGCGCTCATGCCGGGGATCAAACAGTCGCTTTCGGGCATGTATCCGACCTTCTGCCGAATGGAGAGCCTTTGCTTCAGACTGGTAGGATTGAGGCCCACAATCTTGGCTTCGCCCCCATCCGGGGTCAACATGCCGAGCAGGAGCTTCAGCATGGTGGTTTTTCCTGCCCCGTTGGGACCTAGGAGGCCCACAGCCCCAGGGGGCACGGTGACGCTCACCGAGCGCAGGGCGTGCACCTTACCGTAGTGCTTGTCCAGTCCTCGGATTTCAATGGCGGCTTGGGTCATAGGCGGGTGCAGGTATTCAGGGGTTATCCTTGCCTCAGGCGGTTCCTGAGCCAGCCGGAAAGAGCATCGGCCAGGATGACCAGAAGAGCTCCGAGCAGCACGAGTACGAAGAGTTCATCGTAAAATTGCCGACTTCTCATTTCCTTGGCGTAGTAACCAATGGAGATAACCCCAAGCATGCCGAGAACCGTGGCCTCGCGCACGCAGGTTTCGAAGCGGTAGAAGAAGTAGGCCAACCAACGGGAAAAGGCTTGGGGGGTGGCCCCAAAGAGCAGCAGGCCCGATGGGCGGGCTCCACCGGCGGCAAGGTTGCGCATCGGGGCAGACGTGACATCCTCCAGGCTGTCCCCGAACAAGCGACCTAGGATACCCGCGTTATGCATGGCCAGGGCAAGGACCGCCGGCCAGGTGGAGCCACTCAGCAAGGCTAGCAACAGGAATCCCAAGACGTATTCAGGGAGGGCCCGCATGGCCAAACACAGGCTTCTTGCCGCGGAGGACAAACGAGAGCGCTTGTCTGCCTTGGGACCCATATATGGATCGGGGACCGTCAGTGTACGAGCTGCGAAGGGAGCCAACAGCAAACCTGCAAACCCAGCCAAGCCCATGGCGGCCGTGGCCAGCAATAGGGTTCCCCAGGTGGCGCGTAAGCCGTAGGACATGAGAATCTCCATGAGCCATTCCGCAAGGTCGCTCCAGGTCCACCCTGGCTGGCGCGTCACGTGTGGGCGCAGATCTTGGTTCAGGAAGCGCAAGAGCCCGGGTTCCGATACGCCTGCGAACAGGCGACCCCAATGGAAACCCATATGCCAAAGGGAAAGGGCGCTAGCCACCACGAAAACTAGCACGGAGACTTGAGCCGGTCGGTCTTGCGGTCGGTGTTTCCTTAGGAACTGAACCCGTTTCCAATTCTCCCTACGCAGCGCGGGGCTCGGGTCTGGTTTTTGTATCACGTTCATTGGGTAGCACTCCTGCGGAGAATGCCGCTCCAACGCTCCGACAGCCAGACCATCAATAGCAATGCATACAGCAGGGTCCAAACCTCCCGGTAGTACAGACTGTTGTAGGAAAGCTCCAGGTGATAGCCGATCGTTTGGAATCCAAAGAAACCCAGGACCGCTGAGGAACGCAAGGCACACTCGAAACGGTAGAAACCATAGGCGGCCATGTCCGGCCAGGCGATGGGTAAGCGCCCGACAAGCAAGGCCATTCCCGGATGGCAGCCCAGTCCTTCCAAGGCAGCCGACGGTGCGCTGGCGGCTTCGTCCAACATCTCCGAAAAGAGCTTGGCCAGGATGCCGGTAAAAGGAAGCGTTAGTGCCAAAAGGGCTGCGGTCGAGTTCTGTCCAATCGCGGCCAGGAAGAGGATGGCCCAGAGCAATTCATGCACACTGCGCAGCATGGCAGCCAGGGTGCGGAACATGAGGCGCAACCGATTGCGCAGCTTGCGGTTTGTCCTGCCCAGGCCCAGGCCCGAGTCCCAGAAACTGTGGGAGGACAGAACTCCCAGCCCCATGCCACCGATCAATGCCAGCCCCATGGAGGCTGCAGCGAATTCCAAGGTGCGGAAAGTAGACTTCAATACGACCAAAAGGAAAGGGGGGGCGCCCGCCGGTACGTTTTGGCCTTCGTAGTCCAGCGCCGGCCGCAGTGCCGCGTAGAAGAATCGCTTCCATAGCACGAAACCTTCGCCCCGGGGCAACAGGCCTTTCCAGTGCAGGTTCAAACCATAGGCCGCAAGCAGCGAAACCCCCGCAAGGAGGGCCAGCGCATACCGACGCTTGAAGCGTAGGGGAGGCTTGGGCGGCGTCGTCATGAATCCTCGGAGATCGTGCTTGATGGTCTCCCGGGAAGCAGGTAGAGCTGATCCAGAATGGAATCTGAGACTTCTTCAGAGGGCAGGTCAAAGGCGATTCGGCCTTCGCGCAATCCGATCAACCGGGGGAAGTACTCCCGGGCCAAATTCGGGTTGTGGAGGCTGACCAGCAATGGAAGTCTGCGGCCCTTGGCCACATTGGTCAAAAGAGCGATGAGGTCGCGGGAGCGGGCAGGGTCCACCGCGGAAACCGGCTCATCGGCAAGCAGGGCCCTTGGGTCCTGATAGAGGGCGCGCGCCAAAGCCACGCGTTGCTGTTCACCACCAGAAAGGGAGAGGGTGCGCTCGTAGATTTTGTCACCGATGCCAAGTTCTTCGAGCAATTCGAATACCAGACATGTTTCCTCCTTGCTGGGCCAGAGCAAACTTCGCAGGGCACCCATGGCCTTTTGCCGTCCAAGTCTGCCCGCGAGCACGTTTTGCAGAACCCGCAGATTCGGCACGAGCGCGAGGTCCTGATGCACAAATCCCATGTACGCGCGGATCCGGCGGATGCCCTGTGGTTTGAGTTCGCTGAGGCAAGTGCCCAGGGTGTGAACATGGCCCGAAGTGGGCTGATGATTGCCGGCGAGAACCCGAAGTAAGGAAGTCTTGCCCGCACCACTGGGCCCAAGGAACGCGATTCGCTCCCCAGGGGCCACGGTGAAGGAAAGACCTTTCAGGACCTCCTTACCGCCCAAAGCGAGCTTGAGGTCCTTGACTTCGAAGACTGATTCCATTCGAGGCGTGTCTGCAGTCTAGCGCAGCATCCCCAGGCTCTTCATGGTGTCTGCCACGGGTTGGAAGTCCTTGTCGGTTGCCATAATCAAACCCTCGGGTCGATCCATGGCCTTGAGGATTTCGGGGTCCGTGATCCCCACCAAAGCACCTTGCAGTTTCTGGGTGAACCCGGCGCCGAAACGTATTTCGAGGTCCGGGTGAGCGGTCCAGTTGTAGTCGGGGTAATGGGGAGTGGTCCAGATCTTGATGCACTTGCTAGCGTCGATTTTGCCCTCCGCCACCAAGCGGTCATAGACCTTGTAGTTCAATGCGCCGCATTGAACCGTGCCATCTTGCACCTGTTCGGCGGTGATGTCGTGGCTATCAGAGAATTTGTTCGGATGCCCAAAGAACGCTTCGGGTCCCTTCGAAGTCGCCTCTGTGATGAAGTATTCGGGCATGATGCGTCCCGAAGTGGAGTTCGGACTTCCAAAGGTGAAGGTCTTGTTCGCCATCCCCATCGGGAAAGATTCGCTAGGCTGCAAACCGGAATCCACATGGGCGATGAAGTAGGACTTGTATTGCGGGTCGACCTTGCCCTGGGCTATGGCGTGCGCACCTTTCACGGCGTTGCGGGCCTGGACTCCTGTAACACCCCCAAACCATGCGAGTTGAATGTCGCCCGCCTTGAAAGCTTCGACCGAGGCGGTGTAGTTCGAACTTGGGTTGTAAGAGACGGTCACTCCAAGTTCCTCGCTGAGGTAGTTTGCTAGAAGCAGGTAGCGAGCGGCCAATTCGGTCTTGTTGTCGTCGGGAATCGCACTGAAAAACAGGGTATCCGACCTTGAGTCATTGGCGTTGGCATCGGTGCGGGAGCCGCATCCTGCGATGAAAGGCACAAGGGCGATGAGGGGGAGGAAGAGTCGTGCGATGCGTCCTATTTTGGGTAGCATTTGGATCCGGAGAAGAAGGAGGGGGAGGGGGGCGCACTGGCTAGGCCAGGCCAGCGTGTGTTTGTACGCTGAAGATCGAAAAATGTGTCCAACGTTCGTTATTAATGGACACCCCATCATGAACGATCAGAGTACCTTCCGCATGGCCCCACGGCCACGTTAGGCTGCATTCGACCAGGATTTCATCCCAACCTTAAGTGGTTTGTCCGTGTATGGGCCTTGTAATTGGACATGCCTCCCCACAACAACTCAATGAGCCGCACATGGCTCAGTGGTACAGCCACAGGATTGCGCTTCTCGGGCCGTGTTCAATCGTTGTCCCTCATAGAGGAGATACCGTCGCTGGACATCGACGGCGATGGCCTGCTATCGGAGCGGGAATGCCAATCGGGGAGGACGCCGATCGTCACCTGCTTGGCCCAGGGATATTTTTTTGGCAACCCGGGATTGTCCGCACATCCGGTGGGGGCACCAACGATCCGGATCCTGCCCAGGACAACGGATGGATTTGGTATGCCCGAACTGCAGCTCATTCAAGTGGAGTGGGATGCGCAGTGGCCACAGGGCGTGGGGCCCGAGGGGCGCATCGACCTCGCTAACCGGCTCTTTGAGCAGACCAGCCCGGGTCACCAGGATGTGCTGACCTTTCAGTTCGGAGCATTGGAGCCGACGACGGGAAAGTGGATCGCTGGTGCACCCGCCCGGACCATTTGGTTGGGCGTGGAAACAAACCCCGGTTTTGCCCAGCAGGTGGGGGGCGCCGCTTGGCAGGAAGGGGGCGGACTCGGCCTGGTTTTCGCACTCCTTTGTTGGGTGCTCGGGCGAAAAGGGCGCTGGGTCATCCATGGGGCGCATGCGGGCGCTTGGTTCATGGTGGCCGCGCTCTCCACGGGCTTTGGCCTCCGGCACTTGCCGGTGGTTGGACCCGCTGGCAATTGGTTCCTGCCCGTCGCCCTGGTCTATATCCTGGCGGATGCCCGCCTGGGTGGCGGGCTCCTCCGGTCCCCGCTTGCTTTGGTTTTGTGGGGGGCGAGTTTTGCGGTTGGTTTGGCCTCCAGCCCCTCCCTGGAGCCGGGGTTTCGGGGCACTTGGGACGTGGCAATATTGGCTTGCTTGGCCCCGGTGGCGGTGGCGATCGCCCTGCGATCCCTTGTGGGCTCACTTTCTGAGGAATGGGGCATGCGCCTGGCATGGATCGGGGTGGGAGCCGTCTTCCTAGTTCGGGCGATTGGGAGATTCGCCTAGTTTCCGAACTGGAACGGGCCGGGGGGCTCGGTACGATTGCTGCACGATGGGCCGATCGCCACAAAAGACAATGGAAACCGATTCCCAAGAGAGGCCTGGGGTTGCGGTTGGCTGGAGCTCCCGGGAACGCTGGTTTTTGCTGATCCTGCTGGTGGTTGCGTTCGCATTCCGTGTTTGGAATGCGCACACAATGCGAGCCAATCCCCGCTTTTATGAGCCGGTCATGGATGGCCGGTATCACCTCGATTGGGCCAGGGCCATTCTGGGGGGGGACACATTTCAGGAGGGAGCCTACTTTCGTGCCCCCCTGTATCCTTGGTTCATGGCCGCGGTTCTCAAGGTCACCGGCGGCAGCTTGTTCGCGCTGCGGATTGTGCAGGCACTGCTTGGAACTTGCACGGTTGCCCTGACCTTGCTCATTGCCCGCCACAGTTTTGGCCGTGCGGCCGGTTGGATTGCAGGCGTGGTCGCCGCCACCTATTGGGTGCTCGTGTACTTCGACGGGGAACTGCTGATTCCCACGCTTTACGTCCCTCTATTATTGGCTGGTTTGCTGGCTGCCATGCGCTTGCCCGACCGGGCATTCTCCCTGCGGGCTTGTTTGCTTTGTGGGTTGTTGTTCGGTCTGGCGGCGATCGCACGACCGAATGTCCTGTTGTTCATGCCCCCGCTGGCGATTTGGTTGTGGTTTCAAGCGGGCCGCAAGAGACTCGCGTGGCTGGCGGTGGGCGTGCTCACCTTGGGCACGCTCATCCCGATTCTTCCGATCACCAGTCACAACTACTCCGCCAGTGGGGAAGGCGTGCTGATCGCATCTCAGGCGGGCGTGAACTTCTGGATCGGAAACAACCCCGAGAGCGATGGAATGTCGGCGATCGTTCCTGGCACCAGGGCCGGTTGGTGGGAGGGCTTTGAGGATTCCAGGCGATTGGCCAAAAGGGAAGCGGGGCGGGATCTGAGCGACAAGGAGATCTCCCAGCACTATGCGGGCAAGGTTTGGAGTTGGGTGGCGCAAGCTCCAGGCACCGCCATGGGACACCAAATGCGGAAGGCGCGGCTATTCCTGCTCGATTGGGAGGTCTCAAACAACCAGGAGATCCGCTTCGTCAGCCATAGATACAACCCCCTGAGCCGCTTGAGTCTTTCGTTTGCGTGGCTGGCAGGCGTCGGCATCCTGGGCGTCGTCTTGGCCCTGGGTGCACGGCGCTGGGCTCTGTTTCCCCTGTGGGGATTTGTGGGGACGTATGCGATCAGCGTGATCGCTTTCTTTGTTTGTTCTCGCTTCCGTGTTCCCGTGCTACCCGTACTGATCGTCTTGGGTTCCGGAGCTTGTGTGCGGATCATGGCTTGGATATGCGCCAAGCGGTGGGGGCCCGTGGGCGGCAGCATTGCCTTGATCATGGCCGTGTTTGCCTTTAGCTCAAGCCTTCCGAAACGCTTGGTCACCGATGGCAGCGGGGGATTCCTGGCGCTTGGAAACTCGGCCATGCAGGCGGGGGATCTGGATGGGGCGGAGACGTATTACCAGGAGGGGCTGGACATTTCGAGCCGCAACCAACAGTTGCGCCTGGCTTGGGGCGCCCTGCTGCGTCGCCGGGGCCAGCAGCAGGCCGCACGACATTGGTTGGACGAGACCGTGCAAGTGTTCCCGGGTTATCCCGAAGCTCGTGTGGCTTTGTGTGACTTGGAGAATGAAACACGCAACCACACCCGGGCAGCGGAGTTGGCCCGGGCGGGACTACGTGGTGCTCCCGCACAAACGGGCTTGCGCTATGAGTTGGGCCGCGCTTACATCGGACTCAACGAAGCGGAGCGAGGGCTCGCTGAGTTCGACCGGGTGATCGAGGAGGATCCCCTGGACTTTGTTGCGCCCTTTGCCAAAGGGCTGGTTTTGATGGGCGCGGGGCGCACGGGGTTGGCCATGCAGGCCTTTGAGTTGGCCGAAGCCAATGCGGATCGGTCCAAGCCGGAGGACTTGCAGCGATTGCAGCAGATCCTGGCTGACCGGGACCAATAGGTCGCAATCTAGGCGGGTGCGCCCGTGTCATTCTTGGGTTCGGCCACGTTTTCCTGGGGTGAAACCAATGAGATGATGCGATCGCCGGCTTGCGCAATGGGGGGCGATTCCAGGGAGAAAATGCTCAACTGGCCCTCCGCGCTGAGGCGGAACAGGGGCAGGAGTCCCTGCCGATTGTGGTCCATGTAATGATCAAACGTGAACTCCTGCGTAAGCGGCGTGGATGAAATCCGTGCCCCAGATTCGATGAGTTCGTTCAGCTCCGCAAAGCGTGCGTCAGCGCCAAAAAGATAGCGTCCGCGCAGGTTCCCGGAGGATTCGTGCTTTGCGCTGATGCCCCAGGGGGGGAGTTGGTATATCTCCGCACGCCCGAAGAGTTCGCGGAAGTGCAAGCATGCCAGGGCATTGACCTGGTCGTTTGGCGTGAGGGCCAGAATTCTGCCGATTCCACCGAGTGGCAATCGCTCCTCAGAATCCGCGGCGATGGCGCTCCCGGAGATTGCCACGATCCCTGCCAAACGGGCCTTGGCGACGCTCTCCCGGTTGGTATCCATGAGTAAAATATCAAAGCCGAGGTCTGCGAGGAACTTGGCTAGCTCAAGGGTGAATGGGCTACCGCCGATGATCAGGCAGCCTTGCGGATTGGCCTTGGACAAACCCAAGCGGCGGGAAATCGGCGAGGCCGCCAAACCATAGAAAGCTACGGTGACCATGATGACCAGAAAGCTGAGGGGAACCAGGGCTTCGGCCTCTGGGATGACCGCATCGCCCATGGCAGCTGGGTTGGATAGTTGGGCTGCAAACAGTGCGCTGATCGCGGCAGCCACTACCCCGCGGGGTGCTAAGAACGAAAGGAAAACGCGTTCCGGCTTGCTAGCATCGGACCCGATCATGCACGCCTGAACCGCAAGTGGCCGGATGACAAGGATCAATAGGGCCACAAAACCGTACTCCCGCCAGCCAAGATCGAGCAAGTCCCTCAGTTCAACACTCGCGGCCAGCACCACAAACAGGCTAGCGATGAGCAGCGTGCGCAGGTTTTCCTTGAACTCGATGATATGATGCAGGGATGCGCCCTTTTGGTTGACCAATAAGAAACCCATCAAGGTCACCGCGAGCAGACCCGATTCATGCTGAATGCGATCCGATCCCACGAATACGGCCAAGACGATGCCCAGGGTGAGCGGGATGTGCAATGAGTCAGGGATCCAAAAGCGCTTGAGTGGCACGCCGAGGCACAGGGCGCCCAAAAGTCCCGCAACGCTTCCGACCAAGATCGTTTTGGCGAGGCCCATGGTCGTCATCGATATGGCCAGTTCACTGGGTTGTGCCCCATGGGCAATGGCATGGAAGACCAAGACCGCTGCTGTGGCACCAATGACATCGACCACAATGCCCTCCCATTTTGCAATGGAACCCACGCGGCCCTGGGGGCGAATGTGGTTGAGTAGGGGGCCGACCACCGTGGGGCCCGTGACGGTCAAGATGGATCCAAACAGTATGGCCAGGGGCCATTGCAGTCCCACCAGGTAGTGGGCGAGCCCAGCCGCCAGGACCCATGTGATCGCCACGCTTATGGTCGACAGGCGAAGAACCAATGGGCCGATCTTGCGCAACTCCGAAATCTCCAGGGACAGACCTCCCTCGAAAAGGATGAGACCCACGGCCAAGGAGATCAGCGGGTGCAACCAATCACGAAAGAGAGGCTCTGGATCCAGTAGGCCCAGGGTCGGGCCCACCAGGATTCCAACCAGGAGCAGCACCAGGATAGAAGGCAACCGCAGGCGCCACGCGATCCATTGGGCGCCGGCACCCAACAACGCAATGGTGGCCAGGGCTACGGGTAGGGATTCGATTTGCAGGGTTATTCCTTCTGGGGTTTACCGCAGGAATTGCAGAAGCGAGCATCCATTGAAAGGGATTCGCCGCAGTCACAGCAGAAGCGAGCTTCAGGAGCTTTCACTTTGCGCAGGGATTCGCCGCATGCTCCACAGAACTTGCCCGCAGAAACGGTGGCCATGCACGATCCGCAGAGGACTCCGGGGGTGGCCGGCTCTAGCGAGGTTCCTCCCCGGTGATCCCGAACCAACATCTGGGCCATCCCTAGTCCAACCCCCAAGGAAGCTCCCTGCATCAGACCGCCTCCTCCATCCCCGCCGGAACCACCGCCCTTGGCCATGCCCTCACCAGCACCCATCATCGCCTTGCCGGCGGCAAACTTCTGATACTGGTCCACGCCACCGACCGTTTTGAGGTAGGCAGCATCACGATAAAGATCCTTGAGGTTTTCCGCATCGTCCTCGTCGATACCGACCACAAAGTTTCCGAAACGCACAATGCGCACACCGTATTCGGCCACGTGCTGGGACATGCCTTCGAGAACGGTGGCTTCGAGTTCTTCGGTGTAAGCACCGGAGGTTACATCGAGCAGCGGCCAGCGTTTCTTGACAAGCAGCTCCGCCGTGCGGTCACGTAGAACCTTCAACACCTGTTCCTTGAGCCACGCTTTGATCTGGAAGGACTGGGCGCGGCCCATGCCAACCAGGCCAACGATCAACTTCTCGGGGTCCTCCACCTTGAAGGAGAACTCACCATGCACCATTGTCTCCACCGGGATGCCGCTCTTGGGGTCTTCTACGTGCCCTATTCGGCCGCCAAATTTGATGCCCGCATGCTCACGCACATTGACAAAGAACACTTCGGTGACGAGCACGTTCCCGCCCGTGAATGAGTCCACCAGGTTGGACAAGAATGGAATGTTGTCGCTGTCCAGGGTGTGGCGCCCGGGTTCGAGAAGGCCTTGTACTTTGCCGTCACGGAAGAAGAGGGCCCGCTCATCCGCATTGACCGTCAGTTGGGAATGGTCCGGAATCGTGCGGTCGGGGTGCTTCCAAACGATCTGGGATCTTGTGCCATCGGGGCGGGCCACCATCATTTCTTTGGTGCCGCGTTTGAACCAATCGATCATGCCCATGGGCGAATCTCCGTTGTGTATGGCCTACTTTCAAGCTCTCGGCAAGGCGGGTTCATGGACCCGTACAGGACCGGCCGGCGATGAATCCGGATGGTGGAGTGAAGAGAGTGGGCGCTAGGGGGTAGGAAAGTGGGGAAGGGGTTGGTATTCGTGTACGCTCATTCTACGGGAAGCATTCATCGTGAACCAAGAACCAGATTCAAACGAGATCCAGGCTACCACGGCCCATCCTGCAGATGTGGCATGCGACATTTGTGGGGCAGCCGTGTTCTGGAAGCCAGGAGCACAGGCTTTGGCCTGCGATCACTGCGGCAATTCGCAGGAGGTGGAACGCCTGGACGGGCAGGTTTTGGAGCGTACCCTGGCGGAAGGACGCCGCATGGTGGCCCAGGCCGCCGAACAGGGGCTTGGGACAAAGAATCAAGCATTGGCCTGTCGAAATTGCGGGGCACGGGTCTTACTCGTGGCGCATGAGATCTCCACCCACTGCGCCTTTTGCGGTTCGGGACAGGTGCTTCCAGAAGAATCGATGAGCCGCGCGATTCAGCCGGAGTCGGTGATCCCCCTCAAAATGCCGCGTGCGGAGGTGTCCGAGGCCTTTCGTAGTTGGTTGGGTGGTTTGTGGTTTCGGCCTTCGGCATTGAAGAAGCTCAAGGCGTTTGACGCGCGGGGGATCTATGTGCCCGCTTGGACTTTTGATGCCCAGGCGGCTTCCTCTTGGACAGCCCAGGCTGGCTACTATTACTACGTGACAAAAACCTACACCGTGCGTGTGAATGGTAGGAGGCAAACCCGAACGAAGCAGGTCAGGAAAATCCGTTGGAAGCATGCTGCGGGCAGGCGCCGGGATGCGTTTGACGACCTGCAGGTCATGGCTTCACGGGGCATCGATCGGGAGTTGGCCTTGGAGTTGGGACCCTTTGAAACGCGCGCTTTGGTTCCTTACCAGGCCGACTACCTGGTAGGCTGGCAAGCGGAAGAATACGCCGTTGATTTGAATGCGGGTTGGCGCTTAGGTGCCGCACGCATGCGGAATGAACAGACTAATCGTTGTTCGGGCGACGTTCCTGGCGACACCCAACGAAATCTCAGGGTCGACACCCAACTCAGCGGCGTGCACTGGAAGCATGTGCTCTTGCCCATCTGGAGCCTGACCTATGAATATGGTGGCAAGACCTATGCTGTTTTGGTCAATGGGCAGTCGGGGCAGGTAGCCGGAAAGGCGCCCTATTCATGGGTCAAAATTCTGGCGGCAGTGGCGCTCGGAGCCGCGATTGGGGGGGGCGTGGCAGTTCTCGGAAACGGGCGATAGGGGGGCCTAAAGTGACTCTAAATACGCATTCACGCACACCAAACCGGTGCGCGCGCACCACAGCATGTTGTGCGCTTCCAAGGATGTTGTCATTTGCGGCAGGTCACCGGCGGAGTGGAAATAGGGGTCATAGTCCACTCCGACCTTTTCGCGGTCCTTCCAAGATTCTCCGGGCATGCCCGGGGTGCGGCTGTGCTCTTCAGGTTTGTCCCACGCACTCTCAAAAAAAGGTCACCGATGGAAGCCTTTGCTCGCGGAACAGCCTGGATCCGGAAAAAACATAGGAGTCCGTTCCACCCAGGCTCCGATTGGTGGCCCAGCGTTTCGGGAACCCCTGCATCGATTTGTGGTTGGCCAATTGCTGGCACGCCAATTCCACGAATGCTCGGTTGCTCGCAAGATCGTCGGGTTCCACGTTGAGTTGCTCGGCACCTGCACCAAAACCCTCCTGGTCAAAATTCAAAAAGCCCAAAAGCGGAGCAGCTTTGCCTTCTTCGGTTCCCCGCAGGTGCTCATCTAAGTACTCCCGCGTAGATTTGATCTCAGTTCCCCATATGACAAACCGAAGCTCGCGGGCGGGAGCCTTGGTCGCTTTTCAATGTGGGCGTCCAGTTCGTATTTGAGCAGAACCTCTCGCTTGTCGATGATCGCCGCTCGCAAGCGCTGGCCGTCTTGGGCGCTGATGCCAAAAACCGGGTACCGGTTGCGGGCGGTGGTCCGCAGTGGACGCGATTTGGGCCAATCCCCTTTTGCGGTGTTGAATCCATCCACCAGGGCTGGGCCATTGCGACTCGGACGGTGGAATTCGGAGAACAGACCCACCTCGCCACCTTTTGCCTGGATTCGTATGGGTGCCTCTCCAGCGGCAGCTGGAAAGGCACCCATCGGGCCAGGTCCTTGCCAATGGAATGCTCTCCGCTTGCGAGCCACCCAGGGGCTGGATGATGGCTTCCAGGCTCCAGGAATTCTCCCAGTGCACCAGGCGCTCCTTCTCCTCGATCGATCGATTCTCCAAGCCCATGGAAGTGAAGGCTTGGGTCAGGTGTTCCACGGCCAAATCACCGGACGGGGTTCCGCCCATGCGCGGTCCAAGGGCCACGAGTTCCCGCACCGTTTTGGCTGAGTGCTCGGCTTGGGTGGGGGCAGAGTGGGTACCTGATCGCTTGGGGATTGGGCAATAAAGAGACTGGCTAGGAGGGGTAGCATTCGAATTGGGGCCGCTTTCAGCCAGGTGGGTTGGAGGGGGGCTTCCGAGCCCCTGGTTGACCAGGGGGGCTTGGGCCATGCCTTGGGAGGGGAGGCTTGGGGGCCAACTGAGAACAGACGCTCGCTTCCAAGGGCACCACCATTGGTGTGAAGCTTCAGGCGCGAGCTTATGCTACGCTGGAAGCCCGAGTCCATGAGTCGTTTTCGCACCAACAAACATAGGCAGCAAGTTTGCCACAATTTGCAGCTTCCTGAGGTCCTGAGGAAGAAAAGTGAGCGGTCCAAAGGTGTCCCCAAGGGACGCCGCAAGGGTGGTTTCATCGACCTTCCACCTGCGGGCTACCCGGCTAGGAGGACCGCGCGATCGGATCCAGATCCGCCCAAGTTGGTTCCCAAAGCAAATCCCACGCGTACGGCTTTGGAGCAGATGGAACGACGATTGCTCAAGTTAGCTGGGGCATTGCAGGCCCAGGAGTCTTTGCTTCTTGAAATGAGACAGAAAGGGGGAGAAGATACCCACATGGCCTCCCCCCTACGGGTTATCCGGGGGCCGCAAGGTCTGGGACCTGATCAGGATCGCAAGCGCGAGCTGATGCAGCAGATCTTCATTTCCAATCAAGAGCTTCGAGAAAGACTCATCTCAAACCCACGTTCGGCCGAATAGAATGTTCGGCCACAGGACCATGTCGCAGGCAATTTGCCGGGTGACGATTGGCCCGATCGAAATAGGATCACTTGCAATGACAGATCAGAATCAGGACAGTTCCAAAGACCACGGTGTTCTTTACCTGGGCATAGACTTGGGAACATCACGAACTTCAGTGTGCGCCTCCAATGGTGTAAGGGAAACCGTGGAGTCGTTTGTCGGGTACCCGAAGGACCCGGTAGCTCGTAAGTTACTGAAGAAAGACGTGCTCTTTGGCGAGGAAGCCCGTGAGAAACGTCTCTCTCTCAATCTCTACCGGCCCTTGGAACATGGTGTTCTCACTTTCAACAAGGATGGCCAGGACGATGAGAGCCTTCGCGCAGCCCAGGACCTGGTCAAGGAAACAGTGCGCCTTTCCAAGCCCCGTAAGGATGAGCTTGTTTACGCGGTGATTGGTGTTCCGGCACAGGCTTCCATCAACAATAAGGATGCAATCTTGCAAGCCGCCCGTGAATCGGTGGATTCGGTGATGCTCTGCTCCGAGCCTTTCTCGGTGGCCTATGGTTTGGACATGCTCGAGGACGTGCTCGTCATCGACATTGGAGCTGGAACCGTGGACCTTTGTCGGATGCATGGCACCATGCCCGAGGAATCTGATCAGTCCACTTTGACCAGTGGTGGAGACTTTGTGGACGCGGAGTTGGCGAAGGAGCTGGACAAGGCCTATCCGGACGCCCAGCATACCGTACAGATGATCAAGGCGATCAAGGAACGCCACTCCACTGTGGAGGACAATGTCGAGCGCATCATGGTCTCCCTGCCGATCAACGGAAAGCCCACCGATCTCGACATCACCGACTGCATGAAGGCGGCCTGCCGGCGCATGATTCCCCCTATCGTCGAAGGATTGGGGCAGCTGATCGCGACCTTCGACCCCGAATTCCAGGAGCGCCTGAAGAATCGAGTGCTTTTGGCCGGGGGTGGTTCCCAAATCCGCGGACTCGATTCTGCGATTCAGGCTTACATGCAGGAATCACTGGGGGGTGGCAAGGTCATCCGTATCGAAGAACCCATCTACGGTGGCGCCAACGGCGCTTTGAAGATTGCCCACGACATGCCCGAAGAGTTTTGGGAAAAGTTGAAGTGATCCCGGCCGGCCTGAATTCGCAAAGCAAAGGGGAGTGGGGCCGTGAGGTCCTGCTCTCCTTTGCTGTTCCATGCTAAGCTCTGGTTCGATGGGACAGGACGACCACATTGCCGATGGCAACCCGCCGCTGCCAATTGCCCGGACTCTGATTTGGCTGGGCTGTGCTGGCGCGGGCCTTGGGTCCATGCGCCTGGTCCAGCTCAGGCCGGAATGGGTGGAGCGCTACTACAGCCGGGGTGTCTACCCACCGGTGCGCCGCACACTCTCCTGGATTTCCGGTCACCTATCTTTCTCCTTGGCCGAGGCTCTGATCCTCATGCTTGCGGCTTATTTGTTGTGGAGCGTGGGCAAAGTTGTGGTCTCCATGGCACGGGGCCGAACACGTTGGTGGCGTGCACTTGCCAGTGCGGGTTTGCTTTTGGTGCGGGTTTCTTCGGCGGTCTTGATCGCCTTTCTCTTGCTTTGGGGCCTGAACCATGCCCGTCAGCCCCTGTCGGTGAGCGCCAAGTTGCCTGAGGTCGCAGATAAAAGGAGCGCCCTGAAGCTCTTGGTCGGATCCTTGGCCCAGGATTTGATGGTGGACCCAAGGGAGCGGGGGGGCGGTGCACCCGGTTTTGCTGTCTTTTCGGCAACCGGTGACCCTGACCCTCGCATTCGGACTGCCCTGCATGCACTGACCCCGGAGGTGCCCTCCATGGAAGGTGAAGAGCCGGCGCTGCGGCGGATTGGAGCCTGGCCGATTTTCGCACGACTCGGCATCTCCGGAATCTTCTCACCGTTTACTGGCGAACCCCATTTCAATGGGGGCACACCCGCATGCCAGTGGCCCTTTGAAGCGCTGCACGAAATCGCCCATCAGCGCGGGTTTGCCAGGGAGGATGAGGCGAATTTCCTGGCGTGGTGGCTGTGTATCTCTTCGGGCAATGAGCACTATCGATATTCGGGGAACTTGGCGGCGTTGTCCCTGGCCCTCGGCGCAATATGGCGCGACGACCCGGAGTTTGCAGCAGACTTTGTGGACAGTCTCCCAGGACACGTGCGTTCAGACATGCGCGCGGTTCAAGAGTTCTGGCAACGCTACCAGAGTCCCGTGCGGGCCGTTGGCAGCAAACTGAATGATGCGTACTTGAAGAGCCAAGGGCAATCGCATGGGGTTCGGTCCTACGGTCGTATGCTCGACTTGATGCTCTCCTTTCAAGCTCGGGGTCGCTGAAGCCGGAAAAAAATTCCGGGACCGTGGCCGCAAGGGGGCAAGCAGGCCCCTCCGATACGGAAGTGTGGGGATTGCCTAAGGCCAGAGGTTTGGTTGGTCGATTTTCAAGTGCTTCTCCTAGCCCCAGATCGTATGTCGGACTTTCCCCTCTCCACTTTTAGCAATACTGGCAAGAGTCTCTTCTCCGTGGCGGAGGTCAGAGCTCTGATGCGTATCGAATTCGAGCGTGCCTCCCGCTACAACTACGCCATTTGCTGCGTATTGGTTCAGGTGGACCGGCTTGTGGAAACGGCCACCTATCATGGTCAGGAAGCGAAGGCCGATATCCTGGAAGTGGTCATAGATCTGGTACGGCGTGAAATACGAGCCGGTGATCTTCTGGGTTGCCTGGTTGAGGACCGCTTGCTTGTAGTGCTTCCGCATACCACTTCGAGAGAGGTCGGCTTTATGTTGAATCGACTACTGGCTGCCAGCCGCGACCTGCGTTTCCAGCGCGGTGATCGAACCCAGAGCATTACTCTGTCGGTTGGCGTCTCGAACAATCAGCACCCGGACGCTCGCAACTTCGAGACGTTGGAGCTTGTTGCTGAAGAAGGCGCTGCTGTTGCGGAGGCAGGAGGTGGCGATCGGTTTGTCGAAACCGAGTTGTATGCCCTGCACGACAAGAAGGCAGCCGCCCTCGGGCCAATTTCTACCCTACCCCCTTCGCAAATACCAGCTTTGCTTGGTGGTGAGGATTACCGGGGACGCTTGGAAGAGCTCATGGCGAAAGATGGGAACCTGGAGCAAGCGGCTTCCAAGCTGGCGGAGGAAATCCTGTCCCGGGCAATGCGAGAAGCCCAGGCGATTGAGCCTGCAGCACCTGCGCTGCCGGACGAAAAGGAACAGGGATATCAAAAGGAAATCGACAATCTGCAGCGGCGGATTGCCAAGCTGACGAACTCGTTGGGGGTCACGGAAAGTGAAATCGCGCGGTTGCGGAGTGTGGGGGATGTTGAGGCCGGTATTGCTTCCCTTTATCGCGATGTGCAGGGGCTGAATTCGGACGATACGCGGGCTGAACTGAAGCAGAGCCTCATGAGTGCCATATTTGAAGCGAACTTGGATCTGAAGCGCAAGAGCGGGTGATCTAGCAACGCGAATGAACCTGGAGCGTTGCGAACTCCACCTCACCATTGCGAACTACCAGGCCGTATGGGTGTCCATGAATGTCACCAGCGGCCCTTTCTCGCCCTGTCGGGGCTAAGGGCCCCGACGCAGCTCGAAAGCACCACTGGTGACATTTATGAACTACCCAGAACTACTGCCGAACGGGCCCTACGGGCCCGAATTCGGCAGTTTCGGCCAGGTGGTTCGTCGGGTGGCCCAGGGGCATTGCTGGCCCCAGGCTCCCACAGATCCGGACGTGCGCGATTGACGCACCCGGCTCCCTCGGTACCGGGAGTGACCCGGCAGTGGCTAAGCCACATTATGGGCT
>JAAETM010000518.1 GCA_024228395.1 bacterium | reverse complement strand
ATGCGGATCTCCCGGGTGATGGCCCATTGCTCCACCGGGGCGGGATTGCCCTCTCTGCGCATTCCATTGATGATCTTCACGCAGTAGGCGGTCTTGCCCTGCAGGGCGCTGTCCACCAGGTTGAATACGTCATAGCGGGCGCTGTCTGATACCGCTGCGGTGAGCTGTTCCAGGCTGATCACCCCGGGGCCGTGCAGCAGAAGCACCTTCTCAATCTCCTGGGATGCGGCCAGCAGGTTTCCTTCGATACGCTCTGAGAGCATGTTAACCACGCCCGGTTCCGGTATCAGCCCACTGTTGCGCATGCGTTGCTCTATCCAGGGTGGCAGACGCTGGCCTTCGATGGGCCAGATCTGGATCACCGCCCCGGTCTTGTCCAGGGCCTTGAACCATTTGCTACTGCCTTGGCTGCGCTCCAGCTTGGGCATGGTGAGTAGCAGGATGGTGTCTTGCGGTGGGCGTTCGGCGTACTCAACCAGGGCCTTTCCACCTGTGGTGCCGGGCTTGCCTGATGGCAGGCGCAGGTCCAGGATGCGTTGCTGGGCAAACAGGGAGAGGCTGTTTGCCTCATGATTCAGTTCATTCCAGTCGAAGCGACGGTCGGCCTCGATGATGGTGCGGTCGTCAAAGCCCTTGGTCTTGGCCACCGATCTGATTAGGTCGGCCGCCTCGTCCACCTGCAGGGGCTCGTCCCCGGTCACAACATAGATCGGGTGTAGCCCCTGTTTGAGTCTGCCTGCAAGTTCGTTTGAGCGCAGTCGCATCTGGTTATTTCAGATGGGCCTGTATTCGCAATATGATAATTCTGGCCAGCTCCTGCTCGATACCCTCGGACAGTT
>JAAETM010000517.1 GCA_024228395.1 bacterium | reverse complement strand
TCGTCGGGGTGGAGACCTTGGTGGAGCACCAATGGTACGGGGAGACTATATATAGCCAAGCTCGCTCCCCGCAGGTGTCGTACAACCTCTCGAAGTCGAACCTGAGTGAGCATCTACGGGACGCAGCAGTCAGCCGGCTCCTAGTTCCCCACTCCGCCACACGGATCATGGAAGCCATGACCGATATTCCGGGGTATATGCACCCCTACGCAGATGGTCTACAGCTGCCCACGTGGTTGCAGCCGCCGCAGTTGCCGTCTTGGCTTCAGCAGTTGCCGGCTGACTACCGGATGGACATCGACGACATCATGGGGGTGCACGATGTTTCAAGAGGCAAGGCACCGGTCAACCTGGAGAGCGGCACGGCTCTGTCGATCCTGGCCGAGCTCGATGGCACACCAGTCGGACGCCTGCTCAAGGAAGGCTCTGGGATGTTCGGGCGCATGGCGTCCATGGTCCTGGAGATGCAAGAGAAGTTCGCTAAGACCAAGCGCATTGCCGTCATCGATACCGGCGAGAGCCCACTCTCGATTGAGTGGGAAGGCAAGGACATCGCTGGTCAGTACAGCGCCAAGGTCCCGCTGGATAGTGTGATCCCCCGTAGCCGGGCAGCTATGCAGCAGATGGGCATGAAGTTGCTGGAGATGGGGCGGATCGAATCCATGGAGGACTTCGTCCGGTTCATTGAGATGCCGGGACGGCGTCATCTGGTCAACGCCATGAATCCCCACGTGGCCAAGGCCCGTCGAGAGAACTCTGCAATGGCCCGTGGAGAAGTGGATCTGCCGGCCACGTTCGATGACCACGCCATGCACATTGGTGAGCACAACGCTTTCCGAACCACCCCGGTGTACGAGATGCTCGACCCGGAGCAACAGCAGGTGGTGGACAAGCACACAGAGGGCCATGAGTCCATGGCAGCTGAAGCCATGGGCGGGATGGTCGGTCGAGCGGAAGCGCACCCGGCTTTGGGTGCAGTGCCGACTGCTGATGGTGACCCACCGGTTGACCCGGAGCTGATGGCCATGGCCCCGGACATGGGCCTGGAGGGGGCGGACACAGGGGAGCCTCTGGACCCAGCTAGCATGGTGGATACCATGATGGCTAGCCTCTAAGGCAGGACATGACACGAAATCTAGCGGACAGTACACCCGAACAGCTCATCGCAGAGATCGGTAAGTTGCGTGAGGAGTCCAAGGGGCACCGCCTTCGGGCTTCTCAGTACGAGCAGGTGTTCTCCAGGTTCACCCCTGAGGACCAACGAGGGCTGCTCCACGTAGTGAGTGTGTTCGCGGATGACCGGACGGCGGGGGCTGGTCTGTTCCAGCAACTGGCTGAGTCTGTGACTGGCCCTGGCCCGAGCGAGACAACCGTAGAACAGGAACCAATTATGACTGACGCACCTATCCCTGCAGCCCCCCCGCCCGGAAACGACGAGTTGCGATCTCGGCGGGCAGCACTTCAAGAGAAGGTGGACGGCTTCGAGGCCGAGCGCCAGCAGTGGGCTGACCAGGCCAACCAGCGAGAGACGAGCGAGATTCTGGCCTTCGTCAAGGAGAAGGGGTACACG
>JAAETM010000516.1 GCA_024228395.1 bacterium | reverse complement strand
GTCTGGCCTTGGTCTGTGACCAAGCGGACGGCCTCAAGCTTGAATTCGGGGCTGAACTTTCTTCTGGTGGTACTCATGGATGGATCCTTTGGGTGGTTAGTATATCCGTTAGGTCCGTGTCAAGTTTTCCGGGAGCACGTTAGACAAACCCGGTGCCTGGTTCTATCTGGTCCACCGGGGAATAGCGAAGCGCTTCCTGGTTGAGAACCGGACAGAGGTTCGGTTCTTCCTTTCCCGAAGGGGTGCCCGCTAAGCAGTATTCCCTCTGACCTCCCCCCTGCCCATTGTTCGCCTTTGAGACAAATGAAGCGCACTCTCAAGGCTCTGGCCCGCTCGACACGATTACCTAAATGTGGTAATATTTGGTTACAACGCAGGAGGCCACAATATGGGTAAGAACACCAGCATCTCTCTTGGAGATCACTTCGAAGGATTCATCGCAAGCCAGGTAGAAACCGGACTCTACGGCAGTCGTAGCGAGGTCGTTCGCGCCGCCCTTCGCGAGATGGAAGAGCGCCAACGCAGGGCAGAAACACTCGACCTCATGGAGCGCAGCATGGCGGACATCGACGCCGGGCGAACTCGCCCTGCTAAAAAGGCACTCAAACAGATGGCCGAAAAGCTCGGTCTACACCTCGACAAATGAAACGCTACGCGGTCGAATTGACCGACACCGCCTTGGGCGCTATCCATGCCCAGCTGCGATTCATTGCGATCGAACAGCGCCAACCTCCAAACGCGGAAAGATGGCTCGCCATGGTGTGGGATGCCGTCGATTCTCTCGAGACATTCCCCCACGGTCGACCGCTGGCGACGGAGAACGAGGACGTCCCCTACGAGGTTCGCTTCGTGCTCGCTGGGCATGAGTCCCTGCTCTTCACTATCGAAGAGGACCAACAGCTGGTTCGCATTATTGCCATGCGTGGACAAGGCCAACTCCCGATTTCGGACGACCTTCCACCACTTTGACGAGCATGAGTCCCACGAGCTGGGCCTAACCCGCTGTGTGCGGCCCAGGCTAAGGGCTCGATAGCCACCGAAGTCGAAATCCTCTTCGCCGAACACATCTGCAGCCGCAACGAAGGCTTCGAAAAAGTCTGCTTCGTAAACTCCGGCACCGAAGCCGTCATGGGCGCCATCAAAGCCGCCCGCGCCTTCACCGGCCGCCCCAAGATCGCCAAAGTCGAAGGCGCCTACCACGGCCTCTACGACTACGCCGAAGTCAGCCAAACCGCCAAACCCGAAAGCTGGGGCAAAAAAGACAAACCCACCAGCGTCCCCGTAGCCCACGGCATCCCCGCCAAAGCCCTCTCCGACGTCGTAGTCATCCCCTTCAACGACATCGAACGCGCCCGCGCAATCCTCGACGCTAACAAGGACGAGATCGCCTGCGTGCTACTCGACCTAATGCCCCACCGCGTCGGCCTGCGCCCCGCCGAAGCCGACTTCGTCGAGTTCCTACGCGAGTGGACCACAAAGGACGACGCCCTCCTAGTCCTAGACAAAGTCATCACCTTCCGCTCCACCTACGGCGGCGCCCAAGGCTGGTACAACATCGCCCCCGACCTGACCGCCATGGGCAAGATGATCGGCGGAGGCTTCCCCGTCGGTGCCATTGCCGGTCGCAAGGAGGTCATGGAGGTCATGAACCCGCTGGCCGACAAGGTACTCTTCCCCCACTCCGGCACCTTCTCGGCGAACCCCGTCACGATGACCGCGGGCCTGGTCTCCATGATCGACTTCGACGAAGAAGCGATCGACCAAGTCAACGCCCTAGCCACGCGAGCCATCGACGGCATCAATGAAGCCATCGCTGAAACGGGCATCAAAGCTTGTGTCACTGGTGGCGGCTCAGTGTTCCGCGTGCACCTCAAAGAACACCCTCCGCACAACTACCGCGAAGCCTACACCACCCCCGAAGAAAACGCCCGCCTAGTAGTCCTACTAGACCACCTCTTCGACGAAGGTTTTTTGATGATCAACACGTGTGCCGCAGTCATGGCAACAAGCCTACGCAACACCGAGATCGACGCCCTGGTAGCCGCGCTCAAAGGCGGATTTGCGAAGATCAAGTAGAGTGATATAGCGTCGAGGGTGTACCGAGACCGGACAACTTCCATCGTTATTCCGGCAGCGCATGGGTCATGCTCGGGCACGCGGGTAAAAAAGCGATGGAAGTTGTCCGGTCTCGGTATTCGGTATTTCCATGCTGACGATCCATTGAAAGCACGCTAAGGTGGCTGGGCTTCTCGTCTGGATCTACCCCCAACCCCGCCGCCTGCTTCGGCAAGCGAGCTAATGAGAGCCATCTTCAAGACCTCCTAGCAAACAAGAGCAAGTTACAGCGAGTCACAATGTCAAATCCATCCAGTGCCAAGGGTCCCGACATTACGGGCGTGTATAGTTTAGGAGCCTCTTCGCCAGAAGGAGGAAGCCACTTGCTTGTGCTAGAGGATGGCAAGTACGCCATTACTCATTTCGGCGGCATTCAGATCGGGGATTGGAAGCATGTCGAGGGGGCTGTTTTTCAATTCACGCCCAAGCGCAAGGAGAGTGAGTTTGAGCTGTTTGGACGACATAACAAGGATCTGGATGGCCGCACGAAAATCCTATTTGGCGGTTTTGAGAATGGTGAGACCTTTGTCCAGGTCAGAGCAGCAGAAGGAGAGGACTGCCTCCTGCAGCGCGTGTTCAACTCGGATGCAAACTGCTTTTCCCCGCCATATGTGCACACATTCGAAACCGTGGCGCACAGTATCGCATTCATGTCAACACAGCATGACAGCGCAGACAGGTCTGTGATTACCATCGAAAACCCCGATGGGTACAATGATTTTGTGGCGGGTTTCGTTGAAGTGAACGACTATGAGGGCCAGCCGTTCTTTGCGGCATTCGAAGATGGCGGGCTTCGTTTTGACGAGGGTGATACTCGAATGCGATCCCCCTTGGATCAAGTCGGTGAAGACCTTGAGTTCATCCGGCAATTCATCGAGGTCGAGTCGAACAGGGAAACCATCTACATGAATCCATCCTATAACCCCTTCGGTTCATTGGATGATGAAGCCCCAAGCGACATCAACGAGCATCACGTGTTCGATGAGCAAAAGAACGCCTTCATTGACAAAGAGTATTATGTTGAAGGTGCGGAGAATGCCACGTCCGATGAATCCTACGATGACATGTCGATAATCTACTTATACGCGGTCCTGAAGGGAGCCAACATGGAATCTATTCCGCATGAGATAAGCGAGCAGCCCTTGTTTAACATCGATCGCTTTTGAGGGTGTCGCGACCGGACAGCTTCCATCGTTATTCCGGTAGCACATGGGTCATGCTCGGGCACGCGGGCGAAAAACGATGGAAGTTATCCGGTCTCGGTATTGTCGAGGCTCTCGTGGAGAGCCCTCGGCGACCGGTCACCGCTCAGCAGCCCCACAGCCTAGCGGTGGGACACTTTGAGGAAACAGGTAGGGGAACCTACCTGTTCCAGGATTGGAAGGTATTCCGCATGGACGATGCCTGTTGAACCGGCTCAAAGAAGCTGATGGTCTCGCCAATCGACCCGGAGATGTCCCCGGGTCCTCCCGCGTCCGTGAGATTGAAGCGCGCCCGCGGGAGTCCTACAGCTCGAATACCGGTTCGATCGGGCAGTCGAGCCTCGCAAGGAAGAACTCGATCAAGAATGCGGCCAGCAGCAAGCCTCCGATGATCGGGATGCCTATCTCGGGGCACAGCCAGACGATCCAGGACCCAATCAGTGCGGACAAGGTAAAGAC
This sequence comes from bacterium, assembly GCA_024228395.1. Classification (GTDB taxonomy): domain Bacteria; phylum Planctomycetota; class UBA1135; order UBA1135; genus NORP259. Next base: position 383 of record JAAETM010000516.1, on the reverse strand, counting down.
ACGTCGGAACAGGTTCCCAACCGCGCAAGCGGTTGGATTGCACAATGCGATCCAGGCAAAGACCAGGATGATGCCTAAGACAAAAGCGATCGTTGCACCGATGGCAACGTATGGGGCAGCCTGCGGGAAGGCCTTCACGATGCAGGCAGCAACAACGTAGGCCACGAAGGCACCGATCAGCAAGAGCTGCGCGAGGAGCTGCAGCGCGACGCACGAAGGGCTGGGTCGCGGAATCGGTGGAACGATCGGTGGGCAAGCCGGGATTCGGATCGTGCTCTGCACCGGGTCGCACCCGCGCGGGCGCACGAACTCCACCCTCACATTATGGTCCCCCGGTCCCAGATCGACGTCTGCGGAGAGCGAGAAGCTTGAGCTACTGGAGT
>JAAETM010000515.1 GCA_024228395.1 bacterium | reverse complement strand
GATCGACGCCGGCGCTGAGTACAAATGTTACGCCAGTGACGTGACGCGCACCTTCCCCGTGTCAGGGACATTCACCGATCCCCAACGCGCCATCTACGAGGTCGTGCTGCGAGCGCAGAAAGCTGCGATGGACGTGGTCAAACCCGGCGTGCCCGTCGACTCGGTCCACAAGGCATCCCTGAACGCTTTAGTCGATGGACTGATCGATTTGGGCTTGATTGAGGGCCCGCGCGAAGAGGCCATCGAAGACAAAACCTACAACGACTTCTTCATGCATGGCACGAGTCACTGGTTGGGGCTCGACGTGCACGATTGCGGATCCTATGCGAATGACGGTGAGTCCCGTGATCTGGAGCCAGGCATGGTGTTGACCGTAGAGCCTGGGCTGTACGTGGACCCAAACAACCTGAATGTGGATGCCGAATGGCGCGGCATCAGCGTGCGCATCGAGGACAACATCCTGGTCACCGAAAGTGGGCATGAGAACCTGACCGCGGCCATCCCGAAATCGGTGGAGGCTGTGGAAGCAGCATGCCAAGCGAACTTGCAGGGTTTGCCCGCGTGAACACGGCGTCAGACACAAAAAGCCAGCAGCCCCGGGAGGCTGCTGGCTTTTTGTACGGCATGTGGGAGAAGAGTGGTGAGCGCGCCAGGGGTCGAACCTGGGACCTACTGGTTAAAAGCCAGTTGCTCTACCGACTGAGCTACGCGCCCACTCTTGTTCTCGTCTTGTCCTCCGGACCGGGTCCAGGGACGGGCGGCGGAATCAAATCCTGCTCGCGGGGCGGGAATATAGTCAATTCCGACGCCCCAAGCCAACCCCAGCCAAAGAAAGCTATCAGACTTCGAGGATTTCTTTGTCCTTCTTAGCCTGGAGGTCGTTGACGGTGCCTTCAAACTTCTTCAGAAGGTCCTGAATGTCGGTGTGCATGCCCTTGTTGTCGTCCTCGGTGATGTCCTTGGACTTCAGGAGCTTGTCGGATTCCTTGTTGGCATCCCGGCGCACGTTGCGCAAGGCCACCCGGCCCTCTTCGCACATCTCATGACACTTGGATGAGTACAGTTTGCGCTGATCACCGGAAAGGGGGGGCAGGTTCAGGCGAATGACCTTGCCATCGCTCTCCAAGGGGATCCCCAGATCCGACTTGGAAAGGGCCTTTTCGATCTCCTTGATGACGGTGGCGTCAAAGGGCTTGACCATCAGCTGGCGCGGCTCCGGGACGGAGATCTGTGCCATCTGATTGAGGGCCGTCATGGTGCCGTAGTAATCCACGCGCACGTTGTCGATGAGGGCCGTGCTGGCCCGGGAAGTACGGATGCCGCGCAGCTGGTCCTTGGTGTGGGACAAGGCCTTATCCATGCGCGTGGTGGCGTCCTTGATGATAGTATCGAAGCTCATAGGGTTTCCTCTGTTGGCTATAGAAGCCTTGGATGATCGGGGCTCGCAAGCCCCACGGTTTGTTCGGTGACCGATTAGGCCTTGGAGGTGGCGCCCTCGGGAATGGCACGTATGGAGGTGCCTATTTTTTCACCGCGCACGGCGCGCTCCAGGTTGCCGTCTTCAAAGAGGTCGAAGACGGTGATCGGCAGGTTGTTCTCTTTGCAGAGCGTGATGGCGGTGATATCCATGACGCCCAAGTCCTGCTCCATGACTTCGCGGAAGGTCAACGAATCATAGCGTTTGGCATCCTGGTTCTTGTTGGGGTCGGAGTCGTAAACCCCATCGACCTTGGTGGCCTTGAGCAGCACATCGCAACGCAGCTCAGTGGCACGCAAGGCGGCTGCAGTGTCCGTGGTGAAGAAGGGGTTGCCTGTACCAGCTGCAAGGAGGACCACGCGGCCACGGCCCAGGTGGGCGTCAGCACGGCGCCACACGAAGGGCTCGGCCACCTGCTTGATCTCCAATGCGGTCATAACACGAGTGTCGACCCCTTGCTGTTCGATGCCGTCGGAAAGGGCCAGGGCGTTGATCACCGTTCCCAACATGCCCATGTAATCGGCGGTGGCGCGGTGCCCTCCAAGTTGACTAAATTCGGCTCCCCGCAGGATATTGCCTCCCCCACACACGATGGCGACCTCAACTCCGAGGCCCACCACACGGGCGATCTGCTTGGCGTAGACCTGGATCTGACCCGGGTCGATGCCGGTGCCATCGGCCGGAGCGCCAAGGGCTTCGCCTGAGAGTTTGAGAAGAACACGGTTGTACATAGGGCAGTTTGGGTAGGAGTGGCCGCTCCGTGCGGGAAACGGCATTTGCGCCCGCCTAGAATAGGCTTCCCGGCCCCCAATGTTGAGCGGTGTGCCCAGATTCCTTCAGGAATAACTGAACGCGGCCCCGGTGGATGGTCTCCACCGGGACCGCGCCCCGATTTTCGGGTGGTAAGAAAGTCCTACGCGCCCACTTGGAAGCGGGTGAAACTCTCGAGCTTAGAGCCCATGCCCACGACAGCTTCCATGGACTTCTGAACCGTGAACTTGTCGTCCTTGATCCAGGGCTGCTCGGTGATGACCTTTTCGCCGTAGAATTTCTCCAGGCGTCCGACCATAATCTTGTCCTGGATTTCAGGCGGTTTGCCGGCCAGGCCTGCGCGAATGACTTCTTTCTCCCGCTCCACTTCAGTATCAGTGATCTGCTCACGGTTCAGGAACGGGGGGTTGAAGACAACCACATGCATGCAAAGTTCCTTGAAAAGGTCGTCGTTAGGGCTCTCACAGGTCACGTTGACTAGGGCACCCTGCTGGTTGTCGTGGTGCACGTATGCGCCCACGCCACCGGCGGCGTTTTCGTAGTAAGCCACGTTGGCGATTTGGATGTTCTCACCCAAGCGGCCGATCAGGGTTTTGAGGCCAGTGGCCACGGTGCCGTCACCCTTCCAGGACTGATTCAAGCACTCATCCAGGTTGGCGGGCTTGTGCTCCATGACATGGTCGGCGAGGTCCTTCAGGAAACCCTGGAAGTCCTCGGTGTTGGCCACGAAGTCGGTCTCGCAGGAGATCGCGATCATGGCGCCGGATTTGGCGTCGTCGGCGATCTTGGAGAAGACGCGACCTTCGGAGGTCGAGCGACCTTCTTTCTTGGCAGCGGTCTTCAGACCAGACTTACGAAGCTCGTCGAGTGCGGCCTCCAGGTCTCCGGAGGTTGCGGAAAGGGCCTTTTTGCATTCCATCATGCCGGCGCCGGTTTTTTCCCGGAGCTCGCGCACCAAAGCAGCGGTGATTTCAGCCATTTTGTAGTTGGGGCTTGGGGGCAATGCCCCCGGATTTTGGTTGGGTGGTTTGGATAGATTTGGACAGCAGCGCCCGTGGAGAGCGCTGTCCTGGCCCGAGCATTCGAGCTGTCCGATAGAAACGAACTAAGCGTCCGTCTTGGGAGCTTCCGCGTCGCCGGCGGGAGTGACCGCTTTAGGAGCTTCGGGCTTAGGAGCTTCGGGCTTAGGAGCTTCGGGCTTTGCCTCTTCTGCTGCCGGAGCAGCGTCCTTGGTGGGAGCAGCGTCCTCACGACGCTTGGGCAACTCGCGACTGGTGGTAGGACGGGGCTCGCCACCAGGGTTCGGTGCGGTCTCTTCCTGCTTTTCAGCACCACCTGCGGAGCGCAGTTGATCGGTGTGCTGGTGGGCACCCTCTTCAACCGAAGCGGCGAGATGCTCGACGATCAAACGCACCGACTTGAGTGCATCGTCGTTACCGGGGATCACGATGTCCACGTCGGAGGGATCGCAGTCCGTGTCCAACATGCCGATCACGATCAGGCCCATTTTCTTCGCTTCGCGGATCGCGTTGCTTTCGCGGGAGGGGTCGACTACGACCATGGCGGCGGGCACGGAACCCATCTCACGGATGCCCCCCAGGTTGCGGGTGATCTTGCGCTGCTCGCGGGCCATCGAAGAAAGCTCTTTCTTGGTGAGCTTGAGTTCGTCTGCCTTGGCCTCGTCGATGCTCTCGAGTTCCTCGAGGCGACGAAGTCGACTGCGGATCACGGAGAAGTTGGTCAGGGTGCCACCGATCCAACGCTCGGTCACGACGGGCATGCCCGTACGCGCGCCAGCATCGAGGATCACGCCCTTGACCTGACGCTTGGTTCCCACCCAGAGGATAGACTGGCCTTCGGAGGCCAGACGGAAGAGCAGGTTCTGTGCTCGGATCAGACCACGCATGGTCTGGCGCAGATCGATGATGTGGATGCGGTTGCGGCGGCCGTGGATAAACGGTGCCATCTTCGGATTCCAGCGTGAGGCGCGGCAGCCGAAGTGAACTCCAGCATCGATCAGGTTTTGTACGGAGACTTGTTCCATTCTTGGATAACTTGTTGGTGTTGTTTGTGCCGCCTGAAAAGTGCGGCGGAGGGGAGGGTCGAGAGAAGGAGCAAACCCCCTTCCTCGCATCGCTTCCGCACCTGCCCCACCAAGACCCACACCATTCTTCAGGCCCCCCTTACCAAAAAAATCCGGCGCCACTGGGCGCTGGGGAGGAAAGGCTGAACGGCGCAGCCTTAAAGGCCTGCACAGAAAATCGAAGCGGGAATTTTACGTAGGAGAGCCCAGGAGTCAACAGCCTGGGACCCTCTTGTCCTACTCTTTTAACAAAATTCCAGCGCGCCCCAATACGGGTCAGGTGGCAAAGCAAGTTGAAAACGGCCCGGCTCTGCATTCCCAAATGGGGTACCCTTGTATTGAGCCGGGTAGTCCGGGCACCCAATGATATTTTCCCAAGGCATTCGAACTCTCGTAGGAGACCATCGCGACCAGGGCACAACCGCCTGGCTGACCCCATTGGCCAGCGCCGGACTGGATGTGAACGTATGCACCACTCTGGGGGCTACTCTCAAGCACTTGGCAGATGCCACGCCCGAGGTTCTGGTCCTGGACCCGTTGACCCGCGATTGCAGCGTGGAGTTGACCCGCATCGTGGAGCTGCTTGACCCTGCACAATGCGCCATCCTACTGGTGGTCGACCCCGTGGATCCTGTCCCCACCATCGCGGCCGCACGCATCCTTGGCGCCCACACTTTCGACCTCATACACAGGGGCGCGCCCGCCGAAGAACACCAGCTCCGAATCGAACACTTGCACGAACGCATGTGCGCCCACGGGGACCTGGCCGAAGCCCGTTATCGGGCCATGCACGACGACCTTACCGACCTGCTGCGCCCCAAAGCTTTCAACACGCGCCTCTTCGAGCATTTTTCGGCAACCCAACGGCACAATCTGCCCATGGCTTTGGTCCTCATGGACTTGGATAGCTTCGGTGCGGTCAACAAGACCTACGACCACATCACCGGAGACCGCTTGATCGCTGAAGTTGGTCGCACCATCGGCGATTTTCTGCGCGCGGAGGATGTGGGAGGCCGCGTGGGTGGCGACGAATTCGCCATGCTGCTGCCCTACACCGGGCGTGTGGATGCAGCCCATGTGGTGCAGAGAATTCGCCAACGGATCGAGCGCGTCTCCTCCCGCCTGGACACGGAAAGCCCCGTCAACATCAGCACCAGCATCGGTTTCGAAACCTACGATGGCAAGGATCTAGAATCGGTCACGATCCTACGAAAACACGCGGAATTGGCACTTAAGCGGGCCAAGGCCCACGGTGGAAACTGCGGGATTTACTATCGCACGCCCGAAGAACCGGACAGGCTGGCAAGGACCTCAGCCCCCATAGCAAGCCGCTGACAATCAACGGCCAGTGAGCCCCCCATCGCACCGAATTAGCAGGGGTCGCAGCCAATTGGCCCGATCGAGCACAGGCCCATCACCGCCATCGGTGACCACCAGCTCCAACGTTTTGGCACCCTTAAGGTCGATCGCATCCGGCTCGATCATGGCCTGTCCGGAGGTCACACGGCCGCTCTTCCAAGCGGGTTTCCCATCCACCAGAACCTGGAACTCCACCGAGCCTCCTTGAACCCGGCCGCCCTTGCCATTCGCCAAGGCTGAGTCGTCCAACGCCACCGCCAAAACGAGCTGACAGTCGCTCCCATCCAGCTTCCATTTGAGATGGCTGGGTGCGTGCACGCCTAGACCTTGGGTCCAAGAACGGCCACCGGAGAGCAAGGGGCCACCGGTCACCGAACGGTCGATTCGATGGGGCCACACCATGCCCAAGGGCTCCACCCCGGGGGGGTCGAAGGGCGAACGGTCAGGGCCCGAATCTTCCATGGCTTGCCAGGAAAGAAAGCGGAAGGACCCGTCGAACAGGACCATCTCGCGAATGGCCGACATGGGGATGAACCACGCCGGGACCTCGATCTCTGAGATCGGAGCCAGTGTCACGCCACCGCTCTCCACGCTGACCAGATTCCCCCTCAGGCGGCTTCCGTCGGTCCACTCCACAAGGGCGAGGTTCTTGTCCTCGCCACCCGAACTTTCGGATCCGATGGAAAGGGCCTCGATGAAGAGCCCAACCACCTCGTTCCAGGCATATAGTTTCTCGCCCAAACTGCCCTCAAAGCGCACGCCTTCCGGGTCAAAACCCACCAATACACCGTCGATTCGATCCAACCCCTTGCCGGCCACCCGGTACAGGCGATCGCCCTCGGACGCCGCTTCAAGGCTCCCCCGCCCCGCCTGACGGGTGGGAAACACGAGATTTTCAATTTGGTCAATCGCCAAGCTCAAGTCCGTATCCCCCATGCACTGGACCAGGAGAGCTCCCCCATCCCCCCCCTTCGCGGTCGAAAACAAGCGATCCCCGCCAACCAATCCCACGAGCATCGGATCTTCCGATTCCACGGGGGAGGCCGCCGGCAGGCCTTCGGGCTGCATCCAAGGCCCCATCCAGTCCTCGAGCTGGGACCCTGGGGCCTGATCCAAGGGGGTTTGACGGATAGATCCGTCCAGGGTGCGCCAGGTGAGCAACGCCTGGCTCTCCGACTGGGGTATTGAAAAGGCCGTGGCCAGCAGCAAAATGGGCAGCAGCCCTCGGGTCATCGCGGGGATTCGCATGGCCCCAAGATAGCCTGCACAATCGCGGTTTCGGACAACAATCCGCCCCCCGACGTCACTCGAGATCGCATTTCCCTCCCCGCCTGCCAGTTTGGCGCCCCGGCCCCGGACTCGCCGGAGCCCGCTGCCAACCTGGCAGCTGGACACAGCCCCCCAGACCTGAGCTTATCCTACTGCAATAAAAGGGCTTACAGATTGACAAGCTGGCGGCACCCTTCTTGCATGGTCCAGGGGTCCCGTGCCTTGCACAGGAGACACTCTATCCCCATTCCCGCGTCCCACCGGACGCCAGCGAAAACGAGAGCACCTTCCCATGACCAAAGAAATGGTCTTCGAAACCGACGCCCGAGACGCCATCAAGCGCGGAGTCGACAAACTTGCCAAGGCGGTTGTCACCACCCTCGGACCCCGCGGCCGCAACGCCGTGCTGGACAAGGGTTGGGGGGCTCCCACCATCACCAAGGACGGGGTCTCCGTGGCCGAAGAGATCGAGCTTGCTGATCCCTTTGAGCAACTGGGTGCCGCACTGGTCAAAGAAGTGGCCAGCAAAACCAGCGATACCGCTGGCGATGGCACCACCACCGCCACCCTGCTCACCGCCTCTATCTTTGGAGCTGGCCTAAAGGCCGTCACCGCCGGCGCGGCTCCCGCTCGCCTGAACCAGGCCCTCGCTGATGGTTCCCAGGCGGTCGCTGCGGCCCTCTCCAAGTTGGCCCGCCCAGTTTCCGGCGCCAAGGAAATCCAGCACATCGCCACCATCTCGGCCAACAACGATCCGGCGGTCGGCAAGCTCATCGCCGACGCCATGAAGAAGGTCGGCCAGGACGGGGTCATCACCGTCGAAGACGGCAAGTCCATGGAGACCGACGTGGAAGTGGTCGAAGGCATGCAGTTCGACCGCGGCTACCTGTCCCCCCACTTCGTCACCGACCCGAACAGCATGCAGTGTGCCGTGGAGAACCCGGCCATCCTGGTGCACGAGGGCAAAATTTCGAACATCCAAACTATGCTGCCCTTGCTTGAAATCATCAAGCAAAGTGGTCAGAAGCTTCTGATCCTGGCCGAAGACGTGGACTCGGAAGCGCTCGCGACCCTGGTCGTGAACAAGCTGCGCGGCGTGGTTCAAACCTGCGCCGTCAAAGCCCCCGGCTACGGCGACCGGCGCAAGCAAATGCTGCTCGACATCGCCGCTTTGACCGGTGCCACACCGATCATGAAGGACACCGGCATCGATCTAGAGAACATCGAAGCTAGTCACCTTGGCACCGCCAAGCACGTGATGATCACCTCCGAGAGCACCACGATTTCTTCCGGCCGTGGCAAGCGCGCTGCTGTCGAATCCCGCGTGGCTCAGATACGAGGTGAGATCGAAAACACGACCTCCGATTACGATCGGGAAAAGCTCCAAGAGCGCTTGGCCAAGTTGACCGGCGGCATCGCCCAGATCAACGTGGGCGGCGCCACCGACACCGAGGTCAAGGAGCGCAAGGCCCTCATTGAGGACGCCCTGCACGCAACCCGCGCCGCGGTGGCCGAAGGTGTTCTGCCCGGCGGCGGATGCGCACTTCTGCGCACCCGTCCCGTGCTCGAGGACCTGCGCCTCAAGAACGACATGGACTACAACATGGGCATCGACATCCTGGTGGAAGCTCTCGCAAAGCCCGTCGAAACCATCGCTAAGAATGCTGGTTTCGAAGGCCCTGTCGTCGTACACCGCATCCTGAAGGACAAGAAGTCCTCCTTCGGTTTCAACGCCCTCACCGGCACCTACGTGGACATGCTTCAAGCCGGCATCCTCGACCCCGCAAAGGTGACCAAATCCGCGCTTCAAAATGCGGTCAGCGTAGCATCCTTGCTGCTCACCACCGACGCCCTGATCGTCAGCAAGCCCGAGCCCGCCATGCAGGGCGGCCCCGGCGAGATGGACGGCATGGATGGAATGGGCGGAATGCCCGGCATGGGTGGAATGGGTGGCATGGGTATGGGCATGTAGCCCACGCTCCCTCTCCTTCCCAATCCCGCCCGTGGCATCTATCACGGTGCGCCTCCAAATAACCAAAAGAACAACCAACCCCCAAACCAGAATGGCCAAGCAAATCCTTTTCGACGATTCCGCCCGCAATAAAATGAAGGCTGGCATCGAGAAACTCGCCAAAACAGTTCGCATTACCATGGGCCCCGCCGGGCGCAACGTGATCCTCGCCAAATCCTTCGGTTCCCCCCACGTCACCAAAGATGGTGTCTCCGTGGCCAAGGAAATCGAGCTGGAAGACCCCTTTGAGAACATGGGCGCCAAGCTCGTGCTCGAGGTCGCCAACAAAACCAACGATGTGGCCGGTGATGGCACCACCACCGCCACCGTGCTCGCTTCTTCGATCTTCTCCGAAGGCATGAAGTACGTGGCCACCGGCGTCAGCACCAGCGCCCTGCGCAATGGCATCAACAAGGCCGTCGACATCGCTGTCGAGTCCATTGTTGAGCAATCACGCAAGGTCAAGACCAAGGCTGAAAAGGCCTCGGTTGCAACCATCTCGGCCAACAACAACCCGGAAGTAGGTGCTATCTTGGCCGAAGCTTTCACCGCCGTTGGCGACACCGGCGTGGTCACCGTCGAGGAAAATACCACGCTTGAAACTGAGCTCACCGTGGTCGAAGGCATGGAGTTCGACAAGGGCTACCTGTCCCCCTACTTCGCCACCGACCTTTCCAAGCTCAGCTGCGAGTTCGACAACCCCTTCCTCCTGATCTGCAACCAAAAGATTTCCAACGTGCGTGACCTGGTTCCTGCATTGGAGGCCATCGCGCAGACCGGCCGCCCCCTACTGATAATCGCAGAGGACGTGGAAGGTGAAGCCCTGACCGCCCTGGTCATCAACCGCCTCAAGGGCATCCTCAACGTGTGTGCTGTCAAAGCTCCTGGCTTCGGCGACCGCCGCAAGGCTTACCTTGAAGACATCGCGGTGCTAACCGGCGGCACCGCGCTGACCGATGACATCGGTATCCCCCTCGACAAAGTTGAGCTGGCCCACTTCGGTGTAGCCGCCCGGATCACCATCACCAAAGACGGCACCACCATCGTCAAGGGAGCTGGTAAGCCCAAAGACATCAAGACCCGCGTCAAGCAAATCAAAGCGCAGATCGAGGCTTCCACCTCGGACTACGACAAGGAGAAGCTCGAAGAGCGTTTGGCCAAACTGGACGGTGGCGTGGCCCTCATTAAAGTCGGCGGCAAGACTGAGGCTGAGATGAAGCAGATGAAGGATCTGGTCGAGGACGCCCTCAACGCCACCCGCGCCGCCACCCAAGAGGGCATCGTGCCCGGCGGTGGCGTTGCACTCCTACGCGCTTCCGACGCCGTGACCAAGGGCCGCTACAAGGGCGACGAGAAGTTCGGTGCCATGATCATCGAACGCGCCCTGACCGCTCCCCTGCGTCAGATCGCTGAAAACGCCGGCGAAGATGGTTCTGTGGTCGTGGAGAACGTGTCCGAGAAGGGCAAGAGTATCGGATTCAATGCACTCACCGGCATGTATGGCGACATGTTCAAGGCCGGCGTCATCGACCCCACAAAGGTCGTACGCTCCGCCCTACAGAACGCCGCTTCCATCGCTGGCTTGTTGTTGACGACCGACTCCATGGTCACCGATCTGGGTCCGGACGACACCGCCATCGACGGCACCGTTGCCTAGGGCGATTGACTCGCTAGGGAACACGCACTGACGCGTATCCAAGGAGGCGGAGAAGGTATTCCCCTTCTCCGCCTCCCTGACTTCCCCCACCCCAGAACGCTCCCCCCAGAACCATGGCAGACAAGCGCGATTACTACGAAGTCCTAGGTGTATCCAAGGATGCCGACCAGGGCGCCATCAAGAAGGCATACCGCAAGTTGGCCATGCAGCACCACCCCGACCGCAACAAGGGTGACAAGGATGCTGAAACCAAGTTCAAGGAAGCCGCCGAGGCCTACGACGTGGTGGGCAATGGAGAGAAGCGCGCCAAGTACGATCGCTTTGGACACCAGGCTTTCGCCGGCAGCGCTGGTCAGGGTGGTCACCCGGGCGGCTTCAACAACATGGAGGACATCTTCTCTGCATTCGGAGACATCTTCGGTGGTGGTGGTGGTGGAGGCGGCTTCGGCAGCATGTTCGGAGGTGGCGGCGGTCGCGGTCGCCGTCCCGGGGGGGCCTCCAAGGGCCGCGATCTGCGCATCGTGCTCGACCTGACGCTTGAGGAAATCGCCGAAGGCGTCGCGAAAACCGTCTCACTGGGCCGCACGGAAAAGTGTTCACCCTGCACCGGAACCGGCGCCAAAAAGGGCACCAAGAAGACCAAGTGCACCACCTGTGGTGGCCAGGGCCAGGTGGCTCGCAACGCGGGCATCTTCACCATGGCCCAGACCTGCCCGCGTTGCAAAGGCCAGGGCGAAATGATCGAAAGCCCCTGCCCCGAATGCAAGGGAACCGGCGGCGTGCGCGACAAGGCCGACGTCAAAATCCAAGTTCCCGCAGGCGTGGAGGAAGGCATGCGCCTGGTGGTGCGTGGCGAAGGCGATGCTGGCAGCGCCGGCGGCCCTCGCGGCGACCTGCAGGTTGTCGTCCGTGAAACCGAACACAAGCTCTTCCAGCGCAGCGGCCCCGACCTTCTGATCGAAGTGCCCGTGTCCTTCTCGCAGCTCGCCCTGGGCGACAAGGTCGAGATCCCCACGCTTACCGGCAAGGTCGATATGACGATCCCCACTGGCACCCAAAGCGGCAAACTGTTCCGATTGCGCAACCAGGGCCTGCCCCACCTGGAAGGCCGTGGCCAAGGCGACCAACTTGTGCGCGTCTTCGTCGAAGTGCCCAAGAAACTCACCGATCGCCAAAAGGAACTACTCGCTGAATTTGGCGACCTGGAGGTCGAAAACAGCGGCAAGAAGTCCTTCTTCGATCGCATCCTCGACCACTTTGCCTGAATACGGTGGCCTTTTCGCAAGCCCACGACCCGCCCCTTCACTGAAGAATCCCTGGAACAATGAGCGACTCCAATACCAAGAGCCAAGACGACAACCTGGACCAAGCGCAAGAGCACGAAGAGAGATTAAATGTCGAGGCGGAAGCCAACGCAGAAGTGGCCGAAGAGGAAAAGGGGCCCAAGGATCCCAAGGCGGATATGGACCCCATGCAGCTCGCCCAATTCGAGCGCGACGAGTATTTGGCCAGCTGGCAGCGTGCAAAAGCCGACTACCAGAACCTGCGTCGCCGTGTGCTGTCCGACATCGAAGCTGCCGTGCGTGACAAGACCCAGCGCATCCAGGAAGAGATGCTGACGGTTCTCGACTACTTGGACATGGCGCTCAAATCCCCCTGCGACAGCCAGGACGCGAAGAACCTGTTGATGGGTGTTCAAATGACGCGCACCCAACTTTGGCAAAGCTTGGAGAAGGACGGGGTCAAGGCGATCGACACCACGGGTTTGTTCGACACCACCCGCCACCAGGCCATGGCTACGATAGAAACCGACGAAGCCGAGCCGGGCACGATCCTCGAGGTGGTGCGCATCGGTTTCAAAAAGGGCGACGTGGTCCTACGCCATGCCCAGGTCAAGGTGGCCGCGGCCAAGAGCGAAGACACCGACGAAGCTGGCGAATAGGCTCCCCTCTTCCCATGCCCACGTACGACTATCGCTGTAACGCCTGTGGGCACACCTTCGAGCTCTTCCAATCGATGAGCGAGAAGCACAAGCGCAAGTGCCCGGAGTGCAGCAAGCTCAAACTCGAGCGCTTGATTGGCATGGGGGCTGGTGTAATTTTTAAGGGCGGCGGCTTTTACGAGACGGATTATCGGTCCGACTCGTACAAGAGCGATCATGCGGCGGACAAGAAGGTTGGTAAGGAAGCAGAGTCCACGGATTCAAGTGATGGCGACACCAATAAGAAGCCTGAGAAGAAAGCTGCAGGAAAAAAACCTGGGAAAAAGAAGAAGGATTGAAGCTTGGCCCAGGGGCCACCGCCCCATAAGCCACTACAACAAAAACAACTCCTCCACCAACCCGGCAATCGCAGCCCCCTGGTTGTCACCGATGATGCGATCGGCACGCCGCTTCAAACCGCCGACCGCATTGCCCATGGCCACGCCAAGGCCTGCGGCCTCCACCATGGGAACGTCGTTGTAAGCATCCCCCACCGCCACGACCCGGTTGGCTTCGATGCCATGGGTCTCAGCGATATAGCGCAGGGCCTCGGCTTTGCCCTGGCAGGGTGCGTGGAGGTCCGCCACGCTGAATGGGCTGCCCTTGTAACGCGGGAGTAAGGCCAGCGGGAAGTGCGTGCGATAGCTGGGGCCCTGAACCTCTTGTCCCAGTTCCGTATCCAGGCCGTGGGAATCGGAGTGCCGGCGGGAGAGCACGGTCACTCGCAGCACGTTTTCAATGGCAGCCAACTCTTCCCCTGAAACGGTTTGGATTCTCTTGAGGCCCGACAGGGCTCGCTCCTCCTCCCCACAACGCGGAGCTCGGGCGAATTTCTCCTTGGCGCACATGATCACGGACAGGTCGCCGGAGCGTCCAAGAAAGTCATGGGCCTGGGTCAGGAGGCGCTTGGAGAGCAGGCGCTCTTCGATCATGCGGTCTTTGGTGTGGTTGTAGATGGCCGCACCGTTAAAGACCACCGCAGGGGTGGGCAATTCGAGCAGGTCCAAAACCTCCAGCGTGGCCAGCAGCGACCGGCCAGTAGCCACCATGACAACGGTACCCGCCCCACTGACCGCTCGTAGGGCCTCCACGTTGCGCGGGTGCACACCCCCTTCATTGTTCACCAGCGTGCCATCCAGGTCCAACAGGATAGCCCCATAAGGCCGCTCCCCACCCGCTCCACTATCGTCCTGAGAAATTGTCATGGGCGGGACTCTAACGGGCCCAGGGCGGATTGGCCAGCGGGGCGCACTCTTCCCGGCGATTTCTGGTTGCCCCCACCGCCCTTCACGGAAAGAATGGGACCATGGCTATTTCGTTCCACCGGTCCCGGTCCCTCTTGCCCGTTGTAATCCTGACTTGCTTGCTCACCTCGTGCGTGGGCTCACGCAAGGGCGTGGACCCCACCGTGCGCATCATGGGGGAGAATGGAACTGAGCTGGGTGTCACCACCCACTACGGAGTGCTCTTCCTGGGCCGCTACTCCAATGCGGGCCCGGTGGAAATCGAGGCCGTGTTCGGCGACGGCCCCAGTATCGAATTCAGCGTGATAGAGCCCCTGGGCGCGGAGCTCTATACGGCCGAAACCACCGCCCGGCTGCCCGCCGTCCCCATGACCTTCCAGGCCCTCAAACCTGGCCAGAAGGTGATCCTGCGCGGCCGCACCGCCAAGAGAAGCTGGCAGCGCTCAGTCAAGGTGCGAACCCACGAAAGCGTACATGGCATCTTGCTCGAAACCTGCAGAGAGATGAATGGCCACCCCGATCAAATCGGCGCCGGCGTTTTCCTAAACAAGACGTCAAGGCCAGAAGACCTGCGCCTGATCGGGCTGGTCTCTGGCCGCATTACCCTTCAGATCGATGGCAAGTCCAAGACCTACCTGACCGTCAAAGGTCCCGAATCCCTTTGGCGCATGGTCACCCACAAACGCCAATTCCCTCGCACCCGCAAGTGGGTCTACCGGGACGACGTGATGTAAGTCCAGGCCCATGTGAAACAAGGCCGGGGTGCTCGCTGAAATCAGCGAGCACCCCGGCTTTGTTCTTTGGGAAGTCGACCTAACGGGCCATTTCGTACTTCACGGTCCAAGACTCGGTGCCCGTGGACTCGGAGATTTGCTCCATCTCCACCTCCTGTCCGCCCATATCCAAAACCATGGTCATAGTTTCTTTGCTTTGGGTTTCGCAGTTGATTTCGAGGATGTACAAATGTCCGCCTTCCAAGTCCCAGAGGAAGGAGCCTTCGCCAGAATAATCGACTTCGTGGATCATGGATTCGATCTTGGGCATGGCCCTGCCTTCGGGGGCGTCTTCCTCTTGCATAGCGGCCATGGCATCGGTCATATCCAAGGTGCCAGCCACTTCGATTTGGAGTTCCACACGGGCAAACTTGCGGCCGTCCTCTTCCACGATCTCCACGAATTTTGCCTCCAACTCCCCTTTGAGCTCCTCGGTCGGCTGGATGAGTGCTTCCATGTCCATGCCCTCGGGCATGTCACCAGCGACCAGGTGTGTATCCCCAATGGGCTCCGCCAACAGGCTGAGCAAGGAACCGGGGATCGTCCAGGTGCTGTCGGCCTCCACAGCCTCTGCGGGCAGGAGGATTCCGAAGTCTTCGGCGAACTTCAGTCCTTCCAACAATTCCTTCTCGCCATCGCTCCCTTTCGCCCAGGTGGCGACGATCTTGTCATCCTTGGATGTGAGCACCACGGTCTTGTCCACAAGCTCACTGGACTCGGTCGTTTCCATGTCCATGGGATCGCCCCTGGGCGGAACCACATTATCTTCACGCTCGCCGGAGAGTTCCAAATAAGTGCGCTCCGCAGAAATCACCACATCATCCTCCACCTTACCGAGCTCATCCCGAACGACCAGACGGGAACTGGACTTGGATTCCCGCTCCATGCCCCCCCCCATGCCGCCATGCTCATCACCGTTCATGAGCATGGTCATACTATCCAGCACGGATTCTGAAGCGTAGGTGTAGGTGCGCGTCAAAACGTCACCTTCACCGGCTTTGGTCTCAAGGGTCTCGCCAAAGCCGAGCAGCGCACTCGAGCACAAGAGGGTTGTTGCGATCAGTTTCATAGGGGGTCTCCGTTCTAGACAGGAGGCCGAGTATAAGCTCTTTTCCCAGCGGTGTTGCCGATGGCCCCAATACGGCCTAAAAAAGCCTACCTCTTCCAGAGGCTCGGCATCAACAGGGCGACAGCAGCATAGAACTCCAACCGCCCCAGAATCATGAAGACCGAGAGCACCAACTTGACCATGTCCGGCATGCTGGCGAAGTTGGCGCAGGGGCCGACCATGTGCAAGCCGGGGCCGATGTTGTTGAGGGTGGCTAGCACCGCCGTGGCGGAGGAGACCAAGTCGATATTGAACGCTGAGAGGAACAGGGTGCCGCCCATGAAGACCATGACCCACAGGGCGAAATAGCTGATGATGGAAGCCACCGTCTTCTCGTCTAGGCTTTGACCGTCGACGCGCACGGCATGGATGGCGCGTGGACGGATGAAGCGCTTGACGCCCACGATAGCGGCCTTGAAGACCACCATGATGCGCACCATTTTGATGCCGCCACCGGTGGAACCTGCGCAGGCACCAACCACGGCCAGGAACATCAGCAGGATGCGCGTGAACTGGGGCCACATGTCGAAGTTGACCGTGCCAAAACCCGTAGAGGTCTGCATGGCCACCACCAGGAAGGAAGAATCGCGCAGGGCGGTGCCCAGGTTGGAGTAGTCCTGGCCGCTGGTGCGGGCGGCCATGGATGTGTCCCCGTTGGTACCGCCGTTCATGTACAGGATGGTGGTGATCGTAACGATCGAAGCCACGGCCAGTCCCAAGTACCAGCGAAACTCGCTGGATCCCCAAAGTCGCTTAAAAAAGGGCGCCCAGCCCGCGCGCAATAGCAGGTCGTACAGTCCAAAGTTGATGCCGCACAGGAACATAAAAATGGTGATGATCACCTCAGCAGCCACGTTGTCCAGGCCTCCCACCGAACCGGAGTAATTCGAGAATCCGCCCGTCGGGATAGTCGCCAGGGAATGCAACATGGCATCGAAGGGCATCAGACCCGCCAACATCAACAGGACGAACTCGACGACGGTGATGAACACGTAGATGCGCATCAAAGTCAGGGCACTATCGCGCACTCGCTGGTGTCCGGCCTCACGACTCACGCCCGGAATTTCCGAACGGAATAGACTGCGCCCCCCCGTGGGAAAGAGCACCACGAAGACCATCACGATTCCAAAACCACCCAGCCAGTGGGAGAATGATCTCCAGAAGGCCAAGGCGTGCCCCATGCCATCGATCTGTTCCGGCGACATGACCGTGGACCCGGTGGTGGTCAATCCGGACACACCTTCAAAGTAGGCATTGACCAGGGAACTGATTCCAAACGCACCGAAGGTATTGCCCAACACAAAGGGCAAGGCAGTGGCGAGCCCGCCCACGAACCAAGACAGCCCCACAACCGCCAGACCCTCGCGCCGAAAGTAATCCGCGCCGAGCTCGGCACGCTGGTTTTTAATCCGGTTCTTGTAGTACAGCCCGCCGCCAATGAGTGCCGTGAGCAAGGCCGAAATCGCAAAATCCAATATGGTGCCCGTTTCCCCATACCCCACCGCAACACCGGCAGGGATGAGCAAGAACCCGGCTAGCAAAAGCAGAATGACGCCAAGCAAGCGACCTACAGCGCGAAAGTTCATGGTTGCCTAAGCTCCGCCGCCACTCGCAAAGAGTTTGTCCACGGTTTCCAGATTCTCCGGCAGGGTGAAGACGATGATCGAATCCCCGGTGCGCACACTGGAGTTTCCGGTGGGGATTTTGACCGTATCGTTGCGCACGCGCGCACCCACCACTGTGCCACTGGGCATACCCAGGTCCTTGAGCTTCACCGAGCCACTGAATCGAACCGTCAGCTCCAAGACCTCGGCCTTGCCCTCGGCCACCACGGCGATTGCGGCCGGCGAGCCGGAGCGCACAAAGCGCAAAATAGAGTTGGCACACAGGATACGCGGAGAAATGGCCTGGTCGATGCCAAGGATGTCATAGATGCTGCGGTAGGAAGCCTTGCTCACAATCGCCACCGTTCTCTCCGCATCCAGGGAGCGGGCCAACTGGCAGGCAACCATGTTGTCCTCGTCGTCACGTGTGGTGGCGATGAATACGTTGGCCTCGCCGATGCGTTCCTCTTGCAGGAGGGCCAGGTCCGTTGCATCCCCGTCCAGAACCATCACGTTAGACCCAGCCATGGCAGCCAAGGCACGCGCACGGTTGGATTCCTTCTCAATGACCTTGATGGAGACGCCGGGGGCTCCGCGAAGCTTCTGGAGCACGCCCCGACAGACGGCACCGCCGCCCATGATGACAACGCTGCGTTGCCACGAAGTATTCTTCGCCAGCTGGGCCTCGAGCGTATCCAAATCGGGAGCCCTTCCGATGGCCCAAATGTGATCGCCTTTTTCCAAGCTATCTTCACCGCCCGGTACCGCAAAGCGATCCTTGCGTTGGAAAGCAACGATCAAAACCCCCGACGGAAGTTTCACGCCGGAAAGGGGGCCACTGGTCAGGCCACACTCCTTTTCCAAGCGCAGTCGCCGCAACTGGACGCGTCCACCGGCAAAACTATCCACGGCCAAAGCATGGCGATCACGCACTATGCCAACGATTTCCTCCGCCGCCAATTCCTGGGTGGACAGCATCACGTCGAACCCCAGGGCGTTCTTATAGAAGTAGTGATAGCCCTCGAGTTGGGCGGTGTCGTGCAAACGCAGAATGCGGCGCTTGGCACCCATTTTCTTGGAGAGCACGCAGGCCAACATGTTAACACGATCGTTGTCCGTCACAGCCACCATCAGGTCGGCCTTGGAAACCCCAGCCTCATTCAAAATGCTGGCGCGTGTGCCATCCCCCACAATGACCTGCACATCCAGGGATTCCTGCATGCTTTGGGCCTTGGCTGGGTCGGGGTCGACCACCGTGACGGCGTGGCCGTCCTGGGACAAAATCTTGGCTAGGTGAAAACCCACCTCGCCGGAACCTACGATCGCGATATTCATCGAGTGGCACGATAATGCCTAGCGAGGCTGCTAGGAACGGAATCGAGACCCAAACCCCGGGTTTTTTGCCACCAAATCCAGATTTTGCATCCAATCGAATGGGGACTCGACAGCCCAGCCCCAGTATCTAGCCCAGACATTTCATGAACACGCACCCCAGGCTTCGCAAACGGGCCCCTTTGGGCCCCTCTCGCTCCCTGACAAGACTTTCCGAACTTTACCTCAACGTTGCGAACTACCTGGCCGAAACTGCCGAACGGGCCCGTAGGGCCCGTTCGGCAGTAGTTCTGGGTAGTTCATAAATGTCACCAGTGGTGCTTTCGAGCCACGTCGGGG
>JAAETM010000514.1 GCA_024228395.1 bacterium | reverse complement strand
CTGGGCCTGGACCTCGGTCAGGAGATAACCCTTGTCACTAAGACCATACTCTACACCCAGGTCCTGGGGTTTAGAGGCATCGGCGCCGGCACGTGCCAGCATGGACTCCACGGCCCCCGACTGCCAGTGACGGGAGAGCAGCCCCTGCTTCGCCTCGGCAGGACTCTTGGCCGCCTTGATCAGGGCGATAACCTCGTCGATATTGGCCAGGGCAACCGCCAGGCCTTCCAGTATATGGGCGCGATCCCGAGCCTTGCGCAGTTCAAACAGGGTACGCCTAGTTACCACCTCACGCCGGTGGCGGATGAAATACTCCAGCATCTGCTTAAGATTCAACAGGCGTGGCTGGTTATCCACCAGGGCCACCATATTGATACCAAATACATTCTGCAGCTGGGTGTGCTGATAGAGATTGTTCAACACCACCGCGGCCACTTCACCCCGGCGCAGTTCAATCACCATGCGCATGCCATCCTTGTCAGACTCATCACGAATCCCGGTGATACCCTCGATGCGTTTATCCTTTACCAGCTCGGCAATCTTCTCCAGCAGGCGGGCCTTGTTGACCTGATATGGCAACTCAGTAACCACGATCCGCTGACGATTGCCCGAGTCGTAATCCTCAATGTTGCTGAGCGCCCGTATATGCACCCGGCCCCGGCCGGTGCGATAGGCCTCGGCGATCCCACTGGCGCCGTTGATCAGGGCGGCGGTGGGAAAATCCGGG
>JAAETM010000513.1 GCA_024228395.1 bacterium | reverse complement strand
CTTGCACGCGCCATGGGCGCAAGTCCCGCGACTTAGGTCGCTCAAGGCAAGGCGAATCTGCTCATCCGAGGGGGAGGTCTGTCTCGACCCCTACTTCCGGTAGAAAAAAGGGCAAAGTGTGTCAATTGTCGGACGCTCAGAGCCTACTTCGGGCAACTTCAAGGTCGCAACACTCCCATCCCGCCATTTCTCCACATACACACCCAAGCCAAGAATGAATCGAGGTGCTTCATGAAAAGTGCGGGCTAGCACTTATCTGCCGGTGGATAGGAATTCCAAAGGGGCAGTTTCCGGTGAGTGGCAGGAAGCGGGATGGGGCTACCGAAGGTGTCATCATCATTGTCAAGGCAGACAGCAGAGCAGTCGGTTCCGCTGAAAATGGCAAGTTGCGTGTCGAAGGTTGAACCGATCGTGTCGAACTGAACGTATCCATCGACGGTTGCGGTGTAGACCCAGAACATGTCATTGCGGAAGAAGCTTGGGGCGGCGCAAAGGTTCGAGTTACAGCCATCAAGGTCGTTATGGCTAGTCATGGTTGAGGTGTCGAACGCAAAGGAGCCTTCACCGATGGGGGTAGGGTTGGCACGATCGTCCGTGCCGTTTTTGGCAGCTGCGGTAATGGTGAGCAGGATGCTCATGACAGCGCTGAATAGGAGGTTGTTCTTCATTTGGAGGGGTAGTCGGATAGCAAGCCGAGGAGGGTATGGACTGTCCAATGTGCTTAGCTTCGGAGTGGGTTCTTCTTGGTGCGGCCGAAAGGGTGGCCTCTGGTGGAACAAGGGGTGGGTTCTCCACCGTCAGCTAAGCGAATAACGAGGAAAGGCCCGGATCCAGGCTAAGGTATGCGAAAATTCCTCGGCACGCCTGCATGCGCCGCCTCAGATGCCAAGGCGCACCCACGATCGAGGCTGCTGTCGGCCCCCCAATCTCTTGCTGTGGGGACAGGACCCAAACCAGGCCCGGTATTGCCCCCCAAGGCCTAACTCTCGCGCACCTGGGCCGCCCGCCCCCCGAAAACGGCCCCTTTGGAATTCCTGTCCGCTCAGTTTGGGCCCAAATCGTATCGGTATTTTTCCGGAGTGAAACCGTGTTGACGTGCGCGAATCCGTATCCCTCGTTCAGTCGATGCGTACCGACAGAATCTTGCCGTCCTCGATCTTCACCGGGATGTCATAGCGTCGCCCTTCCCTCTGACCCACGAGGCGGTACTGTCCGGCGGGATAGGGCTGGGAGAGTGTGGCCTTGCCTGCTGGCCACGAGGAGTTTGCGAAGACGCTGCCATGCCCAAATCGTGACATCCATCGCAACGACTCCCAGCGTTCATCCGATGCTACTAGCTTCAAGTAGACATTGCCTTCGCCCCCCACGTCTATGAGAAGCTGGCCTCCCTCCCCGATGTCGAGGATCACGAGAGGGGTTTGAGGTGAGCTGACAACAATTTCTTGGCTCGCATCACCGTGTCCTGCACCCATTCCTCTCCTCAGCCTTTCACGCTCCGCGTGGGCGACCACACGATAGTGTCCCATGGGGACTTTGAAATGGAAGGACTCTGGGTTGCCATACTCGGCTTCAAGCAGGATTACGCCCGATCGACCATGCTCGAGCTGGAGGGCAGACTCCGGGGCATCACCAAAGTCAACCCAATACGGCCGAGGCTCAGGTCGCGCGACTTTCTTGGGTGCCTCCCCCGGAGGTGACCCGAAGAAGTCGGAAGGGGCTGTGAGGAAGTGACTCGACCACCGCATGCGCGCGGTAGCAACGATATCGATAGCACCGAAACCACCAAGCGCTTGGGCCTCAACACTCACCCGTTTCGAAATGACACCTGCACCGAGAGTTACCGGAATGGGCTCACCGCTAAAGCCAAAACCATGCTCACCTGAACCGATCACGGAGAGCAGGTAGTTCCTATCAGGCTCCACGTCGAAGCGCACATGGCCGTCGCCTGCTGATTGCCCCATCACCTGTGATGGCCTCCCGCTCTTCTTGGCAGCCCAACCCGCACCAGTCACAATTGCCTCAACAAGCTGAACTCTCGCCCTTCCTTCCGGCCACGCCTTGGGCGCCCGTGTATCCCCTCGCCTAGGCACGGTGACCCCGCCGGACCACGCTCCACCCATCCCATCCTGAAGCTCCACGATCAGGAAGTGACGATCGAACACAATGGACGCTGGGAAACCACCCAAGGGCAGCGGAGTTTCGGTCAGCAACATGCCAAAGACGCTCGGGTGCATATCTGCACTCCCATGGACACGCACATTGTAATGACCAGCCGCAAGTCCCTCCGCTCGGAACGAACCATCAAGGCCTGTGACCAAGTCCAGCTGAACCTCACCCAATCCGACCTCACGCTCGAGACTCGCCCGCCGCGATTCCTGGAGGGAATACCCCCTCGTGTTTCCAGCCGCAGCGTGCTGTAGACGAATCTCCAGTGCTGGCACGGGGGTTCCAGTCGAAGTAACAACGCGTCCGGTGAGCACCTCAACCGTCGAAAGCTCCAGTGTGGGCGGATTCTCCACGATCTCTCGCTGCGCATCGCTCACATTTTCAACAGACAAGCGCACGGCATTGTCCCGTGAAGTCTCCAGGGACACGGACCTATCTGGCCCAGCAGATTCTATGGATGGAGCCAATTCCAGCGTCTCTGGCCCCACCTCAGATCCAGGAAAAGTGAAAAACACTAGCGCTACTAGACCGAGTGCAAGGAAGAGGGAAAGAGTGAGTCGCATCAAAAACTGAGTCGTAGCGAGCCCCCGCGCTGCGCAGTTACCCGAGCTTCCATCCTACTGGACCATCTCTCCAGCGCCCTCCCCAAAAAAATCCATCCGCATGACACCGCGTCCACCACCGACTCCGTACCCCGCCTATCCACGTGTGCGACTCCGCACATCTTTGCAGGATCGCCAAGGTGTGGCATGCTCCCTCTATTCCCGGAGCACATAAAACATGAGTCCCTCGTGCCAATCCGAATCTGGCTAACCTAGCAGTATCCCAATGGATCCCGTCTAACCATGAGAGCCCTCCACCCAATCCTGACCGCCTGCACTTCCCTTTGCCTGCTACCAACTCTGCTTGCCCAAGATTCAGTTTGGAATCTGGATGTGACGCCGGGGAGCCACACGTGGATGAAGACCGCAGTGCCGATTGCGTCGGGTGGTGCTGTTGCGGTGCGTCAGTCACCATGGAGCACCGAGCCTCCGACTCTTGAAGTCCTGAACGCTAGTGGGCACATCGCGCAATCGATTACGCCGAGCGGAGGCCTGTGGGGGCCGACCTTCAGGGGAGCAACCGATGGATTCGGCGGCGCGTACATTGATGCCACGGAATACTTGGGAAGCGTGGGAGGAACATCGTTGGGCGGCGGCGATGCCGTCGTGTTTCGTCTCGATGGAGCGGGTCAGTTGCTATGGACTCGTCGCTTTGGAGGAGATGGCACCGATTCCGGGCTTGGGG
The DNA here is from genome assembly GCA_024228395.1 of bacterium. Lineage (GTDB taxonomy): Bacteria > Planctomycetota > UBA1135 > UBA1135 > NORP259. Next base: position 52,432 of record JAAETM010000513.1, on the reverse strand, counting down.
TCTTGGAAGATGGTGCCGGGGGCTTCTACCTCGTGGGCAATACGAACAGCGGCAACTTCGGCAGCGCCTCACCAAGTCCTCAAGATGGCTATCTGGCCCATGTCGACTCCACGGGCATGGTCTCTTGGGTAAGGCGATTGAACCCCGGGACCGACTTCGGGGTCTTGACCGCCATCGCCCATGACGGACAAGGCGGCTTGTTGGTGGGCGGTTCCTTTGACGACCATTCAGGCTTCTTGGTGATCCCAAGAGGATTCGTGGCCGGGTTCGACACGCAGGGTATTCAGCAGTGGCATCACTCCATTCATTCCTCCGGTGGGAGCGTGGCAGCTGTTCAACCGAGAAGTGGAGGCTATGTGGAATTGGCGCATAGCCCCTATGGTGGATATCAGTGCACGGGTCGAGACAATGCTGGACTCGCCCAATGGAGCATGACTTTGGGCTCGTCCAGCAGCCTACACACCACGCCGTACGATCGTGGATAGATGGGGATGAGAAGGCCAGTTTCCGGTGTCTGGCGGGAAGCGGGATGGGGCGCAGGGGCGAGCATGGTGTCGATTGCAGGGGATTGGGGGCGAAAAGGTGCTGTCGGGAAGCGGAGTGGGGCGTCCGTGGTGTAGATGCCGTCGAGGATCAACGCGTGAAAGTGAATATTGAGAGCGAGCGATGAGCCAAAGCGCAGGGCTCAAATTGATGGCACTGGCGTGGGCCTTGGGGGCATGGCTTAGGGGTGAAGTTGAGGCGCGCGGGTTGAGGTATCCGGCTAGGCGCGCGCGGCGCATGTAGGAAGCGAAGACCGCCCGCAAGAAAGCGCGGCCCACGTTGCGGGTGAGGGAGGGGCCAAAGGCCAGATGAATGCGAAGAGACCAGGGCAGGGAGAGCACCCATTGACGCAGGGGCTGGTCGGGCAGCACGTGATCGCTGAGGTGCGCGGCAATGGCGGCCATTCGTCTGCCGGCGCAGGAAGAACCCAAGCCTCGGCCTTCACAGGAAAACGGGATGAGCTGATCGAATAGACACGCGGGGCAGCGCAGGTGGGCGAAGCCGAAGGTGGGGCCTGTGCAGCGGACGGAGGCGTGTAGCTCGCGGGTGATGTGGGCGGGCAGGGAGCGCGGGGTGTCGGGGCCTTGGGATCGATCCAGGAAGGTGTGCAGGTGGGTGCGTAGGATCCGCTTGAGGGGGCTGGCCTGGGATTGGGTGCGCCGGACTCGGGGGGCGGGATTGGATGGGGCGGCAAGTGGGCTCACTCATGAGAGACCGGGTGGCGCCCCGTGGTTGGCAGGTGAGTTGGGCTATTTCAGAGGGAGGTCTGTGGGGAAATGCCAAATGGTGCGATGAGCAACTGGGTCGAGCTTGGTGAATGGGGATCGGTGGCTCGATCCACGGAGTCAGACTCGGAGAAAACTACGCCGCCTTGGCGTTGATCCAAGGCGATAACTCCAATTTTTCGCCGCTTCCATGACAGCCGGATGCTGGGTCAAAACTTCTGACAATCGGAACGACCCTGTCATGAATCCGCCGGCCAAAAATACTGCATGAGGCAGCACCCTTAACCGGCGGCGAATGCAACTCTCATCGCAGGCCTAACCAAGCTGGTCATCCGCCACAAAGTAGTGGGGGTCTTCGGTCATGTTGACTTCGACCATCTTGCCGGCTTTTTTGAGCAGGCTGATGCAGTCGGAACTCAGGTGGCGCAGGTGCAGGGTCTTGCCGGATTTGGTGTAGCGTTCCGATAGGGTGTCGATCGCTTCGATGGCGCTGTGGTCGGCGACGCGGGCGTGTTTGAAGTCGATGATGACGTCTTGCGGGTCGTTCTTGGGGTCGAAGAGTTCCAGGAAGTTGTTGACCGATCCGAAGAAGAGCGGGCCGCGCAGGGAGTAGATCTTGGATCCGTGTTTGTCGGTATGGTTCAGGGAGTGCACGGCTTGGGCGTGCTTCCAGGCGAAGACAAGGGCGGAGACGATGACGCCGACGAAGACGGCGACGGCCAGGTCGGTGGCCACGGTCACGCCGGAGACCAGGATGATGACCAGGGCGTCGGATGCGGGGATCTTGCGGATGATGCGGAAGCTGGACCACTCGAAGGTGCCCAGCACGACCATGAACATGACGCCGACCAGGGCGGCGACCGGGATCATTTCGATCAGGGGGGCGGCGAACAACACGGAAGCCAGCAGCACGACCGCAGCCACGATGCCGGAGGTGCGTCCGCGTCCACCGGAGTCGATGTTGATCATCGACTGACCGATCATGGCGCAGCCCCCCATGCCTCCGAAGAAACCACAGGTGATGTTGGCGGCGCCTTGGGCGATGCATTCTTTGTTGCCGCGGCCTCGGGTTTCGGTCAATTCATCGACCAGGGTCAGGGTCAACAGGGACTCGATCAAACCTACCGACGCCAGGATGACCGCGTAGGGGAAGACGATACGTAAGGTTTCGAAGTTGTGGGGCACGCCCGGGATCGAGAAGGTGGGCCAGCCGCCGGCCAGGGAGGCCGAGAGGTCGCCGGTCATATCGCGCAGGTAGTCGACGATCGTGGGGGAGTCGAGGCCGAGGCCCAGACAGATCAACGTGATGGTCACGATGGCGGCCAGGGCGGCGGGTACGGCCTGGGTGATCTTCGGCAGGAAGTGCATGATCGCCATGGTGAGGACCACCAAGCCGATCATCACGCCGAGTCGATAGCCTTCCATCCATTGCAAATTACCCGCAGCGTCCACCTCTTTGAATTGCCCGAGCTGGGCCATGAAGATCACGATGGCGAGGCCGTTCACAAAACCCAACATGACTGGGTGCGGCACCATGCGGATGAACTTGCCCAGGTGGAATACGCCCGCCAGGATTTGCAACACGCCCATCAGAGCGACGGCGGCAAACATGTACTCGATGCCATGGTCGGAGACCAGGCTCACAAGCACCACCGCGATGGCACCGGTGGCTCCCGAAATCATGCCCGGGCGGCCGCCGAAGATGGCGGTGATGATGCCCATGAAGAACGCGGCGTACAGGCCGACCAGGGGATCGACGCCCGCTACGAAGGCAAAAGCGACCGCCTCGGGGACCAGGGCCAGGGCCACGGTGAGGCCTGATAGGATGTCGCTCTTGAGGCGGAATTCGGGATTGTGGTGGAGGTCGAACAAGGCAGCTCTTTGGTTTCCAGGGGAAATCGGGCGGCGCAGCCTAGTGGGGTGCCCAGTCCGTTTCACTGGAAACCGGGATAATCCCGGATTATTCGTGGGGATTCGCGCCAAGCGCCCCAATCGGTCAGTTTCGCAGGCCCTTCGGCACTATCCGGAGCTTTGCGACCATCCGGTGTTCTCACCGAGCCACGGTCTCGGCTGCGGGGCCGTATGTCCGCGAGGTCCCTGGAAGTGCTGGCTTGGAATGACTGGCAACAGAACCCCTGGGCAAGCCCGGACAATTACCCCTTTGCCAAAATGGGACCATCCCCGCGGAAACGGGGCAGTTGCGTGGTCGATGAAGTGCCCTCCGCAGGGGGTCAAGAACCACCCTGAGCTGGTTCCGGCCGACATCCCGCTGACTATTTCGAAAGCCGCCAGGCTTGTGCTTGAGCCGGGGGATTGGTCGGGACGATAAATGCGGGGTCCAGCGCAACCACTTCGACCCATGTTTTTTTCACTCCCCAAATTCGAATCATCCAGCGAAAGCGACGCCTATGCGGTGGAAGCGGACCTCATTTGTCGCCCGGTCCCTGAGCTGACAGGCCTGCTGATGCGCTCTCGCATCGTGTCTGTTTTTGCTTGGGTCTTGGGTGCAATTGCGGCTTCCCTAACAGCTTTGCACTCGACGGGGCAGGCGGAAAATCTGAGTGAGAATGTGAGTTTTTTCGGCATCGGCGGCTTCCCGGGGGCGATGGTTTGCGGGATCCTTGCTTTGGGAGTTGGATGGCGCACATCTTGGGGCCGTATCGGTTGCCTTGTCCTTTCGGCCACACTCATTGGCCTGCCGATCTGGTATGCGTCCAGCTCCAGTCACTGGAATTGGAACGGGGCCAGCGCGGCCATGGCGGGTCGCTTCCTGGTTGGTTGGATCGGAATGATCTTCTTCTTTCAGGCCTGGGAGCTGTTTGGATCCCATGCCATCGGTCAGGCCATTTTGAAGGATGCTCTGGAGCAGGCCAGGGAGAAGCACATGGAAGAGACGGCTCTATTGAAGGCCCAAGAGGAAAGTTTGCGGGAAGCTCAAAGATCGAATGGTGGGGAGGTCGCAACGGAATCTACAGAGCCCGCCGATCTGCCGGGATCCACCGATCCCCAAGGTCCCACGCGGGCGGCCTAAAAATACCATTACCCGAACAACTCTCGCATTGCCTCAGGTAACACGTGGGGGCGGCGGGGGGTCGAGGTCAGATCGATGCAGGCCAATTCGGTGCAACCCGTGGCGATGAGCACGTCGTTGATAGGGCGCTTGATCTCGTAGACAAAACGCACGGAGGCTGCGGTGATGCGCTCCACGGATACGCGCACGCACAGTTTGTCCTCATAGTGGGCGGGGGCACGGAAGCGCAGGTCTAGCTTGCGCACGGGCAATGCCAGCCCATCCTTTTCCAATTGGCCGTAGGGCTGGCCGTGGTGGGCCAGGAAGGCGGTGCGGGCCTCTTCGAAATACAGCAGGTAATTGGCGTGGTGCACCACACCCATTTGGTCGGTTTCGCCATATCGGACTTGTACTTGATGGTCGTAGTGCATGGGGGCGCTACACTACCCGCGCCAATGAATCCGAGCCAGCCCGTTGATCCGCCTTCTTTGAAGAGCCCTCCCCGCCAGCCCAACAGGCGCGCGTGGTGGGTCGCTGTGGGCTCCTCGGTGCTCCTGCTCGGGGCCGTTTGGGTCTCCCTGGGTGTGGGGCGCAGCGGGAACATCGGTAGCGGGACCGCTCTGCGCGGGGCCTGGGCTTGGCTTGGGTTTGGCGAGAGCCTTCCCGTTGTCCAGCAATGGATTGTGGAGCTGCGCTGGACGCGCACGCTGGTGACCGCCCTGGTCGGCGCGGCTTTGGCATACGCTGGCGCATTGTTGCAGGGCGTCTTCCGCAACGACCTGGCAGCGCCTTCCATCCTGGGAACGACCGCTGGCGCCAGCCTGGGAGCCTCGATTGCAATTTTGGCCGTGGGTGGGTACGGCGCAGAATTCCTGGCAACCATTGGACCCGCGCCGATCCTTGTCATGGTGGCGGCGTTTGTTGGAGCTGCCTTGGTAACATGGTTGGTTGCGATGTTGGGGCGCAGCGGTGGGCGCTATTCCGTGCCGACTTTGTTGCTGGTTGGCATTGCGATCAATGCGGTGGTCGGCGGAATCCTCGCGGCCATGCAGTCCTTTGCCCTGGCTGATTTTCAGGTGGCGAAGGCCCTGTTCGCATGGGGTTTCGGTCACTTGGATGACAAGGGCACCACCGAGATTTGGTTGATGGTCAGCACGTTGGCGGTCGGCGCGGCGGTGATACCGTTTGTGTCGCGTGAGTTGGACTTGCTCGCGGCGGGTGAGGAGGACGCCTTGGCTTTGGGTGTGGACACCGGGCGCGTCAAGGCGCTGGCACTTTTGGCTGCGACTCTGTGCGCGGCATCTGCCGTGGCCTCCGTGGGCCAAATCGCCTTCGTTGGGCTTGTAGTGCCCCATATCGTGCGCTTGCTGGCTGGGCGATCCTATCGGCACCTGTTGCCCTTGAGCCTGCTCGCTGGGGCTGCATTCTTGCTTTCGGTGGACGCGGGCCAGCGTTGGATGCTGGGCGACATGCGCTTGCGACCAGGTGTGACCCTGTCCTTGGTGGGCGGTCCCTTCTTCTTGGCACTGTTGGTGATGAATCGCCGGAGGATGTCGTCATGGTAGAAGGGAACAGAGCGGCCTTGCTCGAGGCCAAGGACCTGCGCTTTGGGTATGCGTCCGACACTCCCATCCTGCAAGGTGTGGATCTGGACTTGCACGCGGGCGAGATGGTGGCTTTGTTTGGTCCCAACGGGGCTGGCAAAAGCACATTGCTCAAGGTGCTGGGCGGCCTCTTGAAGTCCTCCACCGGAGACGTGCTCGTGGCGGGGCAGGAAATCGGAAATTGGAGCTCACTGAAGTGCGCCCAGCATATGGCGCGCATGCCCCAGGGGCTTGACGCTTGGCCTGACATGAAGGTCGGCGACTTGGTGCGTGCAGGGCGTTATTGTCATCGCCCCGCACGCAGCTGGCGCGGGCTGTTTTTGACGGACGCGACCCCTGGTGATCATTCGGCGGTGCAGGAGGCCATGCTGGCCACGGGAACGACGGGGTGGCGTGACCGGAGTGTGAGGGAGTTGTCTGGGGGCGAGCGCGAGCGTGTGTTGCTGGCTCGTGCCCTGGCCCAGGGCGCCCCGATCCTCCTGGCCGATGAACCCACCCGGAGCCTGGACCCGGCGCACCAGTTGGAGGCTTTCGGCCTGCTTAAAACCCAGGCCGGGCAGGGCAAAGCCGTGCTGGTCGTGACCCACGACTGGAACCTGGCCAGCCAGTTTGCCGATCGCCTGGTTTGCCTGGCCGAGGGGCGCATCGTGGCCCAGGGAACCCCATGCCAGGTCCTGCGGGCCGATGTTCTAGGACCCGTGTTCGGGTCCCATTTGCACTTCGGCTCGCTCCCGTCGGGGGAGGCTGGCGAGGCCAGGCCCTTTGTGCTGCCCTGGTCTGGATCAGACAGGTCAGAATGATGCCAAAACGGCCGCCACGGCCCCGCAAGACCGGAAAAGGACTAACAGCCCCCGCGCTTCCCCGTGTACAACCCTGGCTGCGGATTCAGCCGTGCTCAGCGATATGACAGACTCCCAGGACACTCCGACCCCGACCAAGGCCCAAGAGGGGCACAAGGGCGACCCCCTCGTCGCGGTCCTACTGACGTGGTTCCTGCCCGGTGCAGGACACCTTTATTTGGGGCGCCGCAAGTTCGCACTGATCGCGTTCCTCGTGGTGGAAGGCCTCTACTTCGCCGGGTTGACCCTGTCCCAGGGCATGTTCCTGGAATACCTGCCCGCTGAAATGCGAGGCCGCTTTGCTGCGGCGCTGACCCCGGAGGTCGGCAACCTGGGCGCCTTGCTCTATCACGTGGATGCCTATGGCTTTGGCTTGGCTTTTCCCCGTGAGTGGCCCGCCCACATGGATTTAGGAACTCTGCTGACCGCGGTCAGTGGCATTCTCAACGTCATGCTCATGTCCCGTGCGCACTTCGATGCGCGTCACGTGACGCGCGAAGCTGGCAAGCCCATCGGACCGGCCCTGGCTGCCAGCTTGAGTCTCGTGCTGCCGGGCCTCGGCCAAATCATACAAGGCCGCCGCGGCCGCGGAATCTTGATCGCGAGTATGTTGCTCACCGTGTTCTTTGTCGGCACCCAGATGGCTGGGGGCACGAACTTGGACCGGGAACGGCACTTCTACTACTGGGCCGGTCAGTTCATGCTGGGTGCTCCCGCATGGCTGACCGAATTTGCCCATGGTCACACGCTCGCCTTGGAAATGCCCCTGCGCGTGGACGCCGGCATCGTCTTGGGTTGTGTTGCGGGCATGTTGAACATCCTGGTCATGCTGGATGCCTACGGGTACAGCGAGGCCAAGCACTTGGGCGTGGAACCTCCGCGCTCCGCCAAGTCGGCGAAGGCCGATGCACCCAAGGATGCGTTGGCCAAGGCCGTGGCATCCGGCGCCACCGAATCCACCAGCGAGGTTCAAGCGTGAAAGACTACCTGCTCCATGGCGGCTTGTTCCTCTTTGCAGGCACTGTGATTGTGGCGATCTCTTGCATGTTTGCCGATGCGGATGACAGCAAGGCTATCAAGGCCTTCCCCAGGCGTTGGTTTACTTTTTTTGGTGGCTGCACCCTCGTGATCCTGATCATGCTGCTCTTTGAGCACACCCTGGCCTCGGTCAATTAGTACTGGTTCGAAAGCCGGTAGAGACCTCCGGGGCCGCGGGTCACAAGGCCGCTGAGTTCCATCTGCGCCATGTGCGCCAGCAACGCGGGAACAGGAAGCTGGGTACGTTCCGCCAGGTCGTTGATGTCCAGGGTCTCCCCATGCAGGGTATCGAAGATTCGACAGGCATCTTTGTTTTGGGGGCGGATCTCCTGCCTGGAAAACAGCGTGTCCTGTGCTTCGCTTTCAAAACAAAGGTCCGACAATATCTGCGCGGGACTGCCAACTGCGCGCGCGCCCTCGCGCAGCAATCGAAGCGTGCCCGTGGCGAGGGCATGGTCCACGCGGCCCGGCAGGGCAAATACCTCGCGGCCCATGTCCAAGGCCCAATGGGCCGTAATGAGGGAGCCGGAGGCGTGGGCGGCTTCGATGACGAGCACGGCGTCGGCAAGGGCAGCTATCAGGCGATTGCGCAGGGGGAAGTGGTGGCGTCGAGGGCTCTGACCCGGAGGGAATTCACTCAGCAGCAAGCCGCGCTCGGTCAAGTCCCGCAGGCTGGACCAGCGCGGCCAGGGTTCCTGTACGCCGTTCCCAAGCACTGCGATGGTGGCCCCCCCGGCGGCCAGGGTCCCCGCGTGGGCGGCCTGGTCCACACCCCTAGCCATGCCGCTGATGATGACGAATCCGGCGCGCGCCAATGCGTCCGCAAAGCGTGCTGCCTGATCCAAACCATAACCACTGGCGGAGCGGCTACCGACGATGGCAATGCAGGGATTTTGCTGGAGCAATTCGGCGCGGCCTCGCAACCAGATCTCGGATGGGGGATTGGGGATTCCTGCGAGTCGAGCGGGCCAGGATGGGTTTGTGGGTGTGAGGTGTAGGGGGGCGGCATCCATGACAATAGGACTCCGGCCACGGGCCTTCGGTTGCAGGTAGATGTAAGAGAATCGTGGACAGCGAGCAGATTATCTCGATTGCCTTAGACTCTGGACATGGCAATCACATCCCTATCCATCGCCGGTCTGGCCCTCGCTGCCAACCTCGCGTTGACGACTCCTGTGCCCCAGGACACCGATCTAAAAATCGGCGACCAGGCACCCGCACTTACAATCGCCGAATGGGTTAAAGGCCAACCTGTTGACTCTATGGCGGCAGGCAAGGTCTACATCATCGAATTCTGGGCCACTTGGTGAAGCCCCTGCATCAGAAGCATGCCGCACCTGACCGAGCTTCAGGAAAAGTATGCTGATGATGGCGTGACCATCATCGCAGTGACGAGAGAAGGCAAGAACAACACTCTCGACCAGGTGGAAGCCATGGTCAAGGACAAGGCCGACATCATGGGCTATACCGTGGCATGGGACGACGGTGGCAAGACCTATAAGGATTACATGGAAGCCACGGGTCAACGGGGAATCCCCACTTCGTTCGTCATCGACCAGAAGGGTCGCTTGGCATTCATCGGCCATCCCATGTCCTTGGATGGGCCGCTGGCGAAAATTGTTGCCGGTACTTGGGACCCGATTGCCGACGGCAAGAAGCTTGAAGATGCCAAGGCGGCCAGGCGCGCCATGAGCAAGGATCTGCGCCGCATAAAGATGGCCTCTCAGAACTCGGTTAAAGGCAAGGAAGCTGGTGCCCTACTGGAAATGTGGCGTGGCTTGGCTGCCAAGTACCCGGAGCACATCGACTCCCAGGCGAGTCTGAAGTACCGCGTGCTGAGCGCAGTGGGCCAGTACGAAGCAGCGGCACCGATCGGCCGCAAAGTCGTCGATGAGGCTGTGGCTGCGGGTGACTCTATGGGTCTCAATGCAATCGCTTGGGATATCGTGGATCCGGAACGCAAGTTGGAGAAGCGCGATCTGATGCTCGCTCTCTATGCGGCTACCATTTCGAGCAACCTGCGCGACCATGGCGATGCTGCGACCCTGGACACCCTCGCCCGGGCACACTTCCTGGTCGGCGATGTGCGCCGTGCCGTGGAGATCCAAGCGCGCGCGGTGGAACTGGCCAAAGGGAAAATGAAGGACTCCTTGAAGGAGGTTCTGATGGAGTACCGTGAGGCGCTGCAGGGCTAACCACTACCAGGTGTGGCCTTTTGCACAGGCAGTATTGACGGCGGGCAATCCATGACTCCAAGGGGTCCGGGTTGCCCGCTTTTCGTTGGGGTCCATTCGCCGACGGTTTCGGTCAACAAGTTCCAGGCGCCGAGCACCCTTGGATCACAGGTCACGTGGGCGTTGGATCCCAGCTCAATCGAGGCGGCGGTGATGGTTCCTTGAAAGCGTAGGTCGGTTGGAATCCTCACCTTTGAGAAGGGCGCATACAGCAAGCCATGGAATCGCCCGCTGCACTGCAGATCTACGACAGGTTTGTTTCCGCTTTCAATGCCCCCGTTGATATTTCTTCCAGCAAGCCGGGTGCGCATGGCATCTATTTCACTTTGCTCGTGGGAACGCTGGGTGAGCGTGGGAACCTTTGCTTGACCCTGTCCCACCAAGAACATCGATTGGCCCGATTCTCCGGCTGCGAATTCTATCCGTGTGCCGGGCCCCATGGCAAACTGGTTCGTGACATGCACAATGACCGGACCTTGTGAAGCGTCCACGATCAGAGTGGCCTGGTCGGTGAACTCTAGGGATGTGGCCTGAAGGTGTATGGGCCCGCGAAGAACCCAGGATGAATCGCCGCCGATGCGCACCTGCCCCAGGGGCAGGTGCCGGGTCTTGCTGAGGACCCTACCGGCTGTCAGCGTGAAGTCTGCGACTTCCTGTGGGTCGTACTTGGGGAGGGAGGGGAGGGTGATCGGGGCGTCCGATGGCGTGATCCCGCCGGTGACAAAGCTGCCCTTCTGTATCCGCGTTTCGAAGCCGCTGTTGGGGTTCGCGTGGCCGACGACTACGGTGGGTGGACTTCCGTCCCTGAACACCAAATCGATGTCACCCACACTGCGCACTTGGGCCTTGCCAGAGTGTTGCGTATGACCCCGCAAGAACCCCCCGATGGGGGAGTCCCAGGTGTCCACCACCGCACCGGGCTGGAGGCGGATGGGGCCGAGGGCAAGCAGCCCAGGGAAAGGAGCTGCATTCAGTTCGCCAGTCCAGTTGGACCCGTGATCGTCGTGCCCAAGTCCGCGGGTTTGGCATGTATCCGTGGGGCATGCGGCCCGGTCGCACACGGTGACCAGCGCAACGCCTGCCATGGCCAAGAGCGTGGCGCTGGCAAGCAGGATGCGGTTGCGGTTGGGAGGGGTGGGCATGGCGGCTGGAGACAACGCTCCCGGATCATTTTCGCATTCCCCAGGGGCACAACTGAATGGAAAATTGGAGGGGGTTTGCGGCGACATGCCACGGTCGGATGGAGAGCCCCGAAACGAAACAGGAGGCCGCCGTATTGCCTTGATTTGCCCAGAAATAGGCGCAAATCAAGGCTGGAGTCACTCGCGCAACCAGCCCTCGACAGGGAGGTAGGATACCCTTGTGAAAGCAACGAAATCCAGAAACTACACGCCCTGGCGCGTGGGCGCCCTCGTGTTGGTTTATCTGCTCATGGTTGCCCATGTGGTGCATTGGAAGCTGGCAGGACGCACGCTAGCTCCCCTGGAACTCAACGAGGTGATGTACACGTTGGAGCTCGGCATTGTCACGGCCGGTTTCATTTTTATGGCACTGCTGGTTCTGTTGACCATGATCTTTGGGCGCTTCTTTTGTTCGTGGGCGTGCCACATCCTGGCGCTCGAGGACCTGGCGTGTTGGATCCTCGGCAAGATGGGCATCAAACCCAAGCAAGTGCGATCGCGCTTGCTCATGTGGGTACCCATGGGGGCCATGTTCTACATGTTCATTTGGCCCCAGGTCTTGCGCCTTTGGCAGGACCGCGACTTGCCAACCTTGCACATCGAAGGGGACGGATCGGCCTGGTCTTCGTTCCTGACCAGCGACTATACGCGCAACCTGCCGGGGCCCTGGGTGACCGCACTCACGTTCTTCGTGTGTGGATTTCTGGTGATCTACCTGCTGGGTGCGAGAAGCTTCTGTCGCTATGCATGCCCCTATGGGGCGCTTTTTGGCTTGGCGGATCGCGTGGCCCCCGGGCGCTTGATCAAAACCAACGATTGCGACGCATGTTCACTGTGCACGGCTGCTTGTGGCTCAGACATTGCCGTTCACAAGGAATTGGCCATGTATGGAACCGTGGTCAACCCGGCCTGCTTGAAGGACTTGGACTGCATTACCGCCTGCCCCGGCGACGCGATTGGATTTGGTTTCACCAGGCCTTCGATTTTTCGCAAGCGTTCCAAGGAGCGCAGCATGGCTCAACGTTATGACTACAGTTGGCCCGAGGAAATTGTCCTGGCTGTCCTATTCCTTGGGAGTTTGCTCACTTGCCGTGGGCTCTACGGTTGGTTTCCCTTCCTGCTGGCGCTGGCCGTGGGCGTCATCTTTGCGTTCATGGTTATGCACACTTGGCGCATGCTGCGCCTGCCGGGTTTGCGATTCGGAAGCGTGCAATTGAAGCTATCGGGCAAGATCAAACCTGCGGGCATGGCCTTTGGTGCATGCACGTTGGTTTTTGTCCTTCTGGTCGGGCACAGCGGTTTGGTTCATTTCCATGTGATGCGTGGCGAGCAACTCGTGGAGCATATGGGAAGTCAGGGCCATGCTTCCGAGGCGCAGGTGCAGCAGGCCATCGAGCATTTTGAGAGTGCTTCGGGCATGGCTTTAATGTATTGGCCGGGGGTCGACCGGAAACTTGCATACCTTTATGGTCAAGGCTCGAATTTGACCGCTGCAGAGGCGCCGCTCCGCCGACTTCTAGAACGTGATCCCAGTGACGCGGAGGCTCGTCAGCAATTGGTGCGCATGTTCGAATCTCTCGGGCAGCCGCAGCACGTGGACCAGGAATTGCGCGCCATGTTAGCCGCTGCGGATAGTGCTCCGGAACCCAAGCTTGCCCTGTCGGCGGCCTATGAACTCCAAGGTTTGGCTCTGGCCAGACGCGGGGACATGCAGCAATCCCTGGGGGCATTCCAGAAGTCCATCGAAGCTCACCCCGAGAGCGCCAGCGCCTACAGGTCCCTGGGTGGCATGTTAGCCGGGGCGGGTCAAGTGCAGGGTGCGATCGACAGTTACGAAGAGTCGCTCAAATTGGACCCCGAATCCGCAGTGACCCACTTCAACCTGGCGGTCGTGCTCTCGGGAGTACAGAAGGTCGGCTTGGCGGTTGAGCACTATCTACAGGCGATCGAACTCTCCCCCGCAGACCCTGAAATACGGAGCAACTTGGGTTTCATCTATCTCGGCGCCCAACGCCTTGACGAAGCGGAAGAGCAGCTGGAAAAAGCGGTTGATCTCAACCCTCGTTTTGCGCCTGCTCAGTTCAACTTGGGGCGCTTGCGCCAGGCGCAAGGACGCGAAGGTGAAGCGCGTATTCACTTCGAGACTGCGGCGCGCTTGGATTCTCGCTTCTCCAACCAATAGGTAAGTACAGCAAATCCAGAGGTAGCTGGGATTTCCCCACCCCGAGAGTGGGGCTCAAGACCAGCAATCACTAATATGGACCTTCCAATAGTCGGCCCGGGCAGCAATTTGCCTGATAGAGATATGATTCGTATGTATAAGTACACCCTCACTTTCTTTGTGTTTTTCTTGTTAGCTGTCGTGTCTACGGCTGCTTCTCAAACCCTCATAGCGACCCAGGAGACGTTCGAAAAGGAGTGCGCGGGGGCCATCGCTCTCGGGGAGGCGGGCGATTGGAAGGAAGCCCATGACGCATGGCTGGATTGTGTGCGATCCCATGCTGGCAAGGACTATGTGCGCAGCCGGTTGCCGGAAATTCGAGAAGCTCTTAAGCGGTCCGCCTTTTGGTCTGGTCGCAAGCGGCCCAGGGCAAAGGACTTGATTGATGGTAGCTTGAAGACGTTCAACCGTTCTTCCGGCAAGCTCCGAATTGTTTACAAGGAAGGAGAGGTCGGGGACTTTGATAGAGTTGCAAATCTCCTGTTGCATCCCCTGCTATTTGAAAAGAGCTATTTCGTGGAATTGGAGGCAAGGCCTGCCGTTCTTGCGAAGCAGACCATCATCGTGGACTTTGACGGCGAGAATGGATACCTCGTTGGCGCCGGGGATTGGATTGAAGGCCGTAACGAGTACTATCGCCACCACTTGGTGCGTTTCTCGTTGGCGAAGCAGGAAGTGATTGAGGATGCCGACCCAAAGAAGCGCAAGGCTAAGGCTGGATCGAAGGCAGCGACTCTACGTGTGATCGTAGATCGCTCATCGATCAAGGTCCGTTACAATGGTCGACAGGTCCTATCCACCCGCCGAAAATCAGGCTCACTGGGCAAGATCGCACTCATTACCCCGGCGCACTTCACCAAGCTTACGATTGATGGAAAGGCTTCCGCATCCTGGTTGGATGGATTGGTCGACGCAGCAGTGCAGAAAGATCTGACGGCCTTCAATGCGGGGTACAAGGAACCGGTGGAGCTTTCGGCTTGGGGGGCTGCAGTTGAGGCAAAGAAAACGACCCGTGATCTCGACGAGTTGACCAAGAGCCTTCGCTTTCCTGGCGAATACACTTCGCACCAATCACAGTGCATAGATCGGGTCATGGTGCTCGTGAACCAGGGTCAGGGCAGCAAGGCACGTGAGTTATTGGCCACATTCAACCCCCTTGAATGCAGGCCAGCCACTGCCGAGATGTTGAAGGTTCTCATCGCCCTGAGGGAGTCCCGCTTGGACCTGGCCTTGAAGCACATCGAAGCCTTTTGCGGGGAAACCACGCCTGACTTGGCCGTGCGGACTATTGAGGTTTTGTTGCTGAGTCGAGTGGAGCGCCTGGCGGATGCGCAAGGCAAGCTGGAGCTGATCGTTGTTGATGAGCCCGGGGATACCGCATTGCACGCGGAGCTCGCCCACGTGCTCATGTTGCGGGGGGATCTGGACGGGGCACGCGAACGAATCAACATTGGCTTGGGAATCTCCCCAGCAGATGCGGATTTGCTCAATCTTCGGACCCAGCTTACCAAGGCTACCCAGGGGCCTTCATGGAGGCGGCCCCAAAGCGTGCAAGGTGAAAATTTTGTTGTGGGGTCCGACCTCAACAAGAGATCAACACGCGTCGTTGCCTTGGTTGCTGATCGGGCCTTGCAGCAGTACGTGGATCGCTTCGGCCCCCTATCCCCCTTGGAAAGCAAGATGCCCCTGTACCTGTTCTCAGGATCCAGCGGATACCAAGCGTACATAGAAGGCGTTGCGGAGTCCAGTGGGGAGAGCACTCTTGGCATTTTTAGCCCCTTGCTCAAACAGGTGTTGGTATGGAATCAGTCTGACCGTGATGGGTTGGTGAGGGTGGTCCGCCACGAGGTGATGCACGCGTACATGGATCGAGCTCTGGGCTATTCACCCACATGGTTTGGAGAAGGCCTGTCCGAGTTCTGTGCGGAGGCGGTAGACGAAAGCGGCGAATGGCAAGCTGGAGGACGTAGCGAGGTGCATTTGCGAACCCTTAAACGGTTCGGTCCAAACAAGATAAAGCTGGACCAACTTCTGTACCTATCTCACGAGGACTTCATGGTCAATGCGGACTACACCTATGCCATGTCTTGGGCTTTCGTGGATTACCTCCTGACCACCACGCCAAAAAACCGCGCATTGTTCGATTCACTTTGGAAAACGCTTTCCGGAACGATCGGTCCGAATGAGGCGAGCCATCAAGTGTTTGATGCGGTTGACATGAAGGCGCTGAACCACAGCTTTTGGAAGCACGTCAAGCGCCAGCTGTAGTGGGGGAGGATGTCAAAAGAGGACGGCGCACACTGGCTTCGTTCAGCCTAAGCGGTTCATGCAATTTAGCTCTTCGAAGGACTGGGTGAGTCGCTTGACGAAGGTTTGCTCACCGTGGCGCAGCCAAACCCGCGGGTCGTAGTACTTTTTGTTGGGCTTGTCATCGCCATCGGGATTTCCGATTTGCGTTTGCAGATAATTGTGCTTGTCGCCAACGAAGTTGCGCACGCCATCCCAGAAGGCCCACTGCAGGTCGGTATCAATGTTCATTTTGATGACACCGTAGGAGATGGCTTCCTTGATTTCAGCGGCGGAGGAGCCGGAGCCACCATGGAACACAAAGTTCACGGGTTGCTTGCTGTCGGTTCTGAACTTCTCGGCCACGTAGGCTTGGGAGTCACGCAGAATCGTGGGCGTGAGCTGAACGTTTCCGGGTTTGTACACACCGTGCACGTTGCCGAAGGCCGCTGCGATGGTGAAGTTCGGACTGATCGCAGAAAGGCGCTCGTAGGCGTAGGCGATTTCCTCGGGTTTGGAATAAAGGTCGGCCTGGTCGGCGCTGGTATTGTCCACACCGTCCTCTTCGCCACCGGTGATGCCAAGTTCTATTTCCAAGGTCATGCCGAGGCCGGTCATGCGCTTGAGATACTCGACGCAGATGTCGAGGTTCTCCGAGATGGGCTCCTCGGACAGGTCGAGCATATGAGAACTGTAGAGGGGTTTGCTGGCCTTGGAGAAGTTTTTCTCGCTGGCAGCGAGCAGGCCGTCGATCCAGGGCAACTTGCTCTTGGCGGCGTGGTCGGTGTGCAAGATCACGCGGGCGCCATAGGCCTCCGCCATGGTTGCAACATGTTGTGCGCCGGCAATCGAACCAGCGATGGCGGCCGCATGGTTCTCATTCGGAACGGACTTGCCACCGAAGAACTGACCTCCACCCACGGAGAACTGCAGGATGACGGGTGAGTTGACGGCCACAGCGGTTTCCATCACAGCATTGACCGTGTTGGATCCGGTGCAGTTCGCGGCGGGTAGGGCATAACCATTGGCTTTTGCGTCGGCAAAGACCTCGGTCAATTGGCTACCGGTGAGGATTCCGGCAGGACATGTATCGCTGAGCTTGGACATGGTGAAGACCTTATTCAGAAGGCGTTCCAGGGAGGGGGAATGGGGTCAGTTTCACTCTAAAGAGGTGTATTCGGCATGGAAACCAATGTTGCAGACCGGAAAGTGACGGGGGCCAAAATCTCACCCGCCCAAGGGGTCAGAAGTGAGACGGGGGAACCTGTCACGCGATCTTCCTGCGGACTATGCCGAAGGCACAAGCGTACTGGTTCCCCGCTGCCATGGGAACCCTTTGTGGAAACAGCAGGGACTGAATGGGACAGCCATCCTAAACGGAAATCCACGGGCATCCTCTTGGTGCCAAAGACCCATGTGAATGAGCTCGAGTTCCGCGTCGAGGCAAAAGAAGAAACAGGGTGCGAATTCGGTGTTCGGAGAGCAGGAGCCGAACCTGGTTGCATCACTCGCCCATGCAAGCAAGGGTCATGGACGAGGACAAGATCCCAAGAGTGTGCCGCATGTTGCCGGCTCAATCGTGGGTCAGCACATCGAGGATGCGCTGCTCGCGCTCCTGCAAGAGGGTACCCTGCTTTCTCACAATCCAGCGGTAACCGATTGCAATGCCGATGAAACCAAGCAAGTGAAGGCCCGCAAAAGCGGGGGTGTCTTGCCAGCCAAGGAGAAACTCAAGAATGGCCGGAGCCAGGAGGGGGGCCAGGGTTAGCGGGACCATGGCCATGGCCAGTAGCTGCAGCAGGAAGCTCTTGAAGGTGGCGTTCGCAGGTTTCATGCCCGCATCTTTCAATCGCACAGGAGCCAAGATTGACACCAGGTTCCAGAGCATGCACAGCAACAGGTATGCGGATCCAAGTTGGAAGCAGGCACCTAGGAAATGTAAGGCCCCGAGGGGAAGGAATACCTGAATGAGCACCAGGCTGGCGGTGCCAATGCCCAGGCCGATGGGGGCCATGGCGATGTTCTTGCCAAGGAGTATTTCGTGTCGAGGAATTGGGCAAAGCAAGTAAGCGCGAAAGCCGCCTCGATCCAAGCCGAATTGGTTCTGGATCATCTGCATGACACTGATCATGCCCATGGCGACCGCACCGAGAGAGTGCATGGCGGAGAAGTCTGCAAGCGGTTCTCGGGAGGATTTACCAGACAACAGGTATCCGTAGAACCCAAGGAGAATGATTGGGCTCAGAAGTAGCAACTTGGATTCAGGCGACCTGAGGAATGAGATCAGGCTCAATCTGGCAATGCCTGCAGTGCGTGGGGTTACAAAGGGAATGGCCCGCCTGACGAAGTTGGATGTTGGTTTGCGGGTGGCCGCGATTGGGTCGGTGCGCATTTCCTCAAGCTGCGGAACCACGGCGCTCTTTCCGCCGGCCTGGACGGAGCCCTGCAGGGTTTTTCCATAGGCACGTTGCAAGCTCCAAGCCCCAATGGCGAACATGCCGAGCGCACACAGCATGGAAGCACACCAACGCCGCTCGGCAGCAGCGCGCATGCCGTAGGGCAACCAGCCCACAGGCAACACAAGCGCCGCCAGATTTGCATTTTCCATGATTGCCGCATCTTCCAGTGCTTCTTGTTCCTCATGGAGATCTATCTTGCGCAGGGCTTCGGCTTGGCCCTCTCCCCCCGCTCCTGCCACACGTCGGAGTTTCCGCAACTCAGACCGCTCAGCCCTGCGCTCCGAGCGCGACCCACCTTGAATCCTCATGTTGATCAGATTTGGTGTTTGCGCCAGCAGAATCAGCAAGAGGGTCAGGAGCGATATGATGTTCCGTGCGCGGCGTTTGTCCTCCATCAGCCGGGCCAACCATCCACGCAATTGGTACGTGACGGCCGTTACCATGATCAAGAATGCCGCAACCAGCACAAGCGCCAACAGCATCGGAAAACCCCAGACGATTATCATGGCTAGCCCGAGACCAATCATCGGCGGCACAAAGATCATGACGCTGAGGCTGACGAATGAACTCAGGTAGTTGTAGAGAAATACCCAACTTAGGGATACCGGTAGGTGCAGCAAGTTCTTGAAGGACATGGCGTCCGAACGTTGCAGGTCCGACAGCAAACCCACGGACCACGAAAACAGAAACCCCAAACACAGGGCAGCCCAAGCCATGAATAGGTCCATGGGACCCATCCCGGGGAGTTGGTCCACGCCAAAGAAGAGAGCGGCCACAAAGGAAACCACGGCGACCAGCATGGCGGCAATCAGCAGCAGGCCCATGACCACACGGCCTACCTTCCCCGTGCGGCGAGCACGATTGCTCAAAATACGCCAGCGCAACCATAGAATGGCTTTCAGGTGCTTCCAGTTCAAACTAGTGATCCCCAAGCCAGCTGAGATGGGGCTCGTCTTCCACGTCCGTGCCGACTACCTCTAGGAAGCGGTCCTCCAAAGACCCCCCGCTGCCCAGGTCGGCTAGGCGTGTTTGCTCCACTAATGTTCCACCAACGATGATCCCAACGTGGGTGCAAAGGCGTTCCACCACTTCGAGCACATGGGAGGTGAGGAACACGGTGGAGCCACGCTCCACAAAACTGTCCAGGATCTTTCGAATCGTGCGCGAGGCCACAGCGTCCACACCCTCAAAGGGCTCGTCGAGGAACAGTAAATCAGGGTCGGGCAGGAGCGCTGCAGCCAGGGCCAGCTTCTTCTTCATACCACTGGAATACTCCATGGTGAGTTTGGCTTCGTCTTTCGCCAAGTCTAGGAGATCGAGTAGCTCGTCACTGCGTGCTTGCAGTAGTTCCTCGGGCATGCTGTGCATTAGCCCGATGAATGTCAGATACTCCCTGGCCTTCAGGTTGTCGAAGAGCGCCAGATCCTCCGGTACTACCCCGATGTGGCTCTTCATTTGAAGGGTTTCCTTTGGGTGCAAGGGATTGCAGCCAAGCACCTCGATCTTGCCTGAGCTAGGGGCCAAGAGCCCGGTCAACATCTTGATCGTGGTGGACTTACCCGCCCCGTTGGGACCTAGAAAGCCATAAAAGGTGCCCTTTTCAACCTGCAGGTCGATTTCTTTGACCGCGCGAAAATCCCCGAAGGAGCGGCTGAGAGCGGACGTGCGAATAGTGTGATCCATGGGTGATGCTTGGGGACGATGGGGGAGTGCGGGACCCAGGATATAGCGTACACGCGCTGTCGTATACGCCACACCAGAATCACGGACCACCACAGGTCCAACATTTCCAGGACCATAGATCTTCAAACCCGCCAGTGGTCAGCGCCAAAGAACAGCGGCGTCGCCTTCCCCAGGGGGAAGGCGACGTCGCTTAGTTGTTAGGCTCCGCAGCTGCGAAGCCCAAAGTGGTTCCGGATTAGAAGGTCACAGACAAGCCGTTTGAGAAGTTGGAAGAACCAACGGCGGCGGGCGTGTCGCGGTGCCAGACCTGGAAGTGCCAGGTGGAGCCAGTCAGGATCACCATAGTGGTAAAGGTGATGCTGTCGGGAACGTCGAAGCCAGATCCAACACTAGAGGTGCCCGCAACGTTCTGCAGCACACCAGCAGTATCAAAGGAACCGACAGAGTTGCCAGTGGTTCCCGCCACGTTGTAGCGGAAGAAGGGACCGCCTGCAATGCAGAGGTGGCCGTTGCTGACAGAGATGCCCGGATCAGCCACGGCGGTACCTACCAAGAAGTAACCAAGCTCGCCGGAAACACCGTCCGTGGCCTCCAAGTGAAGGTCGGACATGCCGCCAGAGATACCGCCACCGGTAATCCATGAACCAGTCAACGTGGTGGAAGAACCAGTTGAGTTAGGATCGGAGGGGGAGCAAAATGGAGTACCGACGGTGGATACTCCGCCAGATTCGCACAGCGTGCCGCCCCAAACGCGGGGCGTGAAGGGAATTCCTGTGAACGGAGCGTTGCTGGCGGATCCAAGGTCGAGGGTGATCGCACCGTTGGTGCTCACAAAGTTCTGGTTAGCACCATTTCCGTTGGTGTATGCGTGGCTGGAACCAACTGCAACCAAGGCAATAGCGCTTAGGCCCGCCGGAAGGTTGACGGGTGCAGCGAAGGTGAGGGAGGTGGGGGCTCCGAGGCCTGCAGCCAATCCATTTTGGTCATCAACACCAACCTGGACCCAAGCGCCCGTAGTTTCTTGACCAACATAGGATGAACCAGCGATAGTCCACATTTCGATGCCGACAGGGGTGCCTGCGAGTGCGGAGAAGTTCGTGTCGATACTGTCAATGGTCAGGGAACCACTGGCAGTAAGGTCAAAGTAGACAGCTCCACCGACGTTACCCGTGTTGTTGCTTTGGTAACCCGTCTCGGCGCAGTTGGTGGGCGGGAGAGTGACTGGGTTAATCGTCAGCTGGTTGGTTCCTGTGGGGATGATGGCACCATCCCAAGCACCCACCTGGATGACGTAGGTGTCGCCAGCCGTGAGCGGGCCGGGCACAGCGGAGTTGGTGGTGTTGATGTGGCTAGCATAGTTGACTCCGCCATCATCGTCATAGCCGATGCAGCCGGAGCCGTCGCAAGCGTTGCCATCATAGAGGACCATGATGGTGTCATAACCGACTGTGAGATCATCTTCGGTGTAGAACTCGTAGTAGCCGTCGGCGGGACAAGTCCAGGTGAAGAAAACGTCTTTGAAGTTCGTGGCACGCGTAGCACAGGCAGCCTGGGGGACCAAGCTGTCTGTGGCGTTAGCCGAGTTCACATCGAAGGGGAAAGTGCCGGTTCCGGTAATAACCGGTGAGGGGCAGTCATCGTTGAGCGGTGCCTGAGCCATGGTGGTAGCACTGGTTGCAAAAGCAACACAAGCGACACCGAGAGCAGTTTTAATCAGATTCATCTGAGTATTAGGAAGGGTTGGTAGGAGAGGAAAGCTTAGGAGACGGTCGATGGCTTCTGCCACGACCCAAAGCTTAGGAGTAAGCGGAGTGGATCCCACGCGGGACCTAGACCGTTTGTCATTACCAATATATTACCCGGCTTTCTCTGGAATTGGGGCTGGTGAGAGATGAATCGTGTTTTTTTGTCTTTTTTTGGGCAACTTCAGGTATCCAAGCTATTTCGGATGCGCAACAACCCCCGCACCAGCGCGTGTCTTAGCAATGCAATGGGACTGATCGGCCTCCAGGACGTATGTGTGTTCAACAACCAGACGGATCTCCTCGTGTCCCAATTGGTTACACGCCAAGCCTGAGTACCCCTTGCGTCCAGGGCAAATGGCCGAAGTGGACATCTCCGGCCTACGCAGCGACCTGGGTCGGGTCCAGGCCTGGGAAGCAACCCTTCCACCAACTCCTCGGTCCCCCAAATCCTATGCAGTAGCGCCATCATGAGATGTGACGTTGCATCCGTTGGGGCCAATTCAATTGCGTGTTCAAGTGTGTGCTGTGCCAAATTCAGTTGCTCGACCCTGCCCTCGCTCCCCTCGGGTTCCGCAAACTTGACCAAGACTGTAAAGTGGCATTCACCAGCAAACACCCAATTGTCGGCATTGGTCGGATCCATTTCCGCTGCTCGTTCGGCGTACTCCAGGGCCAGCTTGTGGTCCCCCGTACCCCAAAAGCACATCCCCAATCCTCTTGCGGCGTGGGAATAGGCCGGGTCGATCTCAAGGGCCCAAGTGAAATGGAGTTTGGCAAGTTCTGGCTCATTCTCGAGGAGGTGCGCACCCAAGTTCAGGTGGGCTTCCTCATAGTCGGGGTTGACGGATAGTGCCTTGCGGAAATAGTCCAAGGCCTCGCTGCTCCGCCCCAGTGCGGTGGAGTTGCTCCCCAGGAATGAGTAGATTCAGGCGACCCGATTGACTTTCACGGCCAATTCCCAGTGCACCTGTGCTTCCTCAAACCGGCCCTGTTCATACATCGGGTGGCCCAGTACCCCATTCACCTTGCCGTTTTCCGGATCAACAACAAGAGCTGCCCGCAACTTTTCTTCCGCCCCAAGCCAATCCCCGCTGTCCTGCGCGATTCTTGCCTCTTCGAGCAGTGAGTCTGCTCGCTGGCGTTTGGGGGTCCAGTGTGAATTGTCCGGGTTCATGGAAACTATGAAGGGCACAGATTTTGCGAAGTCTTTCTGTGTTCGGTTCATCCTAACCGATCCGCACAAGTACCAGGGCCAAGAATGGAGCGACGAAGTTCTGTGGGCGGGTTGGGCTAGAAAACGAACCAGCGGGGCGAATCGGTGAAGATGCGCCCCGCGGGGTGGCTTGGGTCTGGGGACCCGAGTTCGGCCGGTCGCCTACGCTTCAGAGTTGGCCCGGTCGCCTACGCTTCAGAGTTGGCCCGGTCGCCTACGCTTCTGTGCTAGCCGGTTCGTCCGCGGGCTTTTCTGCGGGCGGGTCGGTGCTGAAGGTGAGTTTTTCTCCGTCTTCGTCGATGTCGGCGTAGATGGTTTTCATCTCTTCGATCTCTTCGCGTAGGAGTTGCTCGGCCATGGGGTCCTCGATGAGGCGCTCGATAGCGCGACGTAGGGGGCGGGCGCCGTAGTCGGCGTTGTAGCCCTTGTCGATGAGCAGGCTGGTGGCGGCGGCGGTGAGTTCCAGGGTCAGGCCGTGCTCGATGAGGCGCTCGCGCACTTCGTTGAGTTGCAGGCCGACGATGCTCTCAAGGTCCACGCGCGTGAGCGGGTTGAAGATGATCGCTTCGTCTAGACGGTTTAGGAACTCGGGGCGGAAGTGGCGCTCGACTTCGACCATGACGTTGGTCTTGTTGCGCTTGCGACGCTCCTCTTCAGCGACCTCGGTGTTTTCGAGGCGCTCGAATCCTAGTTGACCACCGGAGGCCATGGCGTGTGAACCCAGGTTGCTGGTCATGATCAAGATCACGTTGCGGAAGTCCACGTGGCGACCGAAGGAGTCGGTCAAGCGGCCTTCTTCCATGATCTGGAGCAGCATGTTGAAGACGTCGGGGTGGGCCTTTTCGATCTCGTCGAGCAGGACCACGGAGTAGGGACGACGACGGACCTGCTCGGTGAGCTGGCCGCCCTCTTCGAAGCCCACGTAACCCGGAGGCGCGCCGACCAGGCGGGAAGCGTTGTGCTTCTCCATGTACTCGGACATGTCCATGGTGATGATGGCTTCTTCGTCGCCGAACATGAAGTTGGCGAGCTGCTTGCACAGGAAGGTCTTGCCCACACCGGAGGGGCCGAGGAAGAGGAAGGAACCCATGGGGCGCTTCGGATCCTTGAGGCCGGAACGGCTACGACGCACGGCGCGTGCGATCGCTTCGATGGCGTCTTCCTGGTGGATGACGATCGAGCCTAGTTCCTTTTCCATTTGCAGTAGGCGCTCGCGCTCGGCTTTTTCAAGACGCGTGAGCGGGATGCCGGTCATCTTGGAGATCGTCTCTTGGATGATGTCGACGGTGACTTCACCGACCTGCTCGACTTCCTGTTGTTCCTTGCGCCAGTCGGCCTGCTTCTGCTCGCGGTCCTTCTTGAGCTTGTAGGCATCGTCGCGCAGGCTGGCAGCCAGTTCGAAGTCTTGGTTGGAAACGGCCTGATCCTTTTTCTTTTCCAACTCGTCGATCTTTTGGGAGATCTCGGCCAGATCGGGCGGGGGCACCATGGCGGCGATACGCACGCGCGCGCCGGCTTCGTCCATCACGTCGATTGCCTTGTCGGGTAGGAAGCGGTTGTTGATGTAGCGGCAGGAAAGGTCCACGGCCAGCTCGAGGGCTTCATCCGTGTACTTGACGCGGTGGTGGTCTTCGTAGCGGCTGCGTAAGCCCTTGAGGATTTCAAAAGCTTGCGTGGACGTGGGCGGCTCCACGTTGACCGACTGGAAGCGACGCTCGAGGGCACCGTCCTTCTCGATGTGTTTGCGGTATTCGTCCAGGGTGGTGGCACCGATGCACTGAATTTCGCCCCGGGAGAGCGCGGGCTTGAGCACGTTGGACGCGTCGATGGCGCCTTCGGCTCCACCGGCTCCGACCAGGGTGTGCAGCTCGTCAATGAAGAGCACCACATCTTTCACACGACGGACTTCGGTCATGACCGCTTTGATGCGCTCTTCGAACTGACCGCGGTACTTCGTACCGGCGACCATCAATGCCAGGTCGAGAACCACGATGCGCTTGTCGCGCAGGATCTCGGGCACAGTGTGATTGATGATCTGCTGGGCCAGTCCTTCGACGATGGCGGTTTTGCCTACGCCGGGCTCACCGAGCAGTACGGGGTTGTTCTTGGTACGGCGCGAGAGGATCTGGATGACGCGCTCGATCTCAGAGGCGCGGCCGATGACAGCGTCCAGTTTGTCTTCCTTGGCGAGTTCGGTCAGGTCGCGACCGAAGGAGTCCAGGGCAGGAGTCTTACTCTTGCCGCCAGAGGGGGCGGAACCTTCCTCGCTGATGCTCGCTTCCTCGGTGTCCTCGATGCTATCAGCACCGAGGAAATCCAAGACCTCTTCGCGAACGTCCTCGAGTTTGACACCCAAGTTTTGCAGCACCTGGGCAGCGATGCCCTCGTTCTCCTTGATCAAGCCCAAGAGCAGGTGCTCTGTGCCGATGTAGTTGTGGCTCAGGCTGGAGGCTTCCTCCATGGAGAGCTCCAATACCTTCTTGGCCATCTGGGTGAAGGGTAGTTGTCCCATGGTGACCATAGAGGGACCCGTCTTGACGATCTTCTCGATCTCCATGCGGATCTTGGTCATGTCGACACCCATGTTCTTGAGGACATGGGCAGCGACGCCATCGCCTTCTTTGATAAGGCCGAGCAGGATGTGTTCCGTTCCCAGGTATTCGTGGTTGAACCGTTGGGCCTCTTGGCGGGCGAAGTTCATGACCTTTTTGGCGCGGTCTGTGAAGCGATCGAACATGATTCGTTGGGGCGTCTTCGGGCCACCTGCCATGGCACGGCGGTCCGGAGGAGGTAATAGGGTGATTGGGTACGGATTGGTGAGGCTAGGAAACAGCTCCAGGGCCCCTTTCGGCGCGGATGGGCGGACGGGTTGAGCTTATCGGTGATGGAAGATCACTAGGAGGTCGGATTTCCCGTGGGTGGACTCCGGTTTGCCTCTTCAGAGGATGCCAGGATCAACATGAGAAGACCAGGGCTGGGATTGACCCCGCTTGAGCAACTCCTAGGTCTAGATTGGGACAGACTCAAGCGGGGGAGCCAACGCAGGAAGTTGCTTATTCGGCGGCTTCGAGTGAGCCCAGTTCGTCGCGCAGTTCCGCCGCGACCTCGAATTGTTCCGAGCGGATTGCGGACTCGAGCCGGGTGCGCAAACTATGAATGCGCTCCAATCGATCCCGCTCATCGGTGTTTTGGTGGCCAGGCAGGCGTCCCTTGTGGCGAACCGCACCGTGGATGCGTTCCAGTGTGGGTTGCAGGTCGGCGCCAAAGGTCCCGTAGCACTCGGGGCAACCCAATCGTCCGACCTTGCGCAGCTCCAACTGGCTCAGCCCGCAACCGGGGCAAGCCAACTGGGGCTTGTTTTCAAGGGGCTTTGCCTTGGCCGTGACACCCATGAGTTGCCAGAGTTTGGTGCTGGCTTTGGCGCCGGGGCCCATGAAGGGCAGGTCCTGCTGCTGGGCACAAGCCTCGCAAAGGTGCTTGATTGATACTTTGTTGTTGGGAGAGCCCGTGCCCTCCCATACTTCTACTTCGGTCACCTGCACGGTTCCCTGCATCGCTTGGCAATACTGGCATTTCATGGTCGGGGGGAGTCTAGTATGGGGAAGTTCCCGGTTCGCGGCTTTGCCTGCGAGAACCGGGCGAGCCGGGGGAGGAGGTAGGGCCCTATAGGGTTCGATCCCCATTCTTGGAAGGGCTGGGCCAGTAGGACATTTCATGAAGAAGCACACCGGACTTTGCAAACGGTCGCCTTTGGCCCCTGACAGCACTCTGCGAATCATGTCGTCTTCGACGATGGCAGCCTATCGCCGGTGGGGCAAAAATCCATAAAACCCGACTAGGAAATGACTTGCTGTGCCTGGAGTGCGTCTTCACAAAGTCTCCGGGTTAGTGCTTCCCTCGCAGGGTTCCAATCTGATCCAAGAAGAACTGGGCCCGCGCCCTGAAGTTGGTGAAAGCGTCGAAGCTGGCGCAAGCGGGGGAGAATAGCAGGGTTTGGTTCCCTTTGCAGCTGGCCCAGGCGGCTGGGATGGCCTCCGCGAGGGTCGAATGGGTGCAGAGAGGGCCCCCAGGGTCCCGAAATGTCCCTTCAAGGTCATCGGCGGCGGCTCCAAAGAGGTGCACATCGTCCCCGCGTCGGGCGCAGGCAGCGGCCAATTCACCGTAGCCCAATCCGGATTTGGCCTGGCCACCTACCAGCAGGACCAGGGGGCTAGGCAGGCTCAGAACAGCCGCCAGGGTGGTTTCCGGCGTGGTCGAGACGCCGTTGTCGAAGACCGTGGGGCCTGGGCCGACAGGCAAGGGGGTTAGTCGGTGGTCCAGGCCCGAAATGTGGGGCAATCTCGCGGCGAGATCATGGGCGGAAACACCGATGCTTTGTGCCAAGCCCAAGGCCAGCAACAGGTTTGTGCGTTGAAAATCCCCGTGCACATGGAAGTCGGCCACCGCGCCCAGGTCCTCTTTTCCGGTATGGAAGCGTGCATTGCGAATGCCCAAGTCCTCGTCGGCCCCATAGGCCTGCCAGCCGAGCCTAGGTTTTGCTGCACGCGCTTCGGCGAAGGGGGAGCGATCCCACCACTCGGCGGGCAGCAAAGCGAGCGCGTCGGGCTCCAGCAGTTCGAAGATTCGGGCCTTGCAACGAAGATACTCGGGCAGGGTTTTGTGTCGTTCCAAATGGTCTGGGGCCAGGGCTGTGAGGCCGGCCGCGTGCACCTTGGGATGGACCTCGCCCAGGGCTTCCAACTGGTAGGATGAAATCTCGATCACGCACTGGGCGTTCGCTTGCATGGCGCCCGGTTCGTTGAGCAGCGAACGGCCGATATTGCCGCCCAAGAACACGGGTTTTTCCCGGTTGCGTAGCAGTTGTTCCAGAAACGTGACGGTGCTGCTCTTCCCATGGGTTCCACTCACCAAAAGCAACTGGGCTTGGGTGTTGTGCAGGAACAGTTCCATCTCCGACGTGATGCGTGCGCCCTTTTTGCGGGCGAGTGCTAGGAATCGATTGGAGGGTGGCACGGCGGCGTTGGCAACCACCAATTGCGCGTCTACAAAATCAGCTTCGTCATGTGTTCCCAGTACAAATCGAATTGGCCATTTTCGCAGGGCATTGCACGATTGACGCAGTTTCTCTGGAGAGTTGAGGTCGGTGACGCAGACTTCTGCGCCTTGCTCCGCGAGGAATTGGGCAGCGGCCAAACCACCCCCGAACTGTCCGAGCCCCATGACCGTTGCGCGCATTCCGCGTAGGTCTTTCCCCGAGGGTAGGGGTGTGTTCACGGCGTGCTTTCGGTGCCGCTATCAGGCTCCGGTTTCGCATCGGGTTGGGGCTCTGAATCCGGCCCTGAAATGGGCTTGGTGTCGACCGCCGGGGGGATCGCAAGGTTGTCTCGGATCCCCTCCGCTCGCTCCACAAATGAGTCCAGGGTTTCGTACACGATCTTGCCGTCATCCGGCTCCAACGTGACGGTTACAGCTTTCTCATAACCTAGCTGTAACGGCAGCAGCACTTCGGTAAAAATGTCGATAGGGAAGGTTGCATGCCAGGGCGCTTCCAAATGCAGCTTGTCCGAGTAGGTGCGGTAGCCGGGCAGGTACAATGACAGGCGGCGGCGGCCGTAGTATTCGAAATTGAATTCGAGCGGGGTGCGCCCAATGACATCCTCGTCCAGGCGAACCAAGGCTCCTTGGGGGGAGGAGTCGACCTTGAGAATGCGCGCTCCGCCGCAGGCGGCCAAGGGCACGACGATGGCTGCGAGCAGCAGGGATCGCAAGGTGCGTGCGCCCGGGGCCTGGGCCCGGCGGGTGGGGGCGCTTTGGTGGCGGGTCTCTTGGTGGGAGATCGCAGGCATCCAGAGAGGGATGAGGGCCCAAGGGGGTAAATGGCGGAGAGGGCGGGATTTGAACCCGCGGACCCCAAAGGAGTCACCACATTAGCAATGTGGCGCATTCGGCCACTCTGCCACCTCTCCGTATGAGGGGCGGAAGATACCGCCCGGGACAGGATTGGACAAGACTCAAGCGGTCTTTCTGGGTCCAAAGAAGGAACTCCCCATCTCCACGCCCTCGATTTCAGAGCTTTTTGGTGCTGGAGAGGCAAGTTGCAATAAAATACCGTCCACGACCGTATGCCCCCGGGCAGAACCGTCCATGACCAAAATAATCCGCCCCCGCCGCAGAGAAGCGAGCCGTAGCGACCTGATACATGCTGGCTTCCAACTATGGTTGCTCATTTTCATTGTGGGCATCCTTGTGGGTACGTTGTGGCTTTTTCGTTCCTTGGAGGATGCCTCACCAGGAACGCGCCTCTACCAGTCATTGCATCTGATCTCCGACATTGCCATCATTGGCATTTTGCCAGCCATTCCCATGATTTTGGCCCACCTGTTTATCCGCAGGCCTCTTTGGGTGGGGGTTTGGCAGAGCCTGTCGGGAGGCCTTTTTCTAGGGCTTCTCTATGCGGATACGGTGGTCTATCGCTTGCTTGGTTATCACTTCAACTGGGCGATTTTCAACGTGTTTACCACGGAGGGCTCTGAGGAAGCCGTGCACCTTGGTCCCAATGTGTGGATTACGGGCACTGTGATGGTCACGAGTTTGGCAGCCCTCGGGTATTTCTTTTGGCGTTGGCGCTTGGGGCGCATCATGGAGCGTGAAGTTCGGGGTGGAGGGCAAACCTGGTTCCTGAAGCCGCGTGTCGTTTGCTTAGCTTTGCTATTGCCATTGATCGCCGTTGCAAAGAGCATGTACGCGATCGCCAGCATCACCAGCGACAGAGAAATCCTCGAAGCATCCAAAGCTCTACCAGGACCGAAGCCACGTCTCGGACCTTATGTTGATTCCTTGCGCGGGGGACGCAATGACATTTACGGTTTGCTTGCCACCGTATCGCTGGGTGGCCAAAGGGGCCAGGAACTGATCTACCCAAGAGCGTTTCCTGAAATTCCCGAGGGAGCCCCCCGACCGAACATTTTGCTCGTGGTCTTGGATTCCTGGCGGCGCGACGCCATGTCCACCGAGTTGACACCGAATCTGACCCTACGCAAGGCGCAATCACGCACCTTTGCCAATCACAAGAGTGGGGGCAACGGCACGCGCTTTGGTTTGTTTACCATGCTCTACGGCCTGCACGGTTCCTACTGGTTCCGCGCGCTGGAGAACAATACCACGCCCGTATTGCTCGATTCCTTGCAGGCCATGGATTACGACATTCGTGTGATATCGGCGGCTTCCATGAAGTTTCCGGAGTTTATGAGGACCGCGTGGTTTGGCTTGGAGCGAGAGCAGGTCGTCGATAGTTTTTTGAAGGAGACCGGTGAGCCGATCTCCCGTCGTTCCGACGTGAAGGACAGCTTGGTGGCGGATGCTTTTGAGCAGTGGATGGAAGATCGCGATACCGAAGATGATCAGCGTCCGTACTTCAGCTTTGTATTGCTCGACTCCCCGCACCAACCCTATTTCAATCCGGGAGGGCCCTTTGAGCCGGCCCTGGAAAAGGAACTAGAGTACATCAGCCTGGGGCGCACAACTGCGGAGCCAGAGCTGAGCATCCTGCGCGAAAAAGTGAGCAACACTTACAAGAACTCCGTGCTGTATTCAGATGGAATTGCGGAGCGGATCCTAGCCCGCGCAGAACAGGTGGATCGCGATCACCCGAACGCCGCGGGCACCATCGTGTTAGTGACTGGCGACCATGGTGAAGAGTTCTATGAGAGCGGGTTCTGGGGCCACACCTCCAACTTCACCCCCGAGCAAATAGACGTGCCCTTTTTCATGTACGGTCCCGGAATTGAGCCGGGAATCGAAAGCAACCCCACTTCCCATTTGGATGTGTCAAACAGCTTGTTGGAACTCTTGGGTGCTGATCCTGAGAAGCATCAGGGTTATTCCCAAGGCGAAAGTTTGTTCCGTCCCCCGTCCGAAAGGATCCGGGTCGTCGCCGGGTTTGCAGATGTGGGGCTCTTAACCGAGCAGGGCATCATCCATCTGCCCGCCCAGGCGGGCAAGGAAGAGGTTTGGGTCTATGACAACAGGTGGAAACCCATCGATGAAATGGATGCGATCATCACTCAACAGAATGCTGCGCTTAGCAAGCTGATCCGGGAGTGCCAGCAATTCCTCAAGCAGGCTCCCTAGCGGTCACAGGGTGCCTGACACGGTATTTGTTAGAATCTTCCGAATCGCGCGTACCTGTTCTTCCACAAAGGGATATCACCCGGTTGTGAACGCAAGGTAAAACCCCAGTATCCAACTAGAGAATCCCCAAAAGTTCCCGAGCGGAGTCGTTCGCGGACCGTGTAACAATACCCACCCAATAGGGGCGCAACGGGCCTTTGCGCCCCTCAGGTCCGCACCAATACCATCCTTCCCATGAGAACCCTCTTTTCCTGTGCTGTGCTCAGCATGGCTTTGTTTTCGACTCCCACCGTGGACGTCCAGTCCAAGGGTACGCCCAACTTTGACTACCAGGCTCAAGCTGACCAGGCACTCCTGCGACATGGTATGCAGGGAACGACGACGGACGATTTCCGCTTCGATGATTACTGCCGGTTCGGTTTTGTGCATTTGGAAGTGGGGCTATTCGACCTCTATATGGAGCAGGATTCCTTTGCGGATGCCCAGCAAGCCACGCGTTTGTTCGGCGTGGCGCAGAGCTTGGTGCAGATGCAGCAGCGCTGGTTGGATTGGGTGGACCCGGGTGGAATGGAACACAAGACGGAACGCAAGGTTTGCAAGCAACTGTACATCTACCTGGGCATGGCCAAACTGGACCCCGCGATTTCCGCTGCAAGAATCGTGACGACACCGGGTGGAGATGGTGGTTTTGAGGCACCTGCTGCCTTGGATCTTTGGACCGTGCTCGACGTGGACTCCAAAGCCCTCGCGAGCTACCGCAAGCTGAGCGAGTTCCTACAAACCTCAGGGGGGCTGGGGTTGGATCGTTCCAAGGAAGTGGAGAAGATGATCCTGTACCCCAGTCGTGAGAGGTATGTGGAAGCCATAGCATTGGCGGGTTGGGCGAGGCTGGAAGCACGCGATCGTATGTGGAGCCCGGGTATTTTCACCTGGACCAACTTCTATGTGAACGACTGGCGCTTCCTCTCCATGCAGTACAGTTCGGCCAATCCCACGCCCGAAACCTATGGTCAAGGTTCCGACATGGAGGAGCGTACGCGTACCGGTTTGAAGCAACAGATTTGCCAGTTGGCTGCTCTGGGTCTGGTGGACAATTACTTTGGTGGAAAGGTTCCGCCTTCGGTTGCCGGAGGCCTCTCGATCAACTTGGTCGTTGACGTTTTCGAGGAATGCAATACGCGCGTCGATGGAGACCTGCGCGAACGTCGCAAGGGAGCGCGCTCCATGTTCGTTCCCGGCGGTCAGTCCGAGGGCGGAGTCTTGCCTCCGAACTTGGCGGATAGCCGTTGGAGGGAGACCCACGGAAAGGACCACTTCATTAAGGTTTTGAAGGCAGCCCAGGCCGCCGGTCTGCAAGCCCAGCCCCGCAAAAAGCGCAAGGACAAGGTGCGCTATTTCGAACTGCTTTCCGACGATGAGGCCCACCGAATGGTAACCTCCGCCCCTGTTCTTGGTTCCCTTGGCGGAAATCGGACCATTGTGCCTTTGGATTACTATGGGGATCGTTTGGAATTTGCCCGTTGCTATTCCGCTTGTTTCCTGTATTGGATGCGAGAGAAAGGTGGCGGCCGCAAAGCCAAAGACTCCCAATTGCAGTTTGCCAAGTGGTTGAAAACCATTGGCGACAACGATGAGCCCGATGCAGGTGGCATCTTGGCTGCGGAACCCACCGCTGACTTTGAATCCGTTTTTGAGGATCAGTACGAACGGCCCCTTAGCGACCCCGACCTGAATGCGAAGGTTAGTTTGGAGGGAGCCTTCTTGCACTGGCTTCCCAAGGCGCGCTGATCGCAGGGACTCCCCACACATGGGCGTGGATTGCGAGGCGTTGAAGTGGCTACACTGATCCCATGGAGAGAGTTTTTTTGGGATGGGGACCGCGTGCCTTGCAGCGCGCAGCGCAGGCGCTGGTTGAACGCATGGGCGACGGGTCGGGTGACTGGTGGTATGTGCTACCCGGTCGCCGCGCGGTCCGTCAATTCGAAGAGGCCCTTGCGCGGGCCTTGCCCGTTCACTTGGAACCGCCGCGGGGCATCTCCCAAGGTGCGTGGTTGGATGTCTTTCGTCCTTGCGCGCGCGCGGCCATTTCGTGCCGTGAAACCATTCACGCCTGGTCGAATTTGCTGCGGAGACTCCAGCAAAATGAACTGAAGTTGGCTCTAGGCGTGGAACGCCCTGCTGCGGATGCGGCTGGCGCTTGGTGGGCACTTGGACAACGGGCGCGTGACTTGCACGCGGAGATTTGCTTGGCCGGGCTCGACTTCGAGCGTTTGGCTGTGGAACTCGCAAGTCAGAGTGAGCGTTGGCAGCTGTGGGCCCGTTTGCAGGCGGAGTACCTGCAAGGCTTGCACGAACAGGGGATGGGCGATGGGTTGGTGGACCTGGCGAACGCAAGCCTCTTGGAGTCTGGCCAACTTGCATTCATTGCCGTGCCGACGGCGAACGCCATGGAGCGCCGCACCCTGGAAGAACTCGAGGATCGTTTCGTTTCCTTTGTGCTCGCTCCTGAGCATGGAGCTGCTGGTGGCCAGCCTGAGGGATCCGAGGTTGCACCGGCTTTTGACG
This sequence comes from bacterium, assembly GCA_024228395.1. Classification (GTDB taxonomy): domain Bacteria; phylum Planctomycetota; class UBA1135; order UBA1135; genus NORP259. The sequence continues at coordinate 18,956 of JAAETM010000513.1, read as the reverse complement.
AGTTCGGTTTCCTGAATCAGGAGACGTGGGCAAAAGCCCAAGTTCCTTTGGCCTTGGAGAATTGGTTTGTGGAAGAGGATCCCGCTTCCCAGGCGAGACGCTCTTGTCAGGTATTGAGGGAGTGGAGCCAACAGCCCCTTGGGGGGGGCGCACTGAGTCCGCGGGACGTGGTGCTCGCCGCTCCCGATGAGGAAGTTCGCCCATTCATGGAGCGGCAGTTGCAGCGCGTGGGTTTGGGCGCGCGGGATGCAGCGGGGAGTTCCCTGGAGCAAAGTGCACCCGCACGCTTGATTCGGGTCCTGTCCCGCTTGCTCCCAGATCTGCGTTTCACGGATGTGGCCCGTGTGTTGCGGCACACGGACATGGAATTTGCCATGGAACACCACGGCGCAGAAGACTGGCCGGATGCGGTTGCGTGCTTGGATACCTATCACGAGGGGCATTTGCCCCGACACTTCCGGGAAACCCTGCGAACTGGGTCCAGGCACTCGGCTCCCATGCAAGTGGTTTGGAAAGGCCTCATGGATGGATTGGGAGACCTGGCGAAACCAGAAGAGCGAGCCCTTGCCGATTGGAGTGGTCCCCTGCGGGAACTCTTGCATTGGGTTTATGGTGCGCGGGAGTTCTCGGAAGCCAATCAGCAAGAACGTATCTCGATCGCATGCCTGCGGGCTTTGAATGAGATCTTGGGTAGCTGGTCCGACGGTCACAAACCCTGGTTGCCGGTGACCACCGCTGCGGGTGCTTTGACCCTTTGGGTCGCTGAGTTGGCGGGCCAGAACCTGCCGCCGCTAGGCCAGGGGGATGGGCGCGAATTGGAGATGTTGGGCTGGCACGAGTTGCTCTGGGATGATTCCGCCACACTTCTGCTGACCGGTTTTAACGAGGGGCGTGTGCCCGAAAGCGTGCCCGTCGACATGCTGCTCCCGAGCCCCGTGCGTCGTACCCTCGGGTTACCGGATGAGGCCCTGCTGGCAGCACGCGATGTGTATTTGACCACCGCCCTGATTCGGACCAAGGAGCGCTTTGCCCTTGTGGGCGGGCGGCATTCCCTGATTGGTGATCCCCTGCGACCTTCGCGCTTGGCGTTTCATCGGCCGGACAATGAAGTGCCCGAAGCCCTCAAGCAGGCCTTTCCCTCCCAGGTAGAGAGCTTGTCGGAAGGGCCTGGCGGCGAGGAAACGCAGGTGCGTAATCTTCCACTCCTGGCGCAGGCCCCGGCCTTGCAGCGCATGTCGGCCACCGACTTCAGAGCATATCTGAATTCCCCGTACCTATATTACGTGGAGCGCCTGTTGAAACTAGACACCGTGTCCGATCGGGAGCGGGAATTGAACCCCGCCAACTTCGGCAACCTGGTGCACTATGTGTTGGAAAAATTTGGCCAGGGCGAACTCAAGAACAGCAAGGACGCTTCGGCCATTCAGGCGGAATTGGAAAGTGTTCTGCTAGCTCGATCCAACCAATTGTTCGGCCCGGCGGTCATCCCTGCCGTGCATCTCCAGGTGCAGGGGCTTCGGCGGCGCATGGCATGGTTTGCCGAAAAACAAGCCCAGCGCGCCCAGGATGGATGGCGCATCGAACACGTGGAGTGGCGCGCGGAAACGGGCAGTGTGAAATTCGGGCCCGACGGTGGCGAGGTGGACCTAGTCGGCGTCATCGATCGCATCGACCACCATCCGATCCACGGATTCGCGATCTTGGATTACAAGACCGGCGACAAGTCGGAAAAGCCAGGCGCGGATCACTTCAAAAGGAGAGGTGGTTGGGTCAATTTGCAGTTGCCCGTGTACGCGCTCCTGGCAAAACAACTCACCGGGGACGAAGAGGTTCGACTCGGTTACTTCAACGTGGGCAAGGAACCCGACAAGGTACAGGTGGAAATGGCGTCCTGGGGGGACGACGAACTGAATGAGGCTTACATCGTGGGCAAAAAGGTGATCGCCGACATTCGTGCGGGACGTTTTGAGCACAATGCAAGGGCCAGAACCTATTCGCCGACCATGGCAGCACTTGTGGGGGACACGCTTGTTGGCGACACCTCACTGGGTGCGGAAGCTGTGGAAGAAGGAGGCGCCCTGTGAGCGACTTGAAGAGCTCAGATCGATTGCTGCTTGCTTCCGCTGGAACGGGCAAGACCTATCGCCTCAGTGCGCACTTCGTGGGACTCTTGCTACAAGGCGTTGCACCCGAACGCATACTTGCCACGACCTTCACCCGCAAAGCAGCCGGCGAAATCCTCGACCGTGTGCTGCAACGTCTGGTTAGGGTGGCACTGATTGAGAAGGACGCTGCGGAACTTGCGGAATCGGCCGGATTTCCAGTCGAATGCTCCCACGCCATGGCGCTCTTGCCCGGCTTGGCCCGCGCGATCCATCGATTTCAGGTTCGTACCCTTGACGCCCACGCCATCCACTTGGCGCGCTTGTTCGAGTCCGAGTTGGGGCTGCCCCCGGGTTGGGCCATTGCGGACGAGATCGCGGACGAGGACCTGCGAGATGAGGCACTGTCCACGGCTCTGGCTGAAGCTCAGGACACGGAATTCGGAACCCTTTTGCGTGGTTTGGATCCCACGGGTGAACGGCGTACGGTCTTTGGGCAACTCAGGGATACGATCAGCAACCTGTTGCATGTGTTCCGCGAAGGCACGGATTCGGCCTGGGAATGCGTTGGTGTTCCGGAGGGACTGGGTAGCGACGGATTGGACAAGACCTTGGGCGCCATGGAAAAAGCCGAACTACCGAAAACAGCAAAGAAACAGCCCAATGCGCATTGGGCCAAGGCTTGGACGCGGGTGCGCGGCTTGGCAACAGAGGGCAAGTGGGAGGATTTCCTGCTCGATGGATTCGTCGGCAAGTACTCCTCTGGTGACAAGTTCAGCCGGCACGAGTTTACCGACGAGATCGCGGAATTGTTAGATGGCCTGATTGTCGAGGGCTGCCATCATTTCCTCACCGATCTCAATACCCGCAACGTGGCCACCCGTGTTCTGCTCAAACGTTTTGAGGAATACTATTCCAAGTTAAAGATGCAGAGCGGCGAACTACGCTTTGAGGATATCCCGTACATGCTCGATCCCATGGGGGATAGCAGCCCATTTGGGGGCGAGGGTTTGCAGGAACTCTGGATGCGCATGGATGCGCGCATCGACCACCTGATGCTGGATGAATTCCAGGATACCTCTTCGATTCAGTGGCGCACGCTTAGGCCTCTGGCCGAAGAAATTGCGGCCACCCACGGGGGCGACACATCGGAAGCACGCACGTTCTTCTGCGTGGGCGATCCGAAGCAATCCATCTACCGCTGGCGCCAGGGCGAACCTCGAATTCTGATGGGGCTTAAGAAAGAGTTTCCGTCCTTGACGGTTGAGAAGCTGCATCTCAATTACCGGAGTTCGTCGGTGATCATGGAGACTACCAACCGCATCTTCGAAAACTTAGTTGGGAGCGGGCTGTTCTCGGGTTCTGATCAAGGGGCGGCCTTGAAATCGGCCACGCTCTTCCAGAAAGAGTTCCCAAGCCATGAAGCCTTCCACAAGGACATGGGGGGCGTGGTTCAGGTCTGGCAAGCGCAGGAGGTCGCGGTGGCGAATTCCGCCGAAGGGGAGGATGATACCCGCATCGAGCAGACCCTCGAGCTAGCTGCAAGACGTGTTGCTGAGATCCATCGCGAAGCTCCCGAGGCCACGATCGCCGTGCTCTTCCGGACCAATAAAAATATCCCCAAGTTCCTACACCGTTTGACCGGTGACTATGGATTGCGGGCCAGCGGCCACGGCGGCAACCCCCTGGTTGACGCTGAGGCTGTTTCGATCACCATGTCCCTGTTGACCCTCGCTGATCATCCCACGAACACTGCGGCGGCCTTGCATGTGGCCGCCAGTGCGTTTGGTTCCCGCGTGGGATTGACCGAGCAGGCTTTCCACGGTGAGCATGGCTCCGTGGGCCGGGACGTCGGGTTCTTAGCTGCTTGTGCGAGTGTGGCCCGGCGCGTGCGCCGGGAAGTGCTCGAACAGGGATATGCCGCTTGGCTGCATGGCCTGCGCGAAATCGTGCAAGAAAACTATGGCGAGTGGGACCGGGTTCGTTTCGATCAATTGATTGACCGCGCGGACATCTTTGCCAAACAAGCGGAATTGCGACCGGGCCAATTTGCCCGCATCGTATTTCAATCGCGGGTACCGGCCCCTTGGACCGCTCGCATCCAAGCCATGACCGTGCACAGCTCGAAAGGCCTGGAGTTCGATGTGGTGCTGTTGCCCGAGTTGGACGCGAAAATAGTCGGGGGTCGTGCTATTTCCGTCGGGTCGGAACGTCCGGATCCCGCTGGCTGGTACGAGAGTATTTCCCACCTGCCCAAGAAGGACCTGTGCGATTTCAGCGGAACCTTGCAGAACTTGGTCGAAGTGGAAAATGGGGCGAACGCTCAGGAGGCTCTCAACTTGTTCTACGTGGCGGTCACGCGAGCCCAGAGGCGATTGGAATTCTGCCTGCCTCCCTACAAAACACCCAGCAAGGGGAAACCCGATTCTCCCACTTTCGCAAACCTGTTGAGGTTGACCTGTGGGATACCCAAGGAACAAGGAGCGGACAGTGGGGGCCTGCTGAAGCAATGGTCGACCCCCGGTCTGCCCTGGAGGACTGCGCCTGAGACCGAATCCCCAAGCTCTGGAGATCCAATAGTGGACTTGAGTCCCATTGTGCTTGCCGGTTCCAAGCCCGGGCTGCTGCACCGTGCGCCTTCGAAAACCCAGGATGCATCGGCGAAAACAATGGGTGCGGATCTCGTGCAAAGGCGCGTTAGCGGGACCGCCCGGGGAAGCCTCACCCACCGATTGCTAGAGCATGTGCAATGGTTGGCTCCAGGCACCATCGGGCAGGTGACGGGAATTCTGGAGTCGATGGGGCAGGATCCCGAAAGCCACGCCCGGGCGCTGGCGGACATCGAGAAAGTGCTCACGCATCCCGCATTCTCAGAGGTGTTTGTGCAGCCCGATGATTCGGCCAAGGTGTGGCGCGAACGTCGATTCCACCTGTTGGAGGAAGGTGGCGCGAGCCAGGTCCTTTGGAACGGATCGATCGACCGACTGATCGTACGCTACGAAGGGGGCAAGGCCTGTGGCGCCCATGTGATCGACTTCAAAACCGGAGGTGTGGAGTCGACTCGGGATGCGTTGCTGCAGGACTATGGGCAGCAGTTGCGCATCTATGGCCGGGCTGTTGCGAAGCAGTTTGGCTTGCAGGGGGACGCGATTCGCCTTTCCCTGGCCATGCTCGATCGCAGCGAGATCCTGGAGGTCGAAGTCTGAGATGGGCCCCGACGGCCCCCATGGCGCTTGGCGGGAAGGCCCGGCCAAGTGGTGAAATGGCGGAGGGGGAGGGATTTGAACCCCCGGTGAGTTGCCCCACGTCGGTTTTCAAAACCGGTGCATTAAGCCGCTCTGCCACCCCTCCGCAGGTCAGGATTCTAGGGTTCCGAGGGGCGCTTGGCTAGCGTGCGCTTCGAAGGTCGTACAAGCGGAGCAGCGGTCCTGGCCTCTCCACGGTCCAAAGGTCCCGAAGGGGGAAATCCATGACCATGGGAAGGCGGGCGGAGGGTGGGATCGAAGCGTCGCGGCCCGGGTGGACCTGCAGGATTGGGTCCGCGGGAATGCCCAGGGGGTCGAGCTTCGGAAGGGGATCCTTGCCCACGAGAAGGCCGGTGCCCTGATCCGGCGGGGTGGCGTCCAGCAGCAGGGGGGTGCGCGGATCGGCAGGCGAGGTGTCCACCAGCAGCACGTGGGTGATTCCCATTTCCTCAAGAGCGCCATTCAGGTCTGCCCCGTGTTTGTCTGCCACGATTCGGATCAGCTCGGAAGAGTGGTGACGCTGGTCGAGCTCCACGATGTTCTGGAGCGGGAGCGCAGTGACGGTTGGTCCGCTCACCAATCCGGCTTCCAGCCTCTGCAACCGATTGTTCTCTCGGGTGTAGAGCCCGCGGATTCCTGAGATCCGCTGCAGGCTGGATTGATCCAGGGGCAATAGCGGGCCGCCAAGGCCGATCGCCACGTCTGATCCCTCGGGCAACTCGAGCAAGGCGCTTTCGATTTCGTGGCGGGTGTCGGTTTGCCTTAGAACGAAGTCCAAGCGCAGGGCTTGCACCAAAACCAAACCCGCAACGGTCGCTAGAACGATGCGGCCTGCTTTCGAACGGTCGAGTCGTTCGGCCGCAAAACCACAGCACCAGGTGAGCCCCGCTGCCAGGGGCAAAAGGTAACGCACATGGTCGTTCACATTGGTCAGGAAGAAGGCTCCCCAAATCAGCGCGAAGAGCACCATGGGCCGGGCAGTCTTGTTTCCCAGGGCTGTCAGCAATCCGAACAACCCCAGCAGAATGATCGCCGGGTCGTACCCAAGGAATACCGTGCCCAAGCGCTTGAGCGTCTCGAAGCGAAAGCCAAACACGACCGACTGCCCCCCCAAAGAAAAGTGACCCTTGTCCTGGATCATCTCCCCCATGATCACGTCGCTCGGGTCGGCTTTACCGTGCACCAAAAGGTGCGGATAGCCGATGAGTAGTGCTATCAGCAGGAAAGCTCCGGCGCAGACGTGACCCCAAAAGAGCCGCGACTTGAGGCCTTTCGCTTTCCACGGCAAGTCCACCAAACACCACGCAATAGCGGGAATCAACGCGGCTCCGAGGCCGCCTGGGTGCATGGCGACTGCTAACCCCGCGCACAAGCCGGAGGTCACAAGGTAGGCGTAACGCTTGCTATCCACGAAAGCGGCCGCGGCCCAACCGGTGGCGCACATGGCTGCCGTGAGTGGAGCCCAAGGCCGTTCCTGCCCGGAGTAATGCACGTGCAACAAACAGGTGGCCATGAAAAATGCACCCCAGAGAGCGCCCTTGCCAAGTCCACAACGGCGCAATCCATGGAACACAAACAGTGGCGCCAAAGAAGCCAACAGGGCACACAATATTCGCGCCGGCAAATGCGCGCGCCAGGGATGCTCCATCAGGGTCGCACCGTACTCGCCGGTGCCCGACCATTCGCCCGTTGCTCGACCGATCGCATACTGCGCACCATAGACCGGCAGCAACATGTACGGAATTGCGTTGGGGTAACTGGAAGAATAGGTGTTCGCGGGCGGGACCAGGTTTTTGTCCTTCGCCATTCCCAATGCGTTGCGCACCACGTGGGTGTCGGGCAAGAATCCATCGGGCCGGCCATGTTGAATCGGGGCCAAGCGCAGGAACAAGGGCAAAGCCACCAGGATCAGCAGGCCCCAGGGACCGAGACCTTTCGGAAGCGCGGACCTAATCCTCATCGCGCCGAAGCTCTTCGAGCAGGTCGTCCGGTGCACAAATTTTGGCGCCAGCTCGCAGGCCGATCGCCAGTGCGTCGCTGGGTCGCGAGTCTACTCGCACCATGCTGCCATCGGGTTTCTGCAGGACCAAACGCGCAAAGAAGGTGTTGCGCTGCAATCCGGTGATTTCGATGGTGCGTAGTTGGGCGTCCAAGCCTTGAATCACTCCCAGGGCCAACTGGTGGGTGAGGGGACGCTCCAGGCGCTCCTCCTGCAGCACCCGGCGAATCTCCATGGCTTCGTGGGAGCCGATCACGATTGGAAAGCCCCTCGCCGTGGTGCCTTCCGGAACCGGATCCTCTGCCAGGTAGACCCATTGCTGGTCGACCCCATCGCGCAATATGACGCGGCGCACAACCAGGTTCACCCAGCGGGGTTCATCGTTGGATTCGGACTCCATGCCGGAATTGTAACCCTGCTCCAGCCATTTTCGCCGTTGGAGTTCCAATTGCCCCAGTGGTGGGTACCGCTTTCCCCGTTTCGGCCGGGAAGTTCGTTGGGTTTGGGTAGACTGCGAGCCATGAATTCCGATCTAGCTTTTGCAGACAATCCCATTTTGGCCAGCGTCTGGCGGGGAGGTTGGGTGGAGTCCGTTCACCGCGGAACCTGGGTGGTGGTGGATGGTGAAGGCCATGTTTTGCACGGCTCGGGGGCCCACGGGGATCCGATCTTTGCCCGCAGCTCGGTGAAAGCGTTGCAAGCCTTGCCACTGATCGAGAGCGGAGCTGCAGGGCACTTTCGTTATAGCGAAGCCGACATCGCCCTGGCACTTTCGTCCCACAGCGGCGAACCCCAGCACACCGAACGGGTGTTGGACATCTTGGCAAGGGTGGGGTTGACCGGATTCGCATTGAAGTGCGGCAGCAGTCCGCCCGCGGATCGGGCGGCTCGCGAAGCCCTGAAGGAGGCCGGTGAGACGCCCTCGGCCATCCATCACTTCTGTTCGGGAAAGCACGCTGGCTTTTTGGCATTGGCGACCCATTTGGGGGTCGATCCAGAGTCTTACCTGGACACCGAATCCGCCAGCCAGCAGGCCGTGCGCCAAGCGTTGCTTGAAATGACGTGCCTTTCCGGGGACCAGGTCAGCGTGGCCATCGATGGTTGCAGCGCGCCGACCTTTCGCCTTCCCCTGCACGCTTTGGCCCGCGCATTCGCCCGGTTGACCACCCCGCGGGACCTGGATTCCACTCGCAAGGCCACCTGCGAGCGCCTTGTTGCCGCTGTTCGGGCAAATCCTGAATTGATCGCTGGCCGGCGGCGGCGCCTTTGCACAGCCCTGAGCAAGGTGTCGGAAGGCCAACTTTTTCCCAAGGTTGGTGCAGAGGGTGTCTATGTGGTGGGTCGCGTGGGGCATGACCAGGCCCTGGCGGTCAAAATGGACGACGGTGGACAGCGCGGTCTTCAAGCGGTCACCGTCGAACTCATGAAACATCTACAATGGTTGGACCCAGATGCCATTGAGGAACTGTCTAAGTATCGTGCTTACGTGCAGCGCAACGACGCTCGCCTCCTGACCGGTACCTTTGAGGTGGAGCTTTGAACGACAGAGAACAAATGGAAACCTATTCGCGTGCGGCGGCGCCCATTGCACCCCCGTCCCTTCCTGTCCATGCTCACAAAGGCATGGTTGGAAAGGTCCTGTGCTTGGCAGGCAGCCCCGAAATGCCAGGCGCAGCCCAATTGACCCTACGTGCGGCCCAGCGCGGTGGCGCAGGATTGGTTGCCCTAGCGATCTTCCAAACCGAAATGGTGGACCGCATCACACCCACCGTTCCAGAGGCGGTCTTCTTGGACGTGTCGCGTACCCGAGATCTTTACGCGGGTCGACTTCCCCGGGAGATCGGGGAATACCCCTGCGACGCGCGGGTTGCAGGACCCGGCTTGAACAGTAGTGGGCGCACCCGGGAACTGGTTCGGCGGTTGGTTGAAGATGACTTCAAAGGACCCTTGATCCTCGATGCCGATGCGCTGAACGTCTTGGCCGGCGTCCCCGAACTTCTGACCATGTCCCAATCCCAAGTGATCTTGACCCCCCATCCGGGAGAAGCGGAACGCTTGCTAGATAGGGTGGTTCCGAAGGATCGTGATGGCCGCATCGAATTTGCCTTGGAGACTTCCCTGCGCTCGGGAGCCATGTGCGTACTAAAAGGCAACGGCACCGTGGTCACCGATGGGCGCAGTGTCTATGTGAATGAATCCGGCTGTCCTGCCATGGCCACCGCAGGAACAGGTGATGTGTTATCCGGCTTGATCGGCGCCTACACAGCCTGGTCCGCATGTTTGGATGGCGAAGGTTTCTCCACGTTCGATGCTGTGGTCAGCGCCGTTCATACCCACGGCTTGGCCGGTGATTTGGCCTCGGCAGACCTTGGGGAGCGTGGCGTGATCGCATCGGATTTGATCGGCTACCTGGGCCCGGCTCAATTGCAATTGGCCAAGGGCGTGAAGGCTTCCAGATGATCCGATTGGCGGGGGCGTTGTGTTTTCTTTCCCTGTCCATGGGAATCCTGTTGGCCAGCCCCCTGCCGTGCGTTCAAGAAGGCGTCGAATGGCGGGGGGCGATTTTGGATTTGGAGTCCGAGTTTCAAGTGCGTCGCTTTTCCCTGGATCCTGCAGGAACCCAGGTCATCTGGCAGCCCATGTTGGGTTCTCCCAATTGGCTTCGGCGCTACGACGTGCTCGATGCCATGCAGCGCAATCCCGAGGCTGCTCGTTGGTTTTGCGCCCGTCAAAAGAAAACCCTGCGCGAATCGCTAACCCACGAACGCTCCGCCGTGCGCGCGGCCGCATGGCGCATCGTGCGCATGGGGCAGGGTTTGGGCAGCGATTGCGTGGATTGGCAATTGGGAGTCGGGGGCCACGGGTCCCTGGGCGATGAGGGGCAAGCTTCATTTGAGGCCGCACTTTCGGAATCGTCGCTGTCCGGCGGGGACACACGAAGTGCGGCTTACAGTGCGGCCCTGGAGAGTTTTGCAGAACACGAATCGGATGATACCAAGAGCCTGATTCCAAAATCGCGCGCATCGGTTGTTCATGCGGGCTTCATCGATGGGGAGGTGGGAATCGACCCCTGGTGGTGCGACGTTGGGGGCGAACGAGTTTTCCGAGGATTGCTTGCCACGGATTTGCGGGTGCTTGTTTCGGAACAGACTCTCCAAGCCCTGCGAGAGCGTGCGAAAGAGACTTCAGTCGATGTTCGCTTCCAGATCGAAGCCATGGCCTTGGCCCAATTTGCCATGGCGGGACAGCCGGAAGGTGGATTGGATTCGATCGACTGGACCCTCCTTGAGAAGGGACTCGCTTCATGGCCAAACACGGAAGGATCCGAGGTGTTTCCCTTGCGGGGGCGGATCGCTTTCATAAAGGAATTGGCCCAGCTTGATGTTCCCTGGTTGAGTCGCATTTTCTGGCGCGTTGCCATGGATGTTGAGGGGCACATTGGCGCCCGCAGCATTGCGAGATTGGGTGGTGTTGAGAAGGTGCGCTTCATGTATCTGAGTTGGGCTTCGAGTAGCGCATCTATGGCGGTAACCCTGGCTCGTTCCCTGAATGGGGGGAGCGATCTTCAGGCGCAGGTTTGGTCCACCTTGGAGGGGGATGCCAGGGACTTCCCCTTGAAAGCTCTGGAACCTTTCTTGCAGGAGCACTGGGACGAGGAAGTTCAGCAAAATGCTGTTGGACGACTATGGTCCTCGCCGAAGAGTGACGAGCGCCGCAGGCTGCTTCTAAGGGCTGTCGAGACTTGCCGCGGGGAAGCCCTGCGCTTGGCATTTCGCGCATTGGCGAGGGGGGAAGAACGTGCGCAGGTTCAAGCGGCATTGCACAGTGTTTGGGAGCAAAGGAGCTCGGAGGAACGCAGGGAACTTTTACGCGAATTGCCTAATTCGAGCGTCTGGACGGCCTTTACGCAGGATTGGCTAGAATCTGTTCGTGAGCTGGGACCCAGTAACTTGCTCGAACTGGAGCACCTGTCCTACCTGGCTGTTGACCCCCGCTGGCAGGCCCTGTTCGAACGGGATTTTGCTGAAGCTTTTGATCGGCGGTTTGGCGTTTGGGAATCCGGAAAAGAACCGGTCAGTAGGGATCTGGCTCGGCGCGCCACGGCCTTGTTTCGAGTTCAATGTGCGGGGGAAGGCAAAGGCGCAGGTTCCATCGAAGGAAATGTGTTGGTTCGCGGATTGATGCGGAGGGCCAGATGGTTGGTCGCTTTGCCACCCGAGCGACTAGAGGATGCTCGCTTCGATTACTGCAAGGCCTGCATCGCGCTGTTTGCCAAAGACAAGCAATTCCAAGCATGGGCGCTCGCTCATTTGGACGAAATTCAAACCTGGCCCCGGCGTTTGCAGGTCGAGGTGGGGATTGGGCTATCGCCGGACTCCTACTCTGGTTTGGAAAACGAGTTGGCCTTGTTTGTGGCCCGCGTGGAGAGTGAATTCTACGGGCAACTTGGTTCCGTTCTGAAGGGACGTTGGCTTGCGGAAGGTGCTCGGGCATCGAAACTTTTTGCCGCCGAGGCCACCAATCGAAAGGCGCCATCCAGTGTTCGCCAAGCGGCCATGGTTGGCCTTGCCAAGGCTGGACGCCTGCAGGAATTGATCGACGTGCTAAATAGCGACACCGGGGTGACGGGGCCACAGCTGGCGATGGAAACACTTCTGCCCCTGCCCGGAGATCAGATTGACAAAGCACTCCGTGCGCGTTGGCAGCGTGCCAAGGATGCTGCGCAAGCCGGCGGGGCGAACTCGGAAATCGAGAGACACTTGGAAATGGAGTTGTTCCTCATTTTGGTGAAACGTCGCGCTCTGAGTTTGCAAGAGATCGCCCAGAGTTTTGCGGGGCCCATGGCTCAACGTTTTGCCCAATTGGAGCATCGCATGGATGGGGAGGCCGCCGGCGAGGGCTGGAGACCACAATTGCACGTGGTTCAGCAGTTGGCGGAGCTAGGGGTATTGCAGGGACTCTTGGAAATCAACCCCGACTGGTCGACGCTGGATGGTCGCTTTCTCGGGAAGTTGGCCCAAGCCGCTTGGGATGCTGGAGATGAGGGATCCGCGGACATTTTGTCCCGCTGGGCCGAGGTGGCCTTGGCAGGAGAGCCGAGCACGAATCGGTGGTGGAGGCCCGCTTTGGGGGTTCGGATCCTGCGCTACCGGTTGGCTCGCAAAACGGGGGACCTAGCCAACACCGCTTGGTACTGCGAGCGGCTCTTGCAGGACCTCCTGAGGCAATCACAAGAATACACCCCCATTGAGAGCATGCTGGGGGGGCACGATATTTGCAAAGGCCGCCATCCCATCGCCTTTCTTTCCGCCCTACGCCTGCAGAGTTTGGCCATGTTGGCGGCCAGGGAAAGGGACGGATTGCGCTCGCAGATGCTGTTGCAGCAAGCGGAGCGGTTCTGCGGGGTCTCCAGCAGGGCTCGTGAGCAGCAGGTGCGGGCTAAGCGCTGGATTGCGACCCGCTAGCTACGTTTTGGCCATGACCGGACAGCCCCTCCATCCCGGATCGGTGCTGGGCAATACGTATCCGGGCATACTTTTCACCGGCTCAAAGACATTCCTGGCGTCGTCTTAGGGGATTGCCCGATTTTGCATTAGACTGCTGCCAGAGGGGGCACTGGGACGTCCGGTGGGCTCCTCCGAACGAGGGAACTAGACGATGAATCTCACCGATGTATCCGCCCCCGAGGGCGCACAATTCACCCTGGACGATGACACCGGATTTGTGGCCTTGATGGACCGCATGCAGCAGGATCCGTCGCTTAAGGTGGTCAACTCCGCCCGCATCTCCTACGACAAGCAGAAGAAGGAATTTTCCAAGGGCGACTCCAAGCTGACCAAGTTCCTATGGGAACACGGGCACACGTCCCCCTACCGCCACAGCTTCTTCACCTTCCACTGGAAAGCGCCCCTGTTCGTATTCCGCCAGGCATTCAAGTACCAGGTCGGCTCCGGCTGGCGCGAGTACGAAGTTGATGGACACAATGTGTCCCTCGAGGTATTTGACGTGATGTTTGACACGGACAAGGGCTGTTCCTGGAACGAGGTTTCGGGGCGCTATGTTCAATGGGAACCCGAGTTCTACGTGCCCAAAGTGATGCGTTCGAACCCACCTCACGGCAACAAGCAGGCTTCGGTGGACCTGCCGGATGACTATGATCACGTCGGCGCGCGCGAGGCGATGTTGGCCGATTGCCACGCCTCGTTCGAGCGCTATCAGGAACGTGTCGACGCGGGATTGGCCAAGGAAATTGCGCGCATGTTGCTGCCGCAAAACCTGTACACCCAGGCTTATTGGACCGTCTCCTTGCAGGGAGTTTTACACTTCTTGTCACAGCGCCTGAAGCCCGATGCCCAGTACGAAATTCGTCGTTATGCCCAGGCCGTGCAGAAACTGGTCGAGCCCGAGTTGAAGAATCTGGGCTTGAACCCGGCGGATTGGGGCTAGTTCTCGACCCATGGGGGTCGCTCGGATCGGCGGTGGTTGGTTTTGGCCTTTCGCCGCCGATCTAGATTGAACCCGGCCCAAACAGGGCCGTTAGAATAAGATCATGAAGATTCGAACCAAATGGGCCTTGGGCCTGGGCGCTGCTTTGATGGTGATTTCCGCAGGTTGGCCCCAGGGGCAGGAATCGGGGGCCGCGAAGCAGCCCGCCACCACCATGCACCTCGCAAAGGACCGAAGCTGGTTGAGCGTGCCCGTGAACCTGGAGGTTACCGGGGACTATCTGGAGTACCTTTTGGTCAATCCCCATGGGGCCATGCACGAGTCCTTGCTATCCACCAAAGTCGATGCCGAGAGCTTGAATACCATGCTTTTGGTTTTGGGTCTGAAGCCGGGCAAGAACGCGGAATGGCGGAGCGTGCAGGAGAATCAAGCGTCAACGCAAGCAGGTGGTGCCCGCAATCAGCCCGCCCGGGAAACCTACGAGGTCATCGCGCCCAATGGCGACGGGGCCTTTTTCTATCTGGCTTGGTTCGAGGGCGAGGAGCGTTTCTTCTATCGGCTCGAGGACTTGGTGAGGGATCTGGACCGCGGCCGCACCATGCGCCGGCATGCCCTCGTGTACCTGGGTTCCTTCATGGCGCAAGGAGCCAACGGCCCCGTGTTCTCAGCTACAAAAGAAGGCAACTTGATCAACACCGCCTTGATGCGCAATGGTTCGACATTGTTCACCACCGGCTTAGTCGAGTGCGACAAACAGTCCAATTGGCTGGCCAACGCATGGTTGTTGCCAGCTCGAGGCAGCAAATTGTCCCTGGTGATCTCCACCAAGGTCCTACATTGCGCACCCGGCGAACTGCTCACGCGCATGCCGCAAGCCATAGGAGAGCAACGGGATTGAGTGCAGATCCTGACCCCTTTCTGAAGAGCCGCGTGGGACTCGCCAGGAGAGTTCGTTTGCACGCGCGCCTGGGCGAGGCTTTGATTATGGGCGTGGCGGCCACCTTGTTCCTGCTGTACTTGGCTTTGCAAAGTGATTCGCAGGGTATGGAGCTTGGGGCCTGCGTCAGTGCGGGAATTGGGGGTTTACTGATCGCGATTCTGTGGATGCTGGAAACCGGGCAACCCGCGTTTGATTGGGCTTGCAAGGTGGACCGAAACTTGGGTTTGAACGGTCGATTGCTGGCCGGTCTGAATGCGGAACGGGGCGCTGAAACTTCATCGATTGGGCAACTCCTGGTCGAGGGTTTGCGTCCCAGGGTTTCTCGCAAGGCCATCCTTCGAAAAGCCGTTCCGGTTTCCCGTTGGATCCTCATATTGCCTTTCATGGGCGGGTCGCTACTCTTGCAGGGGGTGCGCGAGCAGCGTGCCCAAGTCGATCGATGGTCCAGCTCCGCCCCGCAATTCCGTGAGTTGCAAGGTCTGCTGGGTGAGGCCCAGCAACGTGCGCAAGCTACGGCCGGGGATGAAGCCCTTTTGAAGGACATTCGTGCCCTGCAGGAAGCCGCCCGTCGCGGCGCATTGGAGATGGAAATTGGCAAGGGGGAGGCGGGCGAGTGGGGCAAGAAACTGGCGAGCATGGCTTCAGAGCTCGATCAGCTAGGTCAGGAATTGCACGGGGATGCCGCTTGGGATCGGACCATGGACCGGGCCCAGGGGATGGTGACCGCGCTCCAGGACAGGGTGGGGGACTTGCGAAAGGATGGTCTTGCATCCGAAGCCCTGGCGGACTCAGATTCAGGGGAAGCGCCCGGGAACCCTGTGCCCGGGATCCCAAATCGGGTGGAGGTCCAGGGTGGAGACCCGAGCCGCTCCGTACCGGGTGCAAGCAGCCTAAATTCCGGGGAGGGGGGCCATGCTCAGGGTGGCCCTGGCGGGTCCTCAACGGCCTCTGCAGTACCCAATACCGGCCCAGAGACCATCCCCGATTGGGGTGAGCCGGGCCAACGCCTGCTCGCGATCCCCCAGGTACCCCACCCCTATCGCAGCCTGGCCCGAAGCTTCCTGGCGGCGGCTCTGGAGTAGATCTTACCCGTGCGAAGGACCTGGCCGAAACCGCCGGATTCGGCCAGGACCTTCGCAGCGTTGAGGTAGAACCTTCGAAAACAGACAGCAACTGCCCTGGTCGCGGTTGCAACCGGCCCCGCACCCGGCAAAATGGTTACCCCGAAAGGGTCTCCACCCATGACTCCCAAGCCCAAGCAAAGCCAAGCGCCCAGCTCCCCCCCGTTCAAAAGCACCGGTCTTTGGCTGGTTGGATCCCGCGGCGCCATTAGCACGACCCTGGCTTATGGTTTGGCAGCCATGCAGAAGGGCATGCTGCAACCCACTGGCATCATCACCGCCACCCCCGCCTATCAGAGCATCGATTGGGTGGAGTGGGATTCGTGGGTGCTCGGTGGCCACGACGTATGTCAGCGACCCATCCAGGATTCCGCGCGTGAACTGGTGCGCGCTAACATCTTGCCCCACGAATGGATCGAGGCGTTGGATGGGGAGGCCCAAGTCTTCGACGGTCGCATGCGGCCCGGAATTCTAGATGGTGACGGTGCCGCTTTTGACGGTGCTGATTCGCGTTCGGCAGAATTGGGAGCGTTGTCTCCCCGCGAACAGATTTCGAACCTGCAAAAGGACTGGGACGAGTTCGAAGCAGAGGCTGGTTTGCAACGCACGGTTGTAGCCCACGTGGCCAGCACCGAAGCCGTGCGTGACGTACAGGAAGCTTGGTCTTCTTTGACAGCTTTGGAGCAGGCCTTGGACAAGGGCACGGATCAGCCGGCTTCCCTGTTGTACGCCTATGCGGCAATTTCCTCGGGACGCGCCTTTGTCAACTTCACCCCATCCGTGGGCAGCTTGCCCAAGGCTTTGTGCGAGTTGGCGCTCAAGCATTCCGTGCCCCACTGCGGCAACGATGGCAAAACCGGCGAGACCCTTTTGAAGACAGCGCTGGCGCCCATGTTCCATGCGCGGGCCATGAAGGTCTTGGCTTGGCAGGGTTACAACATGCTGGGCAACCGGGATGGGGAAGTCCTCAAGCAGGATGCGCATAAGGCCGCCAAATTGACCAACAAGGATGAGGCCCTGCGCTCGATCCTGGAGCAGGATGTTTCCGCGAAAGACCGGGACTTGCATAGCCATGTGGCCATCGACTTTGTTCCGAGCCTGGGCGATTGGAAGACCGCTTGGGACTTCGTGCACTTCGAAGGTTTCCTCGGCACGCGCATGACCTTGCAGTTCACTTGGGCAGGCAGCGACTCTGCCCTCGCCGCACCGTTGGTGCTCGACTTGGCACGCTTGGCCGAACTTTCGGTCAGACGGGGAGAGTCCGGCATCATGGCGCACACCGCATGTTTCTTCAAAGCACCCCTGGCCGGCGGCACCCACGATTTCCATCAACAATACCGAGAGCTGCTCGATTACATCGGGCGAATCCGCTAGAGCAAGCGCCCGGAGACGGGCAATGAGCCAACCATGACACATTTAGCCTTCTGCAAGTCTGTAGACGAACTCAAGACCGCCATTCAAAATGGACTGCGCGCCAGCAAGCGCAACCTGGAGGCTTTCCTCGCCCTTCCCGAGGATACGATCCCCGTCGAAGTCCTTTCCGCGTACAACCACATCACGTCACCGCTCAATGGTTGGGCCCAGCAAGCATCGATCTTCCAGCAGGTGCACCCCGACAAAACCATGCAGGAAACCGGTGCAGCCTTGGAACAAGAAGTGCATGCGTTCCACTCGCGGTTGTCCCTGAACCGCGAGGCATATGATCGACTCAACGGATTGACCCTGCCCGAGGACGCGCGCTTCAAACAGCGCCGTTTCCTGGAGCACAGCCTGCGCGATTATCGGCGCAGTGGTGTGGACAAGGATGATGCGGGTCGCGAGCAGGTGCGCAAGCTTCAAAAATCCCTGCTCGAAATCGGGCAGGAGTTCGACAAGAACATCATTCTGGGTACCACGAGCATGCAGGTCGCCGGCGGCCACAAGGACCTTGCCGGCTTGCCCCAGGACTTCCTCGACAGCCATCCCGAGGACGAAAGGGGTGAGGTCAAACTGTCTACCGATCCCACGGACTTCGTTCCGATCATGATGTACTGCGAAAGCGCTGAAGTGCGTGAAGCCATGGTGCGCATGCACAACAACCGGGCGTTCCCTGAGAACTTGGACCTGCTCGATCAGTTGCTAGCCAAGCGTCAAGAGCTAGCCAACCTACTCGGGTTTGACCATTGGGCCGACTATGTGACCGGCGACAAGATGATCGGCAGCGGCCAGGCTGTTGCAGACTTCTTGGACAAGGTCGTGGGCTGCGCCAAGGGATTGGCCAAGCAGCAGTACGACCAGTTGCTGGCCGCCAAGCGCAAGTTTGAACCCGATGCGGAAAAGGTGCTGCCCTTCGACGTTTCGTACCTGACCGAATGCATCAAGCGCGACGAGTTTTCATTTGACTCCCAAGCCCTGCGCCCTTACTTGGGTTATGAGCGTGTTCAGGCCGGCGTGCTCAAGACCGCCGAGGAGATGTACGGCATCCGCTTCGAACCCCGTCCCGACCTGGACGTTTGGCACGTGGACGTGCGACCCTTCGACGTGATCGATGGGGACAAGACCATCGGGCGTTTCTTTCTGGACATGTTCCCGCGCGACGACAAGTACAAGCATGCAGCGGTCATGGACGTGCGCGATGGCTTGGCTGAAGGTCACGGTCACACGGAAATCCTCCCCGAGGCTGCCCTGGTGTGCAACTTCACCAAACCTACCGCTTCCGATCCGGGTTTGATGTTGCACGGGGAAGTGACCACCTTCTTCCACGAGTTCGGTCACCTCATGCACCACATGCTGTCCGGCCGCCAGTCGTTCTTCGGTTTCGGCGGATTCGGTGTGGAGTGGGATTTTGTCGAAGTGCCCAGCCAACTCTTCGAAGAGTGGGCCTGGGATGCCGGCGTGCTGGCCACCTTTGCCCTGCACGAAGAATCCGGCGAGCCGATCCCCGCCGAAATGGTCGAGCTTCTGCGCAAGGCGGAAGAGTATGGCAAGGGCCTGAGTGTGGTACGCCAGATGTTCCTGGCCACGATCTCCCTAGAGTTCCACCGTCACGACCCCGCCACCCTGGACACCACCGCCATGGTGCACCGCCTGCGCCCGAAAATGACCTTCATCGAAGAGCTTGGG
>JAAETM010000512.1 GCA_024228395.1 bacterium | reverse complement strand
CAATCGCGGGGCGACGTTGGAGGGAAGCTTCGGGTATTAGGAACCCGAAATCGTCAGTCCTTGGGCATGTAGCCAGGGGATGATCGAACTGCCGTAATCAATGCGTTCCGTGGATAATGATCGGATCGTGCCCAGCATTTTGGCGATGTTTCCACTGAGCATGGTTTCCCCCAGGGCACCGGCGACCTTGCCATTCTCGATCAGGAAGCTGTTTTTGGCCACGCCGGAGAAATCTCCGGAGTCGGTGGGGTTGCCTCCGGAGAAGCGGCCCAGCAGCACTCCACGCTCCACGCTGGCGATCATCTGGTCGAGCGGTGTCTCGCCAGGTTCGACCACGAAGCAGCCCCCGTCGTTCACCGCACGTTGGCCTCCGGTCTTCTTGGCACCGTAGATACCCAATAGGTGGGTGGTCAGCTTGCCCTTGTCGATGATGGTGGAATCCTGGGCCACGGTGCCATCGCGGGTCACATGGTAGCCAGAACTGAGTTCCTCGGAGAGGGGGCGGGAGTGTAGCGTCAAGCTGGGCGCGGCGATCTGCTGGCCGATCGAATCCTTGTAGATCGAGTTGCCGGTGATCATGGCACCGTCGCCCAGGAACGAGGTGACCGTGCCCAGGAATTCCTCCAGGCAGTCGGGGGTGAAAATCACATCCCCAACGAACTTACCTTCGATGGGGTGGGTTTCAACCTGCATGCCGTTCTCGCGCAGCAGCCGGTCCAAGGAACCGCACTGCCACAATTCCCTGTTCGCATCGTGGCTGTGGTAGCCGGTGTAGTTGAAGGACGCGCTCTTGGCGCCTTCGCGGCTGGAGAACATGGCCGAGAAGGAATAACCACCTTCGCGCTCACTGAGGTCCACGCCGTAGCTGTTGCGGAACAGCATGCTGCTGGACGTGAAGTCATATACCATCTGGTCGTAGATTGCGCGCGGATGGTTTTCCTTGCTGTACTCAAGCAGGTTTTCCAGGCGGTCGTACATGGCGCCCAGATCGGGCTCGGTGGGGCCCGAGTCGAAGGCTTGGGCTTCTCCGCCTTCGGCGATGTCGTTGGCCTCGTCCGCTTGCGAGATTTTGGCCAGTCCAATGACCTCTTCCACGGCGCGGGTTACCGACTCGGAATCGAGTTCGTTCAAACTAATGGAGCCCTTCTTTCCGTCCACAATGGCCGTGAGCCCCAGGCTCCCGTTCTCGGTGGTTCGCAGGAGGTCGATCTTGCCCGAGTTGACCGTGAACTCGGACTTGTCGGTCATGCGCAGCACGCATTGGGCTTTGTCCGCACCGGCTTTTTGGAGAGCCTCCAAAGAGGATTCGGCCAGGTTTCTATCGAGTTTCATGATTACTTGCCTCCCAGGTTCACAGTGCACTTTAGCGCGGGTCCGCCCATCCCGACGGGGATCGGTTGTTTCTTGCCGCACATGCCGGCGCCGGTCCATGCCATTTCATCGCTCAGCATGCTGACGGTTTTCAACATGTCGAAGGCCACACCGGATATGGTCGTATCCCGCAGGCCGCGCCCGAGCTTGCCATTCTTGATTTCATAGCCAAGGGTCACGGCAAACATGAATTCACTGGTTGTGTCAGCTTGGCCGTTGCCTGGTTTCATCAGGTAGTAACCGTCTTCGACCGAGGCAATCATCTCTTCGATCTTCGAGTTGCCGGGCAAGATGGCGGTGTTGCGCATGCGGATCAGGGGCTCGTCGGAGAATTGATAAGCGCGTGCGTTGCCGGTGGGGGCTGCCTCAAAATGGCCAGCACTCTCCTTGTTGTGCATGAAGTTGCGCAGGATGCCCTGGTCGATGATCGTGCAGTCGAGCGCTTCGGTGCCTTCATCGTCGATGTGCACGGGCACGGGGCACGCGTCGCCCAAGGCGATGTGGGCGAAGTCCACCAGGGTCACCATGGATGCGGCGACCTCCTTGTCCATGTACTGGCCCGCCACGGAACCACCCATGACGAAGTCGGCTTCGGTGGTGTGACCGATGGCTTCGTGGGCCAGGATGCCGGCAAGTTCCGCATCCAGGATGCAGGTCTTGGGCCCAGCGTCGGCATAGACGCCCGAGGCCTTGGCCACCAGGTGTTCGTACTGCTCTGCGATGGTGGGGAACAGCTTGCTCGGATCGTCAAATTGATCAGCGAAGTGGCCCAGGCCGCCGTAGGATTCAAAGAGGTCGATAGGCTCACCGTCGGCCTCAATAGTCATTTGAATGTAGATCAGCGTGCGCGGAGTGAGGGAAAAGGACTCGGCCCCTTGGGAGGTCAGCAGGGTCTTCTGCATGTCCAAGTTGTTGATCACGACAACCCGGGATGAGAGCTTCTGATAGGTCTCCAAAATGTGGGCGTCGATTGCGGTAAGGAATTCGATGAGCTCCTTTTGCGTGCGTTCACTCGCGCCGGTCTTCCAATCGAAAGTGCCATTGCCGCAGGTGGCGGGCAGTTGCAGGCTGCCGGCTTTGGAACGTCCAGCGAGAACCTTCGCGTTGGTGGAGGCCCTTCCAACCACCCGCTCCAACGCCGCCCCATCCACCTCGGGCGTGGAGCAGAAACCCCAGCCCCCGGCGCGGGCCACGCGGGCGGATACGCCCCCTTGCGCCGAGCGCGCATTGCGCACCAGGTCGCCGTTGATCATGGTCAGTCCCACGTTGCGGTTCTGTTGAACGCGCAGTTCTGTGTAGTCGTCAAAGAGGTGAGCGTGTGCTCGCAGGTCGGCAATATTCATGGTTGGTCTCCGTGCGCCGTTAGAGATGGCGCGGGACCAATTTATCGAATCGGAGGGAGAATCGCGAATTCCAAGAGATAGCTCTTTGGCGGGGCAGGTAAGACTGGGGTTTGGGAGGGGAGGGCTGTTGAGCATGACCTGCGGGAAGCCATACAATTTGCCCGTGAAAACCACCCAACACGCATTTTGCTTTCTTCTTGCCTTATTCCTGTTTCCAGCACTCTCGGAGGCTTTGGTTTCGAACCTCGCAGGCGACGGGGGCATCGTGCAGGTGTTTTTGGTTCGTCACGCCGAAAAGGACACCCGCGTGCCCATGGATCCTCCCCTGAGCCCGGTGGGTTGGGAGCGCGCCCAGCGGCTTTCCCACGTTTTGGGGTCGAGTGGCGTTACGCACCTTTTCAGCTCCGATTACGCACGCACCCAGATGACGCTGACCCCATTGGCCAGAAGCCTTGGGTTGCCGATCGCGCTTTACAATGTGCGCGAGCCCGCGAAACTTGTCAAAAAGCTGCGCGCATTGCCCCTTGGTTCTGTCGCGGTTGTGGCTGGCCATTCGAATACGACCCCTGGGCTTTATCAGAATCTGGGTGGATCGAAACCGAAGGGGCTCGATGAGCGCGGATTTCTTTCGGAAAAAGCCTATGACCGGCTGTTTTCGGTGACCTTGCGAGTCGATGGACAGGCGACTCATTTTGTGTCTGGATACGAACAACGTTATGGAGAGACCAGTTCCGTGGAACGCAAGGGGGACTACCTTGGCGAAACCCTGCCGACGACTGACGTGCGCATGTTCGCGCCCGGATGGCTTAGCACGGGATTGGCCGAAAGGGACTTTGCCATTGGTGTCGATGGGGACACCATCTTCACTTCCATCACGAACAGGAGGGAGGCTACTATGGTCATGATCGAACGCAAAGGTGGAGCGTGGAGCGCGCCTGCGATCGCCCCTTTCTCTGGAAAGTACCCTGACTTGGAACCGGCCTTTGATCCGCGCGATGGTTCCCTATGGTTTGCGTCCAAACGCCCCTTGCCCGGCGAAACAGAAGCGGGCGATTACAATCTTTGGAGAGTGAGCCGGGGGGAATCCGGTTGGCGTGAGCCCGCTCCAATCGAAGGTCTGAACGGGCCCGGGGATGAGTTTTACCCAAGCATCAGCAAGGATGGTTTGGTGGTGTTCACCGCCACGCGGGAAGGCGGCCAAGGCGGTGAGGACTTATGGTTTGCGATCGAAACAGCTGGGGTCTGGGAGATCGTCAACGCTGGCCCCTCCGTCAACACGACAGGCCCAGAGTTCAACGCGTGCCTGAATCCCGACGGTACGAAACTCTTGTTCTCATCCGTCCGGAAGGGGGACGAGGGTGGTGGCGACCTTTACATTTCAGAGCTCGATGCAAAGGGCGAATGGTCGGCGGCGCGAGCCCTCATTCGATTGAATTCACCCGCGTTGGATTATTGCCCGAGTTTTTCCCCCGATGGATCCTTGGTCTGGTTCACAAGCCGGCGCAGGTCCCCGAGTGGGGCTCCTTTGGACTACAAGGACCTACGCCATCGCCTGCAGAGCAACGGCAACGGATTGGACGACATCTACTGGGCGCCCGTGGAAATGCTCGAAAAGTAATCTACTGACGCTTGTCCCGGCGTGCTTCATCGAGCTGCCGTTTCTTTGTGGAAGTGAAGGAGCAGATCGGGCAGGCGGTCAAGTCGTGGTAACGCGCCGGGCAGTGCTCGCGCCCGAAGAAAATGATGCGCAGGTGCAGGGCGTTCCATTCCTCCCTGGGGAACAGGGCCTTCAGGTCTTTTTCCGTGCGCTCCACCGTGGAGTCATTGGAGAGTCCCCAGCGTGCGGCCAACCGGTGGATGTGCGTGTCCACCGGGAATGCGGGCACGCCGAATGCCTGGGACATGACCACACTGGCTGTTTTGTGACCGACTCCGGGTAGGGCCTCCAGTTCCTCGAAGGTCTCCGGCACTTCACCTTCGTGGCGCTCGACCAACAGCTCCGAAAGTCGCTTGACGTTTTTGGCCTTGGTGGGAGCCAGGCCCAAAACCCGAATCGCCTCCAGGATATTTGGCACACTTTGTTTGGCCATGCTGGCCGGGTCGGGGCCCAAGCGAAACAACTCCGGGGTGACTTCGTTGACCTTTTTGTCGGTCGTCTGCGCCGAAAGAAGAACAGCTACCAGCAGCGTGAACGGGTCGGTGTGATCCAGGGGGATTGGCGTTGTGGGGTAGAGGCCCGCCAGGATTTTGGAGATGCGGAGGGCTTTGTCCTGGCGTTTCATAGGGATGGCTGGTGGTGCTGCGCATACTCTACCTCAACGCTGCGAACCACCTGGCCGAAACTGCCGAATTCGGGCCCGTTCGGCAGTAGTTCTGGTTGGTTCATGAATGTCACCAGTGGTGCTTTCGAGGTAAGCGTTCACGGGGTTTAAGGGACAGAAATCCACGGTTGTCACCGATAGTCAGGGTGTGAATGAACATCCTCAAGCTGACCCCTCATGCCCGAATTGCGCTGCGCTGAGTGCCCGGATCGACTCACTGGAGGCTCTGGT
>JAAETM010000511.1 GCA_024228395.1 bacterium | reverse complement strand
TGAGTTCGAAGCCCAGGACCTCCCGGTACCAGAATACGAGGACTTTGAAGTCCTCGGCCAGGATGACGGACTCGCGGGGGCGAATGGGTTGCATGGGACGGCTTACTTGTGCGGCACGTAGGCTTCGATGGCGGCGGTGAGGATCTCTTGGGCTTTCTCGCGATCTTCGAATCCGGGCACGGTGATGACGCCGGGGCCTTTGTAACTGGTGAACCAGGTCTTGAGGATGGTGGTGGCGCCACCGAATTGTTCTTCAAGCTCGGCCATGTTGTGCACCTTGCCAAAGGGGGAATCGGGGCGCACGGCGATGAGTTTGTCGTCCTGCTCGCCGCCATCGCGCATGATCATGACACCGATCAGGCGCGTGGGGATGACCGAGCCGCGGGAGACGGCGTCGCCGAGGATGACCACATCGAGTGGGTCGCCGTCGCCGCCATGTTTCTTGGGCAATAGGGTGCGCGGGATCATGCCGTAGTTGGCGGGATAGCCCAGGAATTGAACGACGCGGGGTTTCTCGTTTCGAACTTCCCAACGCAGTTCGCCTTCGGGTTTAGTGACTTCCCATTTGCCCGTAGTTCCGGCGGGGACTTCGACGACCACGTTGACGTAGCCGTTCTCGAGTTGAGGTTGGTAGTCGTTCAGATAGCTCTTGCCATTTGCGTGCAGCAGCGGATCGCTGGTGTTGCCCGTGGTTGCGGTCTTGCTTCCGCAGGAAAAGGCGCCGAGTGAGATCAGGAGAGCAGAGATTAGTAGGGAGGCGTTCATAGTTATGCGAAGCGATCGGCTAGGGCGAGCATGGCGTCGGCGATTTGATCCGCTTGCGCGTCGGTTGTGCAGGCGGGGGGCAGGGCGTAGACCACATTTCCGAGGGGGCGCAGAAGCACACCCATCTCCAGACTGGCTTGATGCAGGGCGGGTCCCACTTGGCTGAGATATCCGCAATCGTCCGGGTTTGATCCTACTAGGTCCCAAGCGACCATGCCACCAAGTTGGCGCAGGTGGCTCACTCCTGGGTTCTGTTGCAACGGTTCAATTCGAGTTTGAATACGCTGTCCAATTTCTTGAAGGCGCCCGGGCACATTGCGCTCTTCGCAGAGCCTTAGAGAGGCCAAAGCCATGGCGCAGCCCACCGGGTGCGCGGTGAAGGTGTGCCCGTGGAAGAATGTTCTGTTGCGGTCTTGACTGAAAAACCCCTGGAATATTTGCTCGCTGACGACGGTGGCGGAAAGGGGGAAGATGCCGCCGGTTAGGCCTTTTGCCAAGCACATGATGTCGGGCCTGACACCGGCGGTGTCGCAGGCGAAGAGTGAGCCCGTTCGACCGAATCCGGTCATGACTTCATCCGCCACGAAAGCGACACCGTGTTGGTCGCACTGTTCCCGGACCGCTTGGAGGAACTCGGGCGTGTTCGTGCGCATGCCCGCGGCACCTTGAATACGCGGCTCCACAATAACCCCCGCAGCCCTCGGACCCAGTTGCTCAAATGCCTTGGCGAGCGCGTCGGCGGTGGGATCGATGCGCACGCATTCGAACAGGAAGGGTTTGTAGGCTTCGAAGAACGGATCCGGATCTCCCACCGACATGCTGCCGAAGGTGTCCCCGTGGTAGGCGCCGTTTAGGGCGATGAAAACCTGCCGCTGGGGTTGTCCGTTCTGATAGAAGTTCTGCAGCACGATCTTGAGCGCAACCTCGACGGCGGTGGAGCCATTGTCGGAGTAAAACACACGATCGAGTCCCTTGGGCGTCAATTCCACCAGGCGCTCCGCCAACCGAACCGCGGGTTCGTGGGTAGCTCCCGCGAACAACACATGGTCCAGGGTCTCGAATTGCTTGCGCGCGGTTTCGACCAGAACAGGGTCCCCATGGCCGTGCAAAATCGTCCACCAGGATGAAATGGCGTCGATGACTTCGCGTCCGTCATTGAGCTTGAGCTTGGAGCCCTTGGCGGAAGCCACCTCCATCGGGTCGCGTCCCAAACCATGCTGCGTGTAGGGATGCCAGGTGCAGGATCGGTCCCGTTCGGTGAGGCTCTTCTGTGTCATGGGAAGGGGGCAGATCAGCCCAGCCAGGTCGTGTCGATTTGTGCAACAAGCTGTTGCAGGGACTGGGCGTTCAATGGGTCGAGATGGGGGACTTGCACGATGGGGCAGGCCAGTTTTGCTTGCAATCCAGCCAGGTTGCCCGGGTGCGGAGGCCCCACCAAAATCAGTGCCTTGGGTTTTTGTCCAAGGGCGCTCAAAGCGTGCAGGGTCAGCTGCGTGTGGTTCAGCGTGCCAAGTCCAGAACGCGCGACGAGCACTAGATTCGGTTTGTGACGCGCAACCCAATCGCTGGTTTGGAAGTCCTCATTCCACGGCACGCAAAGTCCACCGGCGGTTTCGACGACCAGGGGCGATGACGAACTACTTGTTAGTCTGGCGAGCTGCGCGTCCACTTGGTTTTCGTTGATGCGGCGGCCTTCGGCCAAGGCGGATTGATCGGGGCTGGCGGGAAGGTCGAACTCATAGGCCGGTTCATGGAGATCCACATGCAGCCCTTCGGTGAGCTCGCGCACGGTTTCAGTATCCGAAGGCTGTCCACTTTGAATCGGTTTCCAGTACCTGACGGGGCCGCGGGGGGCGAGGGCGTGCAACAAGAGCGCGCTGGCCACGGTCTTGCCCACATCCGTATCGGTTCCGATCACCACCCAGGGCTTTGCGGAGGCCTTTTGGGGTTGAATCGCTTGCTCGGGCATCATGCCTGAAAGGGTCTGAATGAGGGTATTCAGGTCCTTTTCGGTGTGATTGGCGTGGATTACGACGCGCAGGCGCGACGTTCTGGGTGGCACGGTGGGGGGGCGTACGGCGTGCACGCTGATACCCTGGGCGCGCAGGGTCTGAGCGGCTGCGAGCGCGGCTTCGGGTTGTCCCATGGGGATGGGAACGATGGCTCCGGCGGGTTTGGGCAAGCCCAATTCTGAAGTCAACTTCGCGGCGCTTTGAAGGATGTGGGAGCGCGCAGAATCCTGTTTCGAAACCCAATCGATGGATGCCGTAAGTGCGGCGGCCACGGGCAGTGCGATGCCCGTGGTATACACAAAAGCGCGCGCGTGGTTGACAAGGGTGTCGCGCAGCGCCGTTTCGCCCACGACAAATGCGCCGGAAACCCCGAGGGCTTTGCCGCCGGTGACAATGCGGGCAGCGAGAACTTCGTCCAGGTTTGAGTCGTCGGACAAAGCCGCGCAGACGCCGCGTCCCTGTGGCCCCAATAGGCCTATCGCATGGGCTTCATCCACGATCAAGGAAGCATCGTATTCCTTGCAGAGGGCAGCGATGGCGGCCAAGGGTGCGAGATCGCCATCCATACTGAACAGGCTTTCGGTTGTCACGAATCGACGCAGCGAACCGCGGGCTCCTTGCAGGCGGAACTCCAAGTCCTCCAAGTTCATGTGGCTGTAAACCGAAATACGAGCGCCCGAAAGGCGCGCACCGTCGATCAGCGAAGCGTGGTTGAGTTCGTCGCTCAGGATGACATCGCCGGGCCGCGCCAGGCTTGTGATGAGCCCAAGATTGGCCTGGAAGCCGGAGGGGAACAACAGGGCGGCGGGTGTTTGCAGCCATGCCGCTGCCGCCGCCTCGGCCTCGCGGACAGGTTCGGCGTCACCTCCCAAAAGGCGTGATGCGCCGCTCCCCACTCCGAACTCACGGGCTGCTTCGCAGGTTGCGTTCGCGATGGCGGCGACCTTCGAAGCATCCAGAATGTCGTTGGTTACGAAGTCTGCGCCGTCGGGTGCCGGAACCGGAAAGCGCCGCATATGAGCCCTATTCAGGCGTTCGAGAGCTTTTTCGAGCTCCTGCTGCAGGCGGCGGCTCACGGTTTTACTCCCCGGTCGGGGAAAGGCCCAGGCTTGTGAGCAAGGCGGCGTCGGTGCCCGGCGCGGGGTTGGGCGTGGTCAGCAGTTTGTCGCCAACGAAGATCGAGTTGGCGCCGGCCAAGAAGCACATGGCCTGGGCGGCCTCCGGAATCTCCTGACGGCCGGCGGAGAGTCGAATGACGGTTTTGGGGATCAGGATGCGCGTGGCGGCGATGAAAGCGACCCACTCTTGCCACGGGACTTCTTCCAAGTCGCCCATGGGGGTGCCGGGCACCGGAACGAGCCGGTTGACGGGGATGCTATCGGGCTGGGGGGTCAGCTTGGCCAGTTGCAATAGCAACTCGGCGCGCACGGAGATGCTCTCGCCCAGGCCAAGGATGCCTCCGCAGCAGACGGAAATGTCCGCATCGCGCACGGTCTGCAGCGTATCCAGGCGATCGTCGTAGTTGCGGGTCGTGACAACTTGCTCATAGTGGCTGCGGCCGGTATCCAAGTTGTGGTTGTAGTAATCCAAACCCGCCTCCTTGAGACGGTCAGCCTGTTCCTTGTTCAACATGCCCAGCGTCACGCAGGCTTCGATGCCCAAATCCTTCACGCCGCGGACCATCTCGAGCACCGAGTCGAATTCCTTGCCGTTGCGGACGCCACGCCAGGCGGCGCCCATGCAGAAGCGGCTGGCCCCACTTTCCTTGGCCTTGCGTGCCTCGTCGAGCACCCGAGGAACAGATAGCAACTTTTCGCGTTCCACGGCCGTTTGGTTGTGAGCGCTTTGGGAGCAATATCCGCAGTCCTCAGAGCAGGACCCTGTCTTGATCGAGACGAGTTGGGAGCACTGGATCTTGGTCGGATCATGGTGTTGGCGGTGCACGCTGGCAGCTTCGAAGACTAACTCCAGCAGGGGTCGGCGGAGAAGGGCTTCGACCTTTGCGAGGCTCGGGCTTGTGGGGGTCTCGGTGGTAGCGGTCATGGCGGGAATTCTAGCTTTGCGAAGGCCTTCTGGTTGGCTTTTTTCGGACTAGTGTGGGCCCGTGGACATGGGAAAACAGACGTACTACCGGCCCTGCCTCAGAGGCGATAGCTTCCCGGGTCATCAGAGCGGATCTGAGGAGGATGACCGTCGTTTCTGGACCGGGGACCAGCCCCTGTCACCATTCGAGCCTGTGGATCAACCCGCCGCGGCCCTAAGTCTCTCGTGCTGGTTTCCTGGGTCTGAAAGTCGAGGGCGGGTCGCCAAACCTGCCCAGCGACTCGAATTGGGAGGTTTTGACCGCCGGCAATCGCAGAAAAAGGGGAGTTCTGCAAATACTCACGCCCTCTTTAATGAATCCTTAATATGCGTGGGTATTCTTTGGTGAGCGCGGCTTCCTGCCAACGCTGATCGCCATGAGCCAAAAAACCATCCTGATTATCGAAGACGACGCGGATATCGTCGAATTGATGCAATACAACCTGGCCAAGGAGGGCTTTCAAGTGCGTATTGCGCGTGACGGAGAAGCAGGTTTGCACGAGGTGCGTCGCCACCGCCCGGATCTAGTTTTGCTCGACCTAATGATGCCCGGCTTGGATGGCTTGGAAGTCTGTCGACGAATTCGACGGGACGCGGATCTGGCCAGTACGCCCATTGTGATGGTCACGGCCAAGAGCGAGGAGAGTGATGTGGTGACGGGTTTGGAGTTGGGCGCCGATGACTACCTTGCAAAACCCTTCAGCCCGCGCGAACTTCTTGCCAGGGTGCGTGCCGTTCTGCGCAGGGGACAGGGAAAAATGGGTGGCAAAAAGACCCGCATGGAATTCGAGGGGGTCGTCATGGACCGCGATCGGCATGAAGTGAGCGTGGATGGGGCTCTGGTCGAGTTCACCCGCGCAGAATTTCGCTTGCTTTGGGCCCTGGGTGAAAGCCCGGGTCGAGTTTTTGCAAGGGATGAGATCGTCGAATACATTACTGGTGGCGAGGCCTTCATCTCCGATCGCAACGTGGACGTGCACGTGAGTGCTGTGCGAAAGAAGCTGGACCCCTACTCCGACCTGGTGAAGACCGTGCGCGGCGTTGGTTACAAGATCAAGGACTGATTGGGCAAGGTTCGAGCACTCATCCAAGCAACCTTAAACTCCATGTTCCGCACCCGCTTTTTTTGGAAGCTCTTCGGCTCCTACGCGATCCTGGTCTTGCTGACCACGCTGGTCGTGGCGTACTTCGTTGGGCGGTACATGGCCAATTCCCAGTGGGAAGCACGCATCGCTTCGTTGCGTGAACAGTGCGTGGTGATGGCTCCTTATGCGCGCGGGGACTTCGAGGATGTTACCGATGTTGGAGGCGCGCCGTGGGATGCCGAGATCCGTGCCATCGCACGGACCAACAAGCTTCGCGTTACCTTTGTCCGGCGCAACGGGGAAGTGGTTTTGGACACCAAAGAGAATCCGGACCTAATGGAGGCCCACATGGGAAGGCCGGAGATTCGGGGAGCTTTGGCCACCGGCCTCGGGACTTCTCGACGTTTTGGCCAGACCCTGGGCCTTGAAGCCCTCTATGTGGCATACGTCGAGGATGCCAAAGCGAACAAACACGGGGTCGTGCGGTTGTCGGTTCCGGTGCAAGCCATCTACTCCACGCGTGCTCAAATCCTTGCACGCACGGCACCCGGAGCCACCTTGGCTGCCTTGCTGGCGATCCTGCTGGGTTATCTCGGTACGCGGCGCATCACAGCACCCTTGGGAGAGTTGAAAGACGCCGCCATTGCCTTTCAGGACGGCAACTACGAGCAGCGCATTGCGAATCTATCGAGCGATGAGCTGGGGGACTTGGGCGAGGTCATGAACGAACTCGGTTCCAAAGTCCGAAGCCGGGTGGATCGCTTGTCCGCCGAAAAAGCCCGCTTCAGTGCCATGTTGACCGGCATGGCGGAGGGCGTTCTCGCCGTGGGCGAGGACGATTGCATTCTGTTTTCCAACTTGGCGGCGGGCCAGCTGTTCCTGTTGGATCCCGAAGAGGTCAAGGGCTGCAATCTATGGGAGGTCGTAACTCTTCCGGGCTTGTTTGAGCTAATCACACAAGCCCGCGACTTGGACGAAGTCGTTCGTGAGGAGCTTGTCTACGCAACCGGGGGCATCGAACGTCGATTGATCGCCAAGGCCCACTTCTTCGAAGCGGAGCGTTCGAATGGTGTGGTCGTTGTGTTTGAGGATGTTACCGAACTTCGCCAGTTGGCCCGCGTTCGGCAGGACTTCGTGGCGAATGTCAGCCATGAGCTCAAGACACCTCTGACATCGATCCAAGGTTACGTGGAAACCCTATTGGAGGGGGCGGTCCATGACCCAGATCACAATGTGCGCTTCCTTCAAAAGATCGACCACAACGTACATAGGTTACGCGACCTTGTTTCGGATCTATTGAGCCTGGCTCGCATTGAAAATCAAGAGAATCGCCCCGTTCGAGACCGGGTCGATTTGGCCAGCATTGTGGAGGCTGCCAGTCAACGCTTCGAAACCCAACTCTCTAAAGGTGGCTTGGAACTCACGCTCGACTTGCAACCCGACGCCGCATTCGTTTGGGGCGATGAACGTGGGTTGGTTCAGATCGTTGACAATCTGATTTCCAATGCGGCCAAGTACACGGGCGAAGGAGGCAAGATTCGTATCACTCTTGCGCGCGCAGATCACGTGGTGCACTTGCAGGTTCAAGACACCGGCGTAGGCATTCCTTTCGTCGACCAAGACCGAATCTTTGAGCGGTTCTATCGGGTGGACAAAGCGCGTTCGAGGGAAGTCGGCGGCACTGGGTTGGGTCTCTCCATTGTTAAGCACCTGGTGCAAACCATGCAAGGCCGCGTGGGCGTAGAAAGTCAGGAAGGTAGCGGCTCAACTTTCCACGTGCATTTGGAATGGGCAGCGGGTTCGACCACTGACATCTGATTGCGGCTGACCCAAACCCCCAATCCGCGGGTACAGAGGGCGATGGGCTAGTCCTCCAACCGAGGCCCTGTGAGGCATCGCGTCCAAACCAAGCCAACCAGGTAGCCAAGTCCATAATACGGGAAGTCCATCCAGTCATAGTCACTACCCAGTAGCAATCGGCCGGGTCGAGTGGAGCGTATGGCCTCCAGCCAAGCCGGATGTGAAAGTTGCGCGCACTCGACCAAGATGGTGGCGAACAGAGCAGCGGCGCAAACCACGGGAGCGCGCCATTTGGGAAACGCTGTGAGTGTCAGAAAGATCCACAGCAAGACGTAGAAGGTGCCCCCCAGATGTCGGGCGATCCACTCCAGGCTTGCACCCTCCACAAACTGCGTAGCGACTCCTATTGCGAGGGTGGCGAACAGGCTGATGCCATAGGACTGGCGTGGGTTGTGCGAGGTGTGAGTCATGGGGTCTAAACGACAAATGCCGCGTAAGGTGTGAAGTCGTTTGCGGGCTCGCATCTATTAATTGGAAGTCCTTTTCAGACCCAGCTCACTGAAAGGAAGGGCTATCAGCGCGCCAACCCATGCAAGCGCCATATCCTTCTGCATGTCCCACACATCGCCTTGTTGGCCATTGTACTGCATAGCGTCATGGGGCGCGGCCATCATCGTGAGCAACCATTCGAAAACCTCATACACACAGCTGACCGCAAGGACGATCAGCACGGCGGAAAGCCGTGCCCAGTCAATTCGGAGATCGCGTCGTAACGCCTCAACCAAGGCTGGCATCACCAGAATACCAAAAGCAAGATGCGCAAGGCGATCGAAATGATTGCGCCCAATATTCGGACTACCGAGGGTGAACCAAGTCAGCGACTCGCCGCCGGGCACCTCGGAATATATGTAACGCGCGCCGACCACATGTAGCAGTAGAAAAGTGATTAGACAAACGAATGCGAAGTTCGACCAGTAAGAGCGCCTAGCCGTAAGGAAAAGAAGCAGCACAACAACGGGAGTCCCAGCATGTTGCAACCATTGCTGTTCGGGATAGATGGGGTTGATGAGCGAAACCGCTGACGCCAGGCATAAGCACCATACAAGCGCCCCTTGAAGTCTGTTCCTTGACGACGTATCCACGT
>JAAETM010000510.1 GCA_024228395.1 bacterium | reverse complement strand
CGACCCATGGGGTGCTTGCCATCCTGCAGCTGCATGGCCACGTCGGCTTTCACGTAACCGCAGATGTCAGGCGAGTAGCCATGATCTTCGGCGACGGCCAGGTAGTCGTGGGCCTCGCGGCGCACGGCGGCTTGCAGCGAGTTGATCTCGGGGAAGACCACGGGCAGGTCAAACGTGATCAGGATCTCGTTGATGCTGCCCATCACGAAGACGTAGGCGCTTTTTTCACCCGCGTTTGCAACGTCGGTCAGGGAGTCGAACCAGGTGCGGAAGAGCGCGGCGCCCTCCTTGTTTCCACGGCCGACGAGTTCGTCGTGCAGGGCGTCTGTATTGGCTTGAGTTGTCATTGTATTTTCCTCTTTGCTCTTTGTTTCGTGTGGGGGACTAGGCGAAGAGCAGGTTCTCGAGGAACGTCTCGACCTGCATTTCCAATTGGTCGAAGGAGTTTTGGTTCTCCTCGAATTCGCTGACGAAGTAAGGGATGTTCTTCTCGTCGAGGGCCAAGGTGTAAGTCACCTGCTCCTCGAGTCCGGGCTCGCACATCTTGGCGGCGGAAACGATGGCCGCGTCGGCCTTCGCGTTCTGCACGCGTTCGACGAGCATGCGCTCTTTGGGTTTGTTGTTGTCGTGCTGGACCGGGCTGTAGCTCGAAGTTTCGATGTAAGAGCGGGCCATGTCCTCAAGGGAGTTGCCGGTGGAGGGCACGTCCTCGGTGATGTAACGCATACCGATCAGGTAGTCGTCGTCGACTAGGTAACAGGTGCGTCCCAACATGCGGATCAGGTCCATCGGGGGCTGCTCGCAGAAGCCGCCTTCGTAGACCACGCGGATGCGGTCCTGCTTGTGGGCGGTGCCTTTCTTGATCTCGGCGAGGGACCAGGTGAGTAGTTCGTTGTGCTCTTCCCGGGGGATCTGGCCGCCGATCGAAACCAGGGCGTAAGCGTCTTCCGCAGCGACCAGCCAAGGCGTTTCGCGCTTGATGTCGTACAGCTCGCGCAGCAAGCGACGGTTTTCGTTGAAGACCTTGACCGAGTTGGCGAGGGCTTCCTCGGTGACCTTCTCGCCGGTGACCTCTTCGATCTTGCGCATGATGCGCCCGTACTCGTGGGTCAGGTATTCGACCGAACCGGAGGAGTTGGGGTTCTGCGGCAGGTACAGGATCTGGCAGGGGTAGTCGTAGTTGCGACCCCAGATGGCGGCCAAGTTGCGTGCCGCATCGCAGATTGGGTGGGACACGAACATGTCCAGCACGATCTTGCCAGAGAGGGCCAGCTCAAGGTTGGTCTTGAGGATCGAGCACAGGTACGAGCCGAAGTGCGAGTCTGCCGAGGTCGGTTCGACCGTGGCGCCGCGCATCTTCACGGGTAGAATGCCAGCCGCGTGCGCGATTTCTTCGGGGAAGAACACTTGAAAGTGCCCAAGAACCTTGCCGCCTGCATCACGCCAGCGTTGCACGGGTTCGAAATCAGAACTCTCGACCATTGCACGCACTTCGTAAAGCGCGTCGTCGAGGGACTTGTCCCGCCATTCGGGGAAAACCTGGGAAGTCATGATGTGGAGTCTCCGGTTGTGGCGGAAGCGCCGCCAAGAAAGAGGTCGAGAACCAGCTCGAGCTTCGAATCGATATTTTCGAAGACCGAGTTGGCGTAGGGGGATAGGGTGACTTCCACCAGGGCAACGAAGTGCCAGGAGAGAAGCCTTGGATCGGTGACGGAGAGCGTGCCGTCGGCCATGCCGTCGCGCAGGATCGCTTCGACCTGGCGGGGCAGGGCGCGCTGGTAGTCGAGTACGAGCTGCTGGCGGTAGATGCCGGCGAAGACGTTGATGTCGCGGCGCACCAGGCGCGCGGTCTTGCGCAGGGCGGGGGGCAGCTCGAAGAAGCTGCGGGTCAACAGCGCCAGGCGCTCGCGTACGGTGCCTTTCAGGTCCACAGCCTTGCTGAACAGGGCTTCCTTGGCCGCCAAGTCCTCGCGCAGGAAGGCTAGATAGAGCTCTTCTTTGCTGGCGAAGTGGTGGTATAAGCCGCCCTTTGTGACCTCAGCCGCCTCCCCGATCTGCGCCGTGGTGACGGTCGCAAAGTTCTGGTCCAGGAAGAGGCCACGGGCGGCTTCCAGGATCCTAGAACGGGTGGCTTCGGACTTGGTGAGGGGCATTGGGGGGGCTTTGCGGGCTTAAAAGGGGTTGGGAAGTGGAAACCGACCGACTGGTCGGTTTCGGGGCTAAGCTTACCCCAGATCCCCGAATTTCGTCAACGCCTAGTTTGAGTCTATTGAAAATATCCCCTTTGCAGGCGTCTGGGGGGCCCTGGAGGGTGGCAGGGAGTCTGACGCCGTATTGTCGCTGTCAGCGCGGGGTGGGTAGGTTCGCGTCCAGGAAGCGCTTGGTCCATTGGTCCAAAACGGTCGCATCGCTGGTTTCCTGACCCACATAGGCCAGCATCACGATGTCATCTCCGTTTACCCGGTACACTGTCACGCCCCATTTGCCCTTGCCCTCCGCATAGGCCTCGCGCCATTTCTCCACCCAGTGGTTCTCGCCGGTTTGAAAGTCGAAAATGCGGGCTCCAGGGACTTGGATGAAGCGGCGCAGGTCGATGCCTGACCTCTTGGTCACCGACTCAAGCGAGAAGCCGTCTTTCACCGCGCCGTCGGTCTGGGACAGCAGGTAGACCTTGCGCGTGAACTGCACTTCGTTTTCGCCGGCACCCACAAACCCCTCGCTTTGATTGTGCCAGTTGCTGAATCCGCGATAGGGGGTCCACTCATGGCCAAGGCTGAGGCTTGGCAGCTTACGGGCGGGAGTCCAAGGTTTGGTGGTGACTCGCACAGCTTCCCCATCCAATTGCGCTGCGTAGCGCCATGACCTGGTTCTGCCGAAGGATGTGGGCACTTCTTTCCCTTCCCGTTCGGCCTGTACGGTGTATTGCCCACCCGCGGTTGCTTGGAATTCGACTTGTTTGGTGAGGCGGCCATAAGCAACCTGTGTTTCGGGGGCCATCAGCCTTACCAGTGCAGACCGGTCGGGATCTCCGTAAAAGCCCTCGATGAGCAGCGTCTGCTTGCCTGGTAGGACTTCGACATCTCGCGTGAGCGCTTTTCGCCCGTTGACTTCGAGGATCTGGCTCTTAAACGGATCCGAATCACCCTTCCACAGATCCGAGAAACCGCCACTTGAGACCAGCGAGATGGTTGCAGTTTCTTCGGCTGAGCGCTCCGGTCCATCGTAAAGGCGTAGGGGGGAAGCTGATTGACAGCCTGACAGGACGAGTAGAATGAGTAATAGTCGCATGGGTTAGGTCGGGGAACATTGGGTGTCCCGCAGGATATCAACTTATGGAGTGTGAGTCATCCACATGTCCCCGTATATGGAGTCAGACACCGTATGGGCGCGTTTGTCAATTTGACGGAAGCCGTACGCGACGAATGAAGGAGGGTTGACTAGGCACGGGCAACGCCAGAACTTACCCTGAAGGTCGCTCGAGGCCCCTGCGCCCGGGCCTAGATATCAGCTCTACCCTGGAGAACCCAATGTTACGGATCGGACTGCTCTCACTACTTTGCCTCACCACCACCCTTGGATCCGCCGCAGGTTCCTCTGCCGGCGGCGACGGCGTAACCACCCACACCTTCCAGCTCGAAAACGGCATCAAGGTGCTGATCGAAACCGATGCCAATTTGGATCGCAGCGCTGCGGCCCTGTCGGTCAACGTGGGGTCGATGGATAACGATGGGGTGGAAGGCCTGGCGCACTTGCTCGAGCACATGTTGTTCCTGGGCACCGGCAAGTACCCCGATCCCGCGGACTACAAGGACTACCTGGCCCAGAACGATGGTTCCTCCAACGCGTACACGGCCGAGGACGAAACCAACTATCACTTCGAGGTTCGCAACGAAGCTTTTGAGGGGGCCTTGGATCGCTTTTCACGTTTCTTCATCGATCCGTTGATGACCGACGCGCTTTCGACGCGCGAGTTGAACGCGGTGGACTCGGAGCACTCCAAGAACTTGGAGAATGAGTTCTGGCGCACGCGCCAGGTGTGGCGCTCTTTGCTCAATCCGGAGCACCCGCACTGCGGTTTCTCCACGGGCAACAGCACCACCCTGGCTGGCGTAAAAAACGCCAAGCTGCGCGAGTTCTATGAAGCCAAGTACTCCGCGAACCTGATGAACCTGGTCGTGGTTTCGCCCTACCCGGCGGAGCAGGTTGAAAAGTGGATCCGCGAGAAGTTCTCCGAGGTGCCCAACCGAAACCTCAAGCCGTTGACCGTGGACCTGCCCCTGCAAGGCGAAGGCCTGCGTGGCAAGTTGGTCGAGGTCAAGTCCTTGACAGACGTGCACCAGTTGTGGATGCGCTTTGAACTGCCCGAGTCGTCCTTCGATTGGCGCAGCAAGCCGGGCAATATCCTGGGGGGGGTTATCGGCCACGAAGGCCGCGAAAGCCTGCTGCAGGACCTCAAGCAAAGGGGGCTGGCCACATCGCTCTCCGCGGGTCCCCAGCGCATTGCCAAGCAAGGTTACTTCAACCTCACGCTGACCCTGACCCCCGACGGCATGACCAACCTGGACATGGTGCTCGAGCGTACATTTGGTTTCCTGAACCACCTGCGCAGCCTCCCCGAAATCCCGCCGTACTTGATCAAAGAGCGTCAAAGCATGTCGGAGATCGGTTTCCGCTTCCGCGAACGGGATGCGGCCATGGCCGAGGCCCGCATGCGCGCCTCGATGATGCACAGCTATCCCTATGAGAACCTGTTGCCGAGCATCTACTTGATGCCGGAGCCCAACCCGGAGTCCGTTTCCGAGGTGCTGCAGTACTTGACCCCCGAGAACGTGATGGTGCTTGTGTACAGCAAGGACCGCGAGACCGATCAGGTTGAAAAGCACTATCAAACGCAGTATCGCGTGACGCCCCTGGGCGCTGAGCGTTTGGCTCGCTTCAAGGCAGCCACGCCCAGTGAAGGCGTGGAAGCGCCCGCCACCAACCCCTTCATTCCCAGCGACTTCGCCTTGGTAGAGACGACGCACGCCGAAAACGTGTGGAAGTACGATGCATCCTACGGCGACGTTTGGTTGCGCCACGATCTGCTCTTCGGTCAACCTAAGGTCTCCTTCGAGGCTACGCTCTACAACGACAAGAACTCGGCTTCGGCCAAGGACTTCGTGCTCGGCAACCTGTACGCCAGCGCCGTGCAACTGGCCATGAATCCCTACAGCTACCCCCTGAACGAAGCGGGGGTGGCCATGGGCATTTCGAGCGAGCGCAAGGGCATCACCCTGGCGGCCAGCGGCTTCTCCGAGAAGATGCCCGCCCTGGCGGAGTTCGTCGTTCCCTTCATGAAGGAACTGCGCATCACCGAAGCGCAGTTCGGTGTGATCAAGCAGCAGTACGCCATGGGGCTCGCCAACTTCCCCCAGTCGTCGCCGCTGGATCAGGCCTTCGAGCGCTTCCGTGAGGTCATCCGCGAGTACCACTTCACACCCGATCAGCAGGCCCAGGCCCTGGCGCCCTTGACCTTTGGTGATTTGCAAGACTACTTCGGACGCGTGCACGAGAACGTGCGCCTGCGCTCCTTCGTCTACGGCAACATGACGGAAGAAGGCGTGCGTCAAACCATGGACACTCTCATGGCCGGCATCGCTCCGAAGAACATTATCACCGAGGCGGATCGCTACAATGGTCGCGTGCTGAAGTTTGGCAAGGGCCAGGGCACCATCCTGACCCGTTCGGTCGATGCCCAGGACAGCGCCGCATTGATGTTGGTGCAGGGTGACGTGGGGGGCCGTGAACAGCGCGCCGCCCTCGACATACTGGCCAAGATCTTCCCGCCCCAGTTCTACGGCGACCTGCGCACCCTGCAGCAGACCGGTTACATCGTGCAAGCCTTCGCCCAAGAGGTGGAAGGCCTGCCCTTCCTGTTCGCCTTCTCCCAGTCGAGCGTGGTCTCCACCGATTCCCTGCGCGGCCGTTTCGTGGCCAACATCGCCCACTTCCTAAACGATTTGGATGATCTGAGCGAAGAGGAATTCCAAGCCAACAAAGCTAGTGCCATCGCCAAGCTCTCCCAAAAGAGCACGTCCTTCGGTGCAGAACTCGCTCGCAACTTTGCCCTCATCGACATCAGGGACGAGGACTTTGCGGACCGCGAAAAGCAAATCATCGCGGTTGAAGCCCTTACCCGCGATCGCTGGATCGGGCTCACGCGCAAATTCCTAGGAGCAGACGCGCGTACCGTCAGTATCCAAATGGATGGCCGCAAGGAACGCCACCGCTACAAAACGCGCAACATTGAAGAGCTACGCAAGGCCGCCGAAGGTTGGCACGAGCGAGCTACTTCAGGGCTGTAAGTCCTAGCGATACGGCGTCAGCACCCCCGGCGGTTCTGCTGGGGGTCTGGCGCAGTGTCTCCTAACCCGGATATTCCATGAACACGCACCCCAGGCTTCGCAAACGGGCACCTTCGGGTCCCTCACGCTCCCTGACAGGACTTTCCGAATTTTGCCTTCCTCGATCGGATTCGAAATAGAAGGGTCGAGCGCGCAAGAGCGATTCCCTGAGCGCTTCCCCTTTTGTGATTTGAGTGTGGGCTCCAGCCACAATGGGCCTGGGGTTGTTTGGATACGCGTTCGGCTCGGGAATGACAGAGCACAATGGGGGCCTGATGTGGGGTGAGATTCTCAACAACTGGGTAGCCGCAGTTGTCTTTGGTGCGGGGGTCGCGACAGCGATTCTGAGCCTCGCCTATCTCTTGGACACAAACTCGTCCGCGTACTCATTGCATGACTTGCGCTTGTCATCGTGCTGGCGATCTTCGGTGATCACCAAATCGCTCCAACACTGTCGGAACCGGCCAGGATCGAACAGCCCGATTTCCCTGAATAGTTCGATGGCCTTCCAGTCGTTCAGCGGGGACCAAAAGTGCATCTGATCCTTCTCCCTGGAATGGATGGAACGGGGGACTTATTCGCTCCCCTGGTTGACGAGCTGATTGGGGCCAAAGTCAGCGTCATTTCCTATCCATCCAAGGATTGTTTGGGCTGGGAGCCACTGCTTCAATTCATACGGCAGGCAATCCCGCGGGATGAACCCATAACGCTCGTTGCAGAGTCATTTTCCGGACCCCTCGGGATCATGCTAGCCGCTCGAAAGTCCCACAATGTGCGGGCCCTTGTGCTTTGCGCTTCTTTTGCCTCGAGTCCCTTGCCCCGTTGGCTTCGCCATGTTCCGGTCCCAGGGTTTGCACTCAAGGCCCTACCCCGTTTCGTCGTCCAGTCGCTCCTGCTTGACTCGACATCGTCATCGGAACAGGTGGCTACCATTCATCGCTGCGTGAAGTCGGTCCCGCCCAAGATCCTTGCGGGTCGCTTTCGCATGATCCAACAGGTCGATGTGCGGTCGGACCTTCGAGAAGTGCATCTGCCCATTCTGTACTTGGCAGGACGGAAGGATCGATTGGTACCGAAACGTTGTTCGAATGAAATCACGGGATCGCATGCTGGCTCCAGTCGCGTGATCCTGGATGGGCCCCATCTCCTTCTTCAGTCTTCACCTGAACCGGCAGCCAACGAAATACGGAAATTCCTGGGGTCGACTTTCGCGCAATAGTCACCCGTGTCTTCTCATGACAAACCAAGGAACAAACCTCAGCGTTGCCATCTACCAGACCGTGTGGCTGTCCGTATAAGTTACCAGGGGGCAATTTGTTACCCATGGGGGGGGGAAGCCCTGGTCCGCGTAGCCGATGCAAACAGGCCCTAAGAGCCTGAACTTGGCCATTTCGGCCTGGTTGCTCGCAACGTTGAGGTATACAACGCTCTGCATGCGCGATTCGGTCCTTGGCGTTCGGACCACTGACTAAGCAGCCCGCCTTTGATCATCCAGGGGGGCTGCACCTTCCACCTGCTCGCTCAGTGCGCCCACCGCATCGTTGATGGCGCTGCATAGCTCGTGCAATTCGTCGCTCTCGCGAATGGTACACTTGCTGGCAGCTTCACCGTTGGCGATGCCGCGCAGGTGCTGCTCGAAGCGGTGGGCGGGGCCCAGGATGCGGAAGGAAAGGGTGAGAGCTCCAAAGATCACGACCGGTAGGGTCAAGCCCAGGGAGATCAAGACCGAGACGGTGAGAACCTGGGGAAGATCGACCAAAAGGGCCTGGCCGGACGCCCCAGCCTTTTCTGCGGCGTGCATCATGGCCAGGTCGACCACGATGACTTGCACTAGGGCGGAAACGCAGGCAAATGCTGCCACCATGGCGAGCAGTTTGCGCTGCAGTTTGGGCCGGACAAACTTCCTTGATCTAGAACTGACGGTGGGGTGCATTTAGCTTACTCCATTCTGGAGGAAAACTGCGGTGTCGATCATGCGGGTCACCACATGTCCATTGATTTGACCTGCGAAGACAAAGATCCGCACGTGTAGCGTGTTGGAGTCGGGCATCCAGAGAAAGAGGGGATCCTCGAAACCATCCCCGTCCAGGTCGCTGCCCCTGTTGCAGCGCTCCTGCAAAATGTAGGGCCCGGTGAGATTGACGTTGGTTGTCGCAGCATCGGGTGCAGCACTGTCCCAGCGCAGCAGCTTGATGTATCCCAGGTCGAAGGTGTCGTCCATGTCCCCATCGTTGTTCAGGTCGTGCCGTGCATCGACTTCGGTCACGCTGGTGAGCGGGTCGTAGAATAGCGCCGAGTAGCCGCTGGCGAGGGGTTGGCCGGCCACATCGGATCCCCAACGCACGGTTTCGCCGTCGAGGAAGTTGGTGCCACCGGCGGGGTCGGTGGGAACTTGAAAGGTGAAGCCTGTGCCGTCACCTTGGAAGAAGAGCGGGCCCATAAGCTCGTTGCTGCGTCCGTCGAATTGATTCGCTGCCGGGGCCACTTGGTTTCCAGAGGGGATCGCCATTGGAGCCCACAAAACGGTCTCATTGGCGGGGTGGTTGGACGGGTTGGTGCATTCATTATCCCGGGTCAGGGTTTCGAATGTGCTGGCAGCTACGTCGTAGGTGGCGTACGTCAGGCGTTCTTCCACCGCGGTTCCTCGTCCCAGAAGCAGATCTCCCCGGCTGGGGAAACCAAGCAAATTGTCCACTTCCAAACCGCCATTGGCATTGACGCCCAAGGAGTTGATCGACCAGGCGCTTGGAACAACTCCCTTGGCGTAGGTGAGTTCCCCTTCGATCCGGCGCAGGGCTTGTATGGCGTCGGCCTCGTGGTTGACTATAGTCGCCTGATCCGCGAAGGACTTGGCTTCCTTGTGAACGACCCCGAGGACACCCAGCAGAACCACGCAGCAGAGTGTGGCAGCGATGGTGACTTCAACCAGGGTGAACCCCGATCGGCGTGTGTTAGTGGCAACTGTTACCATTGTCTAAATCCCCAACAGGTAGAAGCCGTGGTTGAATCGCACGGTGCCGCTGACTCCGTTCCATTGCAGTTGAATGATCACGGGCAACAGTGTGGCGGTGCCTGAAACATCGGTATTGTCCACCAAGTTGTCCCCGTTGAGGTCCCGGGGCATGCCCATTTTGACGCCGAGCTGTTCGTCGGTTTGCGTTTCGTCTGTGATAACCAGGATGGTGACTGTGGCCGGCGTGCCGTCCGCAGCTTTGAGTTTGCGCGAGGGCAGGCTTT
This sequence comes from bacterium, assembly GCA_024228395.1. Classification (GTDB taxonomy): domain Bacteria; phylum Planctomycetota; class UBA1135; order UBA1135; genus NORP259. The sequence continues at coordinate 4,774 of JAAETM010000510.1, read as the reverse complement.
GCCCGGGCGAGGCGCCTGGTTGGAAGGAATCGACCAGGGTCTGTGACCATCCGCCGTTGGAGGTCTTGGCCGTTTCGGACACCGATTGCACAAGATTGGTGATGGCGCGCACCATGTTCTCTGCCTGGTTGACCTCTTGGCTCGTGCGATGCAAGCTGCTGGAGGCCACCGAGGTCAGGGCCATCGCCATCAGGCCAATAGTCAGCACGGAGCCCACTATGATGACTTCAATTAAGGTGAAAGCAGCCGAGCGGGCTCGCTTTTGGGCTGTGGGGGGGGATTGAAGTAGCTTCATGGAGGAAGAAGGGGATGGTCCAACTGTATCGTTCGCAAGGAAGGGCCCGCTGAAGCGAGGTCTAGAAATGAGAGGGCTATTCGTAGGCCTAGTACAAACTTAGGCCATGGGACACCTGCAGGTGCAATCGGATCCCATTGTGCGACAACACCAAGGCTGCGACGCCTTGAACTTAAGTGGAACTGGATGTACGGGCGAAAAAGGGCTTCGTAGCTCATCTTATCCATCGCCCGTAGATTCATGAAAGTCCTATCCAGGTCCCGCCCCGTCCGATCCGCCCGCCAGGGATCCGCGCTCGTCGCCGCCATGGTGATGATTATGGCCATCGCCGTCATCTCGACAACTTTCCTAACGGCTTCTGTAGACAGCTCCAAGAAGGCGGAGAGTAGTCGTGAGGCCTTTCGGGTGAAGTCTGCGGCAACGAGTGCAGTGAATATGGCCGTGGAGAGGTTTTGGAGCGACTTCCAAATCCTGGCGGAGAGCCAAACGGTGCCGGGAATCCGCACCTACCTGGATGGGTTGGGTGTGCGCGATGGGGCCGCTTCCGTCGATGTGCTGAACCTGATGGGCGGCTTGGAAATGGCGCAAAGCGATTCAATGGGGAACCTCGTCGGCGGGGCGGTGATTGAGGATGTCCGCGTGGTTCGTGAGGATCTAGGAAACAGCATCGAGCTCAGATTTTCGGCCCTAGCTAGGGAGAGCAAAGGTCGGGAGCGTTCGACTGGCCAGCAAACCGTGTCGGTCGAGCAGATCTATTCGGTCGAACCTGCGGACTGGTCGGGCCTCGAGTTTGCCCTGTTCGCCAACAATGTGAATTGCATTTTGTGCCACGCATCCATCGATTCTGCAGAGCGCTTTCACAATGATGATCCTGCATTGCGGGGCACTTTCGACCGAATCAAGGTCGGAACACTCAACGAACTCATGATGCGAACTTCTGCGCATTCAAGTATTGCTGGAACCGTTTATGTGCGTGGCAAGGCCGTGGAGAGAAATGGAGCCCTGATCACCAATTGGGCGGCCCAAACCCTTAAGGGGAAGGCTATCGATAGCTACGGCAAAATCGTGGAGGATGCTTTCGGAAACATGAGCACCGTGGACCTGGTGGATGATCCCACGAACCCGTCGTCCTTGAACAACCTATACTTGGGTTATGGTGAGAATGGAAACGAGATGGTGGATGGCGATATTCCTGAGTCCTTCCCGTCGCCTTTTCCTGACACGGGGGGGAATGACCCGATGACTATCGGCAATCGCATGGTGGACCCGGCCGAGTTCGCTGAAGCCGCCACAGTAGCGGACGGAACCTTGACAGGAGGCTCGATTAGCATTGTTCCCGATGGTGCCAACCTGGGTGATCCAGCAAGTCTGTCAAGCGCATTGAGTGCTGGTGCTTCATTGACTCTAGCTTCAACCACCAGCGGCAATGTGGTCTTGGTTGGAACCGAGGCTAACCCGATTCTGCTAAACGGTCCCATCGCCGTTGACGGGGACTTGATCATTTCGGGTGTGGTGAAGGGTGAAGGTTCCCTCACGGTTTCGGGCAACATTTACGTGCCCACGGATTTGGTCTATGCGGACGGATTGACCCAGGGCGGTGGGCGCATGTTCGGATCATCCACGGATGGAACGACCAACGCGTTGGCCCTGGCTTCCGGAGGCAGCATCATGGTTGGTGATCTGTTCCATGTGGCGGGCACTTCCAATAGGCCTGCAAGCTTCGAGAACCCAGCAATAACCGGAAACGAAAGCGGATCGTTCAGTTTCGTGCTGGATGAAGTGGCCACTTTCAATCGTGGTGAGTGGGCCAAAACCCAAGCCGTGTTACCCGGTCAGGGGGACGATTCGAATGATCCGTCCACGTGGTCTGCGGTCAACCCCAATTTCGACCCAGATCATGTGCCACGCTATTACGTCTTCAACGATAGTGGCACGGTGCCCATCCACAATAGGGACCTGTATTACAACTCTACTTCGAACACCTGGATCGGCCCTGAACATGCAGGATCGTGGGGCTCCAATGGCCTGACCCTAGCCTACCCGGGGGACCCCAACGACCCGATCCTGTATGGAGCTGGCCGCCCTGCAGCGCTGCACAGCCTGGCCGCCAGCGACGGCTGGATGTCCGATGCTTTGCTCTCATTCTATTTGAAGTCCGAAAGGGACGCCCACGAAAGGAATGAACCCCTCAAGATCGATGCCTTCCTCTACAGCAACAACAGCATCTTCGGCATCGTGCCGAAGAGAGGGCCTATGCGGGGCCAGTTGGAAATCAACGGTGCCATTGTGGCGGCGGACGTGGGCCTCCTGATCCCTGGTGCCGGAGGTGTCGGTCTGCAACTCAATTTTGACAACCGCAGCGCAGACCTACTCAATCTCAACTCTGAAGAGGGTATCTCCATGCGTCGCAAAATCGTAGTGCCGCATCATCAGTAACGGATGCGGCGCGCCGGTGGTGCAATCCATTGGCAATGGCTAATCCGCATTGCATACAACCGATTCGAAACACGTCTCGGCTGGTGGAGGGCGGATCTCAGTTGCTCGTACTCTTGATGTCAATAGGTGGCTTTTCAGTGGATCAAGAACGCGTCGGTGAGCAATGGCGTGGCAGCGCGGCTACCCACGAAGGCCGGGTTGGCGGTGCCGGAAAAGTGGCCTACCCAAATGCCGATGGCATATTTCTCGTCGTGGCCGATGGCCCAAGCATCACGGAAGCCCGAGCTGGTGCCGGTCTTCCAGCAGAAGTGGCGCGCGTCGGGTTTGGCATTGACGAAGCGCTGGCGGGTGGAGAGGATCGTGTGCAGATCCTCACAGGTGGAGGCTGAAAGGACCTGTGCGCCGGGTGAGTCCCTGTCGATTTCGTCCTCAAGTAGGACCCAAGGTTTGTGCTGGCCATTCCGACCGAGCGTGGCATAGGCGTTTGTCAGATCGATCAGTCGCACTTCGGCGGCGCCGGTGGCCAGGGCCAGGCCGGCGGCTTGGGCGGTGCCGGGACGGAAGTGGACCCCAGCGCTTTCCAACACACCGATGCAGCGCGAGAGACCGGCTTGGCGGGCCAGGCGCATGGCGGGGATGTTGAGGGATCGGCGCAGGGCTTCGGTGACCGTGACCCGGCCTTGGAAGTCGCCGTCGAAGTTCTGTGGGGTCCAGCCGGCGAGCTCCATGGCGGAGTCCTCCACGAGCGATTCGGGGCTGGCCAAGTGGGCTTCGAAGGCCGCGGCGTAGAGGAAAGGCTTAAGCGCGGAGCCCGGGGAGCGCCAGGCGGTGGCTCCGTTGACTTGGCCGTCAATGGGGTCGCTGGGATCTAGGGAACCGATCAAGGCGCGCACGGCGCCGGTTTCGATTTCGATGGCGACCAGGGCGATGTCGCAACCTGCGGGAAGTGCGGTGGCGCGCCTCCGCATGAGTTCTTCGCAGCGTTCCTGCAGGACCGGATCCAGGGTCGTGATTCCGCCAGCGGGGCGCTGGGTGAATGCCATGCGCGAGAAATGAAAGGCCGCATTGGGGCGCTGGGCCTTGTTGAGGGTGAGTTCGGTTTCGGTCAGGCGTTGAGCGCTGGCGGCATCGAGCGTGCGTGTTTGCACGGCCGCGTGCAGCACGTTGTGGCGACGCCAAAGGGCCTTTTCGGGATGGCGCGCGGGCGCAAAACGGGTGGGGGACTGGGGCAGTCCGGCGAGCAGGTAGGCTTCGGCCTGGGAAAGGTCCAGGGCGTGTTTCCCGAACAGGGCCATCGACGCGCTTTCGATGCCCTGGTGATTGCCCACGTAGGGTGCGATGTTGAGGTAGCGCTCTAGGATTTGGTCCTTGGTCCAGATACGTTCGAGTTGCAGGGAGCGGAAGGCCTCCAGTGCTTTGTTTCCCAGGGTGCGTCTTCGATTTCCGCTGAGCAGTTTCACCAATTGCATGGTGATGGTGCTGGCGCCTGAAATGGTCTGCCCGCTGAGCGCGTTCTGCTTGGCGGCGCGCAGGATCGCCAATGGGTCGATGCCCATGTGCTGGCGGAAGCGCTGATCTTCCACGGCGATTGTGGCTTCGATCAGGGTCGGACTGATTTGGTCCAGGGGCACCGGCTTGCGCCATTGATCATCCGGGGCTAGTTGGATTTGAAGGTCGCTTTCGTCCGCGGCCATTAGGCGCGGGCTTGGCGGGGGGCCCTTGAGAAGCGTTGCGGGGAAGGGGAAACAGGCGTTCAGGATGAAGAAGAGCAAAACGCTGGCGACCGGCGTGGCGATGGCGAGCCATGCGCCCCGCACGAGCCACCTGCGTAGGCGTGAATACGGTGTCAGGCACGATGTCACTAACGGGAATACGGTGTCAGGCACGATGTCACCACTACCGGCCGAGACCTCCGGCTTGCTCCGCGATTCGGGCCGGTTGTGGTGACATCGTGCCTGACACCGTATTCCCAGTGGGGCGAATCATTTGTCGTTTTGCAAAACCCGCAGGGAGTCGACCGCGCCCAAGGATGCGTAGCCGGGG
>JAAETM010000509.1 GCA_024228395.1 bacterium | reverse complement strand
CGTTGCTACAGAAGTCTATCTTGGATTCGAAGATACCGAGGATATTCCTGAGAGGGCGTTCGTCGACGGAAGTGAATTGGCTTAGGACCGGGTTGAGAGGGAAGTAGCTCCTAAACCAATTGTCGTAGGAGTCGCGTGACATGAGGCCGGTGTTTGCTCCTGAATCGACGACGAAGACAATGGGATAGAAGCCTGCAGTGTCGCTGATGTTGAACTCGTGATGGATCATCATCCTTCCTCCCTGACCAAAGCAGTGGAATCCGCCAACGTCGTAGTCGTCCATACGCTGGGCCTGGAAGTTCCGAGCTTTGCCTTGGCCACGTCCTGATGCTTGGCCTCTTGCTTTGCCTCTTTTGGTAGGGGCTGGAGCTTTCGCGCTTCGGCACACTTGGGCGAAGTGACCTTTCTTTCCGCAGTTGCTGCATGTCTTGTCTCTCGCTGGGCACACGGAAGCTCCGGTGGTGTGACCAGGCCTACTGCAGTCGGGACATTGCTCGCCCCGGACTGGGTTTGGAGGGTGTCTTCCTCGGAAAGCTTGCACCGTCTGTGGGTTGCCGGGGGCTCCACCGATTCCTTTCGATTCCTGAGCGGCGGCTTCGCTGGCGCAGAAAAAGGAGATCGAGTGGTCCAATTCGATGGGATCGTCCTTTACCATGAGCTCG
>JAAETM010000508.1 GCA_024228395.1 bacterium | reverse complement strand
GGGTCAAAGCGAAAGGCCTTGGTGCCGTTGCGCCAAGGGGAGCGGAGTTTCCAGAGGACTTGGCCTTCGTCGGTCAGAGAGAGGCGGCCTTGGGCGAGAGGGGGGCGGGAAATGTACCTGCAGAGGCGCTCGCGTAGGGTTCGATCATTTGCGGGGATGCGTGTAGCCGCGTGCAGGGAATAGCCTTGCTCGTTTGAGGTTAGGGGCGGCAGGGATTGCGGGCCTGGAGTTGCGGCGGCGTGATCGGTGAGCTTCGGAATAGGCTTTCCGGAATCAGGACCGAGAGCGACGCGGGATTGGATCGATGCGGCTTGTAGGAAAGGTAGCAGGGAGTCGTGTTCGTCGGTGGGGGCTGAGGGGTCAGACCCGGGGGAGGGGAGCAGGCCGTGGGCTTTTAGGACTCGGTTGACACGGCGGTGAATGCTGTGGCGTACGCGTTGGACTTCGTCTTGGGTGAGCGGGGGCGCGGGGTGGAAGACGGGAAAGGTGTCGGGGCCATCGGTCGTGTAGACGCCGTCGAGCACCAGTGCGTGAAAGTGAATGTTGAGGGCGAGGGATGAGCCAAAGCGCTGGGTGAAATTGATGGCGCCGGGGTGGGCTTTGGTGGGATGGCTGAGCGGGGAGGATGTTTCGCGGGGATCCAGGTGCCCGGCTTGGCGGGCGCGGCGCTTGTAAGAAGCGAAGACGGCACGCAGGAAAGCACGACCCACGTCGCGGGTGAGCGAGGGACTACAGGCCAGATGAATGCGGAGAGACCAGGGCAGCGAGAGCACCCACTGCCGCAGGGGCTGATCGGGCAGCACGTGATCGGTGAGGTGCGCGGCGATGGCCGCCATGCGCCTGCCGGCGCAGGAGGGGCAAAAGCCTCGGCCCTTGCAGGAAAACGGGATGAGCG
>JAAETM010000507.1 GCA_024228395.1 bacterium | reverse complement strand
GACTTGCGACTCAGGTGTGTCTTGGCCGGTTCCGTTAGTTCCACGCGCAAGAGTCGTTCGTCCACCCCCGATTGGGCTTCCGCCTTGAGGGCTTCCACGCGCGCGTCATACTCCTCTTGATCCAGCTCCGAGATGCGTTGCTTGAGTTCCCGAGGGATGCGAAAGGCGTGCACCACATGCAACGCAGCATTGTTGCGACGGGCCAGATAGGCCGCGCTCTCCAGCACCTTCATGCCGACCTTGGTGAAGTCGATCGCCGCCAGGATCAGTTTGGGCTCCAAGTCATCGCCAGCGCGTACGACCCAAACGGGTTTGCAGCAACTCCGCAGCACCTTGGATGAGATCGCACCCAGGGCACGCCCCTTGGACTCAGCGCCTTCCTTGTCCCGACGCCCCACCACAACCAGATCCGCATGCCCGGCCTTGGCACCTCCACACATCGCCATCCACGGTCGCTCCTCGGTGACCTCCAAGCTTGTGGGGACTCCCTTGCCGGCGGCTTCATCGCGCAGGGAATTCAATGCGGCCTCGCCCTTTTCGCTGAGAGGCCACAACTCGTCCGAATGCCAAAGCGAATGCACAATTTTCAAATCCGCGCCCGTGTTGAGCGCTAGAAGACAAGCCTGGTCAAAAGCGGTCTTGCTCCCCTGGGGGATTTCGCCGGTGCGAGGTTTGACCTCGACGCCCACCAGGATCTTGTTGATTTCGAGCATGCACGGCGCGGGTCGTGGAACCAGCGTGGGGGTGACCGGATAACGCAACGGGGCGTCTTGGTAAGGCAACTCCAAGCGAAGTCGAATTCGCCAGGGCGCGAGGATTCTAGGGAGAAGAAGCGTGGAAGGAAACCCCCACAACCCTCCGTCGGCACGGAGCCCGGTCAAAATCAACCAGTAGCATCTTCGGAAGCAAGCCCTTCTGCCCGCTTTCGAAGATGCTAGCGGCTGTTTTCCCCTGGTTCCGCACGGTTGCGGGTGGTTAGACGCCCTTGCTGGGCCTCTGCTGTTGCTGCTGGATCTCCGCAGCCCGCTCTTCGAATCCCTTGCGTCCCATCAAGGCGTAGGCCGCAATTTTGCCAGCTTCCACGCCCGGCTGGTCAAAAGCATCGATGCCGTAGAGCTCCCCCATCAGGGCCACCGAATACTCCATGAGGTACATGTACTGGCCAACCGTGTGGGCGGTCACGTGCGGAAAGTGGATCGACACATTGGGCCGGGCGGCTTCGGTCAGGGCAATGCGAGTTCCTTCCCGCTCAGCTGCCATCAACTCGCTCAGGGTACGATCCCCCAGGTAGGCCAACGCATCCTTGTCCCCATAGTCGGCGGGAATTGGCACCCGGTGATCGTGCGCGCCGATCTCGAGCATGGTGAACCACTTGTCGGTGGGGCCTTCCACGTAGAGCTGAACCTGGCTGTGCTGATCGGTGACGCCCACCGCACGCACGGGGGTGGGCCCCACATGTTCGTTCCCATCGGGGCCCGCCTTGACCTTGCCAATGGATTCACCGAGCAGTTGCGCGTACCAATCCGCAAGGTCCCGCAAGCGATGGCCATAGGCAAAGGTCACCGCGATGTTCTTGTGCTTCTGCTCCTGCATCTGCCACTGGATCGCCGCATATACCTTGGCGGGGTTCGCGTCCCAGTTGGCCTCACGACAGCGCTTGTCCATTTCAGCCGCGCCCCTCAACAGACCGAGAATATCGATGCCCACCAATGCGGAGGACAGGAGCCCAACAGGAGACATCACGCTGAAACGACCCCCCACGCCCTCGGGCACGACGAATGAACAATAACCTTCGTCCTCCACGATAGGGCGCAACACACCCGCTTGCGCGTCGGTGGTCACAACCACATGCTCCTTGTGCCCCTCATCTCCAAGCCGTTCGATCAACGCGCGCCGGAAGATCAAGAATTGGGACATGGTCTCCGCCGTGGATCCCGACTTGGAGATCACGTTGAACAGGCACGTGGTGGGATCGATGGTATCGAGAAACTCCCCCACCAAATCGGGATCCACGTTGTCCAAGATAAACAAGCGCGGGGCGCCAGCGGGCGGGCTCAATTCATGGAAGGGCGAATTGAGTGCCGAATGCAGGGCCCGATTGCCCAATGCCGAACCACCAATACCCAGCACAACCACGTTCTCGAAGCGCCCTTGCATTCGCTCGGCATAGCGAAGGATCTCCTGGTGCACGTCCGCCTGGTAGGGCAAATCCAACCAACGAAGATCCTGGGTGCGTCGACTTTCGACCTTGGCCTGGGCCTCAGAAAGCAGGCCTTGCATGTCGGCCAAACTCGCTTCCTGCACGCCGTTTTCAGGTCCGATGGTGGCGGCGAGGGCGTTGGTGTAATCGAGTGTGATGCGGTCCATGGCGTCTTTGGGTGGGGTGCTTGGGGAACGGGCTACCAAGGGTAACATGCGGGGGCGCCACACACACAGACGGCAAAAGCCCCCCCAATCCCGAATACAACGGGATTGGGGGCTCCTTGGGCTGAGGTTATTCCCTGCCGCCACGGTTCGTGAGCATGGAGGCGTAATACAACAGGGTCAAGATCGAAGTCACGAGACCCGCCACATAGGTCATAGCTGCCGCGTTGAGCACCTGGGAAACGCCCCTGGCCTCCTCTTCGTTGCTGACAATGCCCGTGGATGCAAGTACCGCCCGAGCCCGGTTGGATGCGTCAAATTCGGTGGGCAAGGTGACCAACTGGAACAACACGACCACGCCGAAGAGCAGCACACCCACCCAGGCCAAAGCGAACCACTGCATCAAAATGCCGGCCATGAAAACCCAGATCCATAGGCTCGAACCGATCATGGTGGCCGGCACCAAACTGGAACGAATGCCGAGCCAAGGGTAGGCCTTCTTGTCCTGGATCGCGTGCCCAGCTTCGTGGGCGGCAACGGCGATGGCAGAGATGGATCGACCGTCATAAACATCATTGGACAAACGCAGGACCTTGCCCCGCGGATCGTAATGGTCGCTCAAAAATCCCTGGGCGCGCTCGATCGTCACCTCAGCCCCGCCCTCCCGGGCGACGGCGGCGGCCGCTTGCGCCCCGGTCATTCCGCTGGCAACGGGGACCTTGGCAAATCGGTGAAAGGTGGACTTGACCTTCCATGAGGCCCAGGCGCCAAACAACAGACCGGGGCCGACAAAGAGGAAATACTTGGGATCGAAGTGCAGCATGATTGAGGCTCCAGGGTGGAGAGAATGGCGAAAAACAGACCCATGTCAAGGGCCCGAACGTTCGGCCATCCCCTATTAGGCTATAATACTGCCTTCAAACAAGCCCCCGCTTTTTGCCCAATACGCAAGCCCCACGATTCACCTTCATGAGTTCCGACCTGATAAAAATCGGTGATTTCGCCCGCCTGTCCGGCACCAACCTGCGAACCCTGCGCTATTACGAGGAATTGGGCCTGCTCGAGCCCGCCTCACGCTCAAACGGTGGCTTTCGCTATTATCGTCCGGCCGATTCCCACCGGGTGAACCTGATCCAGAACCTGCAAAATCTGGGCTTGCCGCTCGACCAGATTCGGGACCTGATCGCCCCCACTGACTCCGATCTCGGAAAGGGTCCGGCCCAATGGCGCGAGCAAATCGATGGTGCCCTAGCCCAGCAAGGGAACTTGATCTCGGAACGTATGCGCTTCCTGGAAGTTCAGCGCCGGGAGATTCAAGAAGCGCGTAGCAAGCTCGCGCAATGCCAAAGCTGCGAGTGCAAACCTGTCTCTGAGAACAATTTCTGCGAGCCCTGCCAGTTGACCGGCGACAGCCTACCCTCCCTGCTCGCCGCCCTGTTCCACTAGGAACGGCCCCTTCTTCCGCCCCGCGTCCATGGCCACTCCCCTCTACCTGGACCACAACGCCACCGCGCCCCTGGGTCCAGGCGTGTTGCAATCCATGCTGCCATTCTTAGAACAACAGCACTTCAATCCTTCCGGCGATTACGGTCCGGCCCTAGAGGTGCGCGCGGCGATCGAAGGGGCACGGCGCGAAATGGCAAACCTAGTCGGAGCCGCACCGAGGCAAATCGCTTTCACGTCAGGCGGCACCGAAAGCACCCATGCCGCTTTCCACTACGCCCTCGATGTCGAATCCCCCCAAGATCGAGCCGTCGTCGTTTCCGCGGTGGAGCACAGTGCAACCAAAGGGGCAGCAAAGGCCTGGCAAGGACGCGGCTTTGAGGTGTGTTCCCTCGATGTCAACACCTCTGGTCAGGTGGCCAAAGAGACCCTCGAACGGGTGCTCGCCGACAAACGCCCCACCCTGGTCTCCACGATCCTGGCCAACAACGAAACTGGAGTGATTCAGCACATACATGGCTGGGCCGAACTCATCCATGCAGCGGGTGCTCACTGGCATGTGGATGCGGTGCAAGCCCCCGGCAAGTTGGCCCTGGACGCCCCCGCCCTGGGCGCCGATTGGATCTCCTTTTCCGGGCACAAATTCGGTGCACCAAAAGGCATTGGCGCCCTATTCACCCGGAAAGATTCCAGTTCACCCTCTTGGCTTGTGGGTGGTGGCCAGGAGCATGGAAAACGGGGAGGCACCGAAAATGTGGCGGGCATCATCGGCCTGGGAAGGGCTGCCAAGAACGCCTTGGAGCAAGTTCAAGATCGCGCAGGATTGATAGAGCTCGCCCACTCGCGCGATGAACTGGAAGCCCACATTCTCGAAGGGGTCCCTGGTTCGCGCGTGCACGGGTCCCAAAGTCCCAGGGTCCCCAACACGACCCAGTTGTTCCTGCCCGGCTGCCCATCGGAAATCCTGCTGCCACTACTCGAAGCCAAGGGCGTTTTGGCCTCCGCAGGCTCAGCCTGCGACGCCACCCACCACGCTCCTTCGGAAGTCCTAATGGCCATGGGCTGCACCCCGGAAGAAGCCGCCTGTAGCCTCCGGATTTCCCTGCCATTCCACTTCGATCCAGAAGCCCGAACACAGGCCGCGTGCGCTATAGTAGAAGCCGCCAACCTACTGGCGGTGCACAATCCCCAGTAACGGGACCATTTCCTGCCGCCCCCGATCGGTATTGTCGAAAACGCAACTGCCTGGGTTTCGTGTTGACCTCCCAAAGATTCCCCAGGATCCCTGCCACCCAGCCCCGTTCAAGGCGGTCTTTCCATCTCAAGCCACCCACTAAGGCCCTAGAAACCCGGCCGAAAAAGACTGAATCGGCGAATGTCACAGAGTAAACTGGTTTCCCGCACCAAGGAGACCAATGCTCGGACACAAATCACCACAGGGGGAACTCTTCAGGCCTGACAATATGCTACGGGAGCATGTGGGGTTCGAGTCGTTCCACAGCGCTCTGGGGGAAATGAGGGGCCGCTACTTCCGTGACGAGGACTTTGAGGAAATGTACGGCGAGCGTGGGCGGCCATGCGTCCCACCCTCCCAGCTTTGCATAGCGATCATATTGCAGGCGCACGCAGGAAT
>JAAETM010000506.1 GCA_024228395.1 bacterium | reverse complement strand
TGGGTCATGACTAAGAGGATCCCCTCCCCCCGAGGCCTAACTCTCGCGCACCTGGGCCGCCCGCACCCACGAACACCGCAAGCCCGGACCAAACTCAAGGTCCCGGGCTAGCGCCTTATGGTTCCAACGCCAAATCCTGCCCTTCTTGCCGCCACCGCGCCGCCGATCCCCGCCCCGGAGGCCCCGTTTTGGTTGGCATTTGCCTACAATCCAGCCCATGCTCGCCCCCGCACTCCACCTCGATTCCCCCCACTCTCCCGAAACTGCTCGCTTGGAATTCCTATCCACTTCCTATCCACAAAGGGTGGCCCGCTTGGAACGCCAACTCCAAACCCTGGCCGACAAGTTGGGCGAACCATTGGAAGATTAGGGACCTGGAAGGGGTGCGCCAGATCTGTTCGACGGGGTAGTTTAAGAAAAAGGGCGCACCCTGCATGCAGAGCGCGCCCTCATTGTTAGCACGAAAGAGGACAAAGCGTGTGTATCAAAATCACCCGTTTCAACCCGTGGTTTGGCCTACTGCTCCGAAGAGTCATCCCCCTTGGATTCGCTGCTTGTGGATGTTTCGTCCTTTTGCGTCTCTCCCGCAGAATCGGAATCCGCAGGGGCTTCCCCGGATGATTCGGCGGGGCCTTTCAGCTCCAAAGGACGACTCTCCTCGCGCTCCAATTCCGCCGCCCGCTCCAGGAAGGACGGCATCTCATCCGCTTCCAG
>JAAETM010000505.1 GCA_024228395.1 bacterium | reverse complement strand
GTAAGCGTGGTGCTCGATGTCAGATAGTGGGTCACAAGATGGTCGGTTGTCAAACCCGACGAACTCGTATCCAGCCACATCCTCCCGTCTTGGTGGCTCGGGGCCGTGGGCCCAACCACCATGATCCCCTCCAGGGTGATTAGCCACTCCGCCTCCGTCCCCACGAAACCGTTAGTAACCGCGATGTCGTAGGCTGAGGGCCCTGTAATGCCAGCAGCGAAGACCCCTGGGCGGAGAGCCTTCGCTACGGTAAAGATTGCCTCCGTTAGCTGGTCTACCTGCTTGGCCTTTTCTGTTTTGCTCGAAACCATGCTAGGAACCCTAGCACAGAAAAAACATTGGCGAAAATGGCCCTAGGGGAGCTTTCCCTGCGTCTTGAGGATGGGGTCGAAAGTGTCCTCAAACTGCGCTTGAAGCTGCACACACCCGCCCCATTCGCTGCACCCACGGCCATCAGATACCTTTGAGGCCTCACTCACTGCGAGGCGAAGCGACTCCGTGAAGTACGCAACCGCCCCCCGCAGCGCCTCGTTCTCTTTCTTGAGGTCGGGGGCTTGGGCTATTAGGAGACCAAGTAGGTGAGCCCTCTGCATCTCTTCACCAGGACTACGATCAGGGTGCACGTGGAAACCGATGTCGCAGATTTCGCGGTCGTCGAGGCCACGCACTACCAAGTGTTCCGGGTCATACTCCCAGGGCCCCTCGCTGTGCTTACTGGTCATTACCACCACCCCTTTGATTTGCAGAAGGCGACCCAGAGGACGGTGATGTATGCGGTGCCAGCCACTAGGGCGAGCCCACCTGTAAACGGAACAGCTGCGCTGATAAAGCGGTCGAGCTTTCTTTCCCAGGGCTTCATTCCCCACCCTCCTTTGAAAGGTGGGACTTGACGATTTCCATGATGCGCCCAGCATGGATAAGGGGCAGCATCAACCCGGCCTTCTCCTCCAGGTAGTTGCATAGGTCCTGGTTTACCCCAGCCCAATCAACCAACCCGCAAGGCTCGCTTACAGGTTCGGGCTTGGCTTGGGCTTCTAGGGCTTTCAAACGCTTTTCGAGGGCTTTGGTAGTCGCGCAATTGTTGCCTAGCTCATCAAGGAATCCGCCCAAGTCCAATTCCATGGTGTCGAGCTTCTCTTGCATCTTGAATAAAGCCTTGTCCTGCGCGTCCGCCCGGTCGGCTAGGTGGTCAAGTTCGTCCGCCAGCGGGGTAAGCCACCGGATAGCTTCAGCGTTTGACCGCTCCCCGACCCACTTGCGCTCTACCTTGGGCCGCTCCCCCTGCGCGGGGGCTTCTGGTTC
>JAAETM010000504.1 GCA_024228395.1 bacterium | reverse complement strand
GTAATAGGGCAAGGTGGCCTCTCCACTGACTGTGGTCTCCCCTGCAATACTAGGCAAGGGTAAGCCAACCGCAGAATAGACCGCCTCCCATTCACTTGGGTCCTTTCCAAAAATAAGTGTATCGACAAACTTCGCATTAAATGGGGCACAAAACTCTGCACCTCCTCCAAATTCCCGCAAGCAGAGGACGTCGCTGTCGACAAAAACCAACTTATCCATCCCGGTGGGAATGCTGAGGCAGCTGACCTTGTTTCCGATCGGGTACTCCTGGTCGATTTGATTTTCGATCTCCACAATACGAACATTCATTCGCTCAAGCTGGTCCAGGACGATCCTATTGGGCCGACCCCAGCGGCTTGCGGACATGGGAATCGCCGCCACCAGCTCATGCCCGCACTTCACATGCATCTGCAGGGAGAGGGCCAGCAACAACGCATCGATCTCCAGACGCCCGGCCTGGCAGACAAACACGAAACAGTAGCTCTGGTCAGTATTCACTTAGTCTCTCGTCGAATGTCCGAAGATCGAGCTGCGCGGCTCTATCTTCAGAACAACAATACTCAAAAACCGTATCCAAATAGCTCAATATCTCGTGCAAACCACTCCCGCACCAGCTCCTTGCTGATAGGGTCATACATTTCTGATAGGGTCATACATTTCGCGGTAGGGTTCGCGCTCAGGTATTCGATTCAAGTGAGGCAACTCCGCCTGGACTCCAATGCGTTGACATATCTTGGCGAAGCCATCTTCGAGGCTCTCAAACCTGCACCCAAGCTCAACCACAACCCGACAATTCGCATCAACAATCCAATCGAATTGAGGCATGAAGTACCTGGGGTCCCAAGGTGTCAGGGTAGTTGAGGTAGGTGGGGTCCTGCTCCCCTAACGTAAGCTGAAGCCAATCCTTGAACTTTGGGGGCTTGAGCCCCATGCCCGTTTGATTGGTCCGAATGCGATGATGGTAGTGCGAAACTGCGCGATCCCAAGGATTCCTGACCACTGCAAAGAAAAACAGCCGGCACCAACGCTTCTCCCCCACTATTGAGGCATATTCGGCTGCGGTAAGGTGAGACTTTTGAAGACCAAGAGCGCGCTCAATGCTGCTGCCCCCGCCTTGTTGATGTGAACGAAAATGTGCTGTGCCAAATGGCGAGTCCTAACTCGGAACCACAGCTCCCGAGCTCGTGATCGCAAGCCTGAGCCTTGAACTGCTGTCGCACTACCCATTTGGATTCGGCGTGGTGTATTCATTTGGATGGTTTCCCAAGGAGTAACCCAGCAATTCTAACTTGCTGAGCTAGAATTGTACTTAGCCGGCAAAGCCAACACTTGGGTATCTGGAAATTGGCCTGTCAAAAAAATCAAGAATGAACCAACAATCCACCCGGCTCCGCCTTCTCTGAAGGCCTCTCAGATTGAGATCAACACACGAGCTACGATTAGTCTATCCCC
Source organism: bacterium (assembly GCA_024228395.1). Lineage (GTDB taxonomy): Bacteria > Planctomycetota > UBA1135 > UBA1135 > NORP259. The sequence continues at coordinate 20,002 of JAAETM010000504.1, read as the reverse complement.
CCGAACGGGTTGAGATGTATACTAAACTCACCACCTTTCGGCAATCAACGCTATTGAGGCGACTCCCAAGGGTCTGGTGTCCTCCCCCTACCATATTGATTGCCTGTCGCGAAGAGGATCACGCCAATGAAGGAGCATAAACCGAGAACTCTAAGTGTGATCATTCCAGTATTAAACGGCGAGAGCCTATTGCGTGAAAGCCTACCACCCCTGCTTCCCACATCCGCCCCCCGCGAAGTGATCGTCATAGACGATGGCTCCACCGATGGTTCGGCAAGCCTCGCACGGCAATTGGGTGCTTGTGTCATCCCCTCTGGTGGACACGCGCTTGGTCCTGCGGCAGCTCGCAATCTGGGCGCCCAACACGCTAGTGGTGACATTCTCCTCTTCGTAGACGCGGATGTTGTGATTGACTCATCTGTTCCGGAAAGGATCTTGCTCAAATTTGAGGACGATTCAGTCGGCGCTATCTTTGGCTCCTACGACGCAACGCCCCGTGAGCGCAACTACGCAAGTCTGTACATGAACCTGCGTCACCACCACGGCCACCGCGAGCCTAGCGACAATGCCAGTACTTTTTGGACGGGGCTAGGTGCGGTCCGCCGCGAGGCTTTCTCAGCGATTGGAGGTTTCGACACGGCCCGCTTTCCTCTCCCCAGTGTTGAGGATGTGGATCTCGGACAGAGGCTGGTCGCGTCAGGATCTCACATTCATCGCGATCCAAGCCTCCGTGGAACACACCTCAAACGATGGAGCTGGAAGGGCGTAATACACACCGACATCTTCCGACGTGCTATTCCGTGGTCCAAAATGATGCTAGCCAACCCGGGGAAGTTCACCGATCTCAATGTGGGCAAATATGAACAACTCAAAGCCCTGCTGGCTGGGGTATGGTTTGTTACAATGGGCCTAGCCCTAATTGGCGTCGTCCCGCCCGGAATTCCCATCGCAGGGTTCGCACTCATACTGCTAGCAAACCGCAGCCTTGGCTTGATTTTCATGAAGGCCGCTGGGGTATCTTTTGCAGTTGCTGGGGTCGCTTTTCACCAGATTCACTTTCTCTACTCAGGCTTGGCTTACATGACTTGCCGCATGCGATACGGATTGTCCCGATGATTTCCCCTACAAACAACGACAACTCGGTCCGCCCCCTGGACTGCGTTGTCATAGGCGGTGGCCCTGCTGGGCTGACCGCGGCTTTTGAGCTTGCCAAGGCGAACCGACGATCTCTGGTGCTCGAAGCTGGGGACGATGTTGGTGGCATTTCCCGAACTTGCCAACACGAAGGATATCGCTTTGATCTCGGAGGGCACCGCTTCTTCACCAAGGTCCCCTACGTACAACAGCTTTGGATAGAGATCCTTGGGGACGAATTCCTAAGCCGCCCAAGGCTCTCTCGAATTCACTACAAGTCGAAAATGTTTGACTATCCCCTGAAGCCGATGAATGCCATCTTCGGCTTAGGGATCTTCGAGTCCATAAGAATTGGTGCTAGCTACACCAAGGCGATGGTGTTCCCAAACCGCAACGAAACCAACTTTGAGGAGTGGGTTACCAACAGATTTGGCAAGCGGCTGTATGAGATTTTCTTCAAGACCTACACAGAAAAGGTCTGGGGCATGTCATGCACCGAACTCAGCGCGGAATGGGCTGGCCAGCGGATCAAGGATCTAGATCTCCGGGCTGCTGTAATCAATGCTCTCATCGGTGGCCGGTCCAACAAAGCCGGTGGACAAATTACTTCGCTCATTGAACGCTTTCAATACCCTCGGTATGGTCCGGGGCAATTGTGGAACTGCTGTGCCGATAAGCTCCGGGAGAGCGGAAATGACGTGCGGCTCAACAGCGAGGTCACTTCAATTCACCATGACGGTGAACGGGTTCAATCCGTCACGACGGCTGGGAATACAAAGCAGCACTTTTCTGCCGATCAGTTCCTGACATCCATGCCCATTCGCGAGTTGGTCGCTATTCTCGATCCGCCGCCGCCGACGGAAGTCTTGGAGGCTGCGGCAAACTTGCGCTACCGTGACTTTTTAATCGTGGCCCTCGTCGTGGATCGCCCCGAGTTATTCCCGGACAACTGGATCTACATCCATTCCCCCGACGTACACGTAGGTCGAGTACAGAACTTCAAGAACTGGAGCCCCGACATGGTGCCCGACCAAAGCAAGACCGCTCTGGGTTTGGAGTACTTTGTCCAGGAGGGGGACGAGCTGTGGTCCACGACGGACGAGGACCTGATCGAAATGGCGCGCAAGGAATGCGACATGCTCAACCTTGCTCCCTCAGAGGCGGTCGAAGATGGGTCCGTGATTCGCGTCAAAAAGGCCTACCCCGTATATGACGACAACTACAAGGAGGCCCTTGGCATCATACGGACCTGGCTCGAGAACCTGCAAAACCTACAGCTGATTGGGCGCAACGGTCAGCATCGCTACAACAACCAGGACCATTCGATGATGACGGGTGTACTTGCGGCGCGGAACATCCTCGGTGAGAATAACGACGTGTGGTCGGTTAACGTGGAACTGGATTATCACGAAGAGTCACAGGACTCAAAGCAGACAGATCTTGAATGCGGACCAAGCGTTGATAATAATCGCGGACGCGGTTTGCCCTCGAGTTAGACACGAAGTGACTACGTCAGCCACGCCGAGCCAACCCAGTAAGCAACCCCTCTTGGTGGCTGTGGTGCTCACATTCAACAGCAGCGACACCATCATTGCGAGCTTGCAATCTCTATTCGATTGCGCGTATCAGGGATTGCAGATCCGGGTAATTGACAACGCCTCCTCAGACGGCACCGTCGGTTTGCTTAGGCTGACTTTCCCGGACCTGCACATCACCGTATGCAACGACAATATTGGATTTGCAGCTGGCTGCAATATTGGAATCCAGGCCGCTCTCGACGACGGAGCAGACTACGTTTTCCTACTGAACCCTGATGCGATCGTCGCCCCCACCATGTTGGGCACACTCGTGGATTTCATGGAGGCCCATCCCAAATCCGGCGCCGTTGGACCCCGCACATTTTCCACAACGCCCACAGACTGTGGAAGGGAGCGATTATTGTACGCAGGCTCCTTCCTCGGCCTCTTGCCGCTCAAACAATCCGTTCCCGGAATAGGGGAGGTGGACGACGCCCTTAGCTGCGCGCCACCGCTGCAGGTGGATTGCATCTGGGGACACGGCATCCTGCTGCGGGCAACCACCTGCAGGGCTGTTGGCCTCTTCGACCCAACTTTTTTTATGTACTACGAGGATTTGGACCTGTGCAAGCGAATGAAGAGCGCCGGGTTCGAGTTGTGGTGTGAACCCGCCGCCCTCATGTGGCATGAATGCCTAGATGGTGCGCGAGCCATTCACTCGGAGGCCTGGCGTTGGCGCCACAAAGCACACGCCATGCGAATCTTCCACCATAAGCACTACGGTGCGATTGTCGGTCGCGGCATGTCCCTCCTCACAAGCCTTCTAGAAGCGGCGCAATTGTTTCGCCAAGGGCATCTGCGAGCTCTTCGCCATCAGCTGGTGGCAAATACAGCTGAAGCCCTGGGGCCCACCAGAAAACAAACCAAAGCGCTGTCTTCGGTGGGGTCCCCGGGCAAAAGTGGCCAATGCGGCAAGTGATCACCATGTCCTCCCCTATCGTAATCACCGGCATGCACCGCTCCGGAACAACCCTCGTAACGCGCCAGTTGCAAGGACACGGAGTATTCACCGGGGCCCACGTGGATCCAAACCAGGAGGACTTCTTCTTCCTGAAACGAAATGAGTGGTTGATGCGGCAGGCTGGTGGTTCCTGGGATGCCCCCGCCTGCACCCTTGATTTCCTGGCCAGGCCCAATCAACTCGAAGCGATAGGGAAGCGCCTTGCCAGGGACATCCGCTCCGTGCGATTCGCAGGTTTCATGGGGCTAGGGTCCTACCTGGTGAACCGTGGACGTTTCCATTCGCAGGCTCTTTGGGGTTGGAAGGACCCTCGGTTGGTGTTCACCATGCCCGCCTGGCGGCTCGCTTTTCCCAATGCGCACCTGCTTTACATATCCAGAAATGGTGTGGATGTTGCGGCGAGTTTGCGTGAACGGGACCGTCAACGACTTGCGAACCTTCTGTCCCCTGCTCCCCATCCCACCCTGGTGGAGCGTTTGGGGAATGCATGCCACGGAATCGAATTCCACGCGCGCCACCTGCATTCGGCCTCAGAGTTCACGCTCCAGTCGGGATTCGATCTGTGGGAGCAATATGTCGCCCAAGGGGAATGCCTCCTTGAAGACCATCGTGGTCCAAAACTTGCGCTCCGTTTCGAGGACCTGGCCGCCAATTGCGACACAGCGCTTTCCCAGCTTGCCTCATTCGCCAATCTTTCAGATCCAGAGGCATTTATCGCCTCATGGAAGGACACAGTACAACCGGATCGGGCCCACGCCTTCCTCGGAGACCCTGAATTGCGCGCTTTCTTTGGAGAGGTTCAGGGTTCACATTGGATGCGGAAACTCGGCTACTCCGTCCTCATGGGCGGAAGCACAAGTTCGATATGAGCCCCAACGCACCTCCCCCCAGCAGCCCGCAATCATCGGGTGTCGAAGGACAAGGCCTTTGGAAAGCGACTCGCTGGCTCCTCATATGGATCGCATGCATCTGGCTCGGCTATCAGTTCTGGCGCTTGCTCTTTCAATTCACTCCCCCTGGAAACGTTGCCCTCTCCGGGGCCGTTGGCGCGGTAGATCTTTCCTTGCGACACATGGAAGTCAATGGTTGGTTCGCTGGGGAACGTATCTATTGGACCCAAGGAAATGCCGTCTATCCCCCAGCTAGCTATCTGGTGCTGTGGCCCTTTGTTGGCTGGCTCAATTTCACGGCCTCCCGTGTCCTGTTTGGGGTAGTCACCATAGGCCTGGTACTTCTGCTCGTTCGGCTTTACGTGAAAGCGCATGAACCGGTCGACCGCAAGCAACGCGCCCTATTGGTACTACTCCCCCTCGCGATCTATCCTGTTGGGGCGACCATTGGAAATGGCCAGCTAGGGATCTTGGTTCTAGTTTGCTTGACCCTATGTTTGCCCCGCCTAACGGGGGTGAAAGCCTCGTGGTTGCGGGACCTGGGCATCGCCGCCCTCTTCCTGGTCGCCCTCATCAAGCCAACTCTCTCAGTCCCCTTCTTTTGGATCGTGCTCTTCGCACGCGGAGGTCTGCGACCCGCGACCCTCATCGGAATCGGATACGTGGGCCTGACAGCACTGGCTTCCCTCGCCCAAAAGAATGGCCCCATACAATTGATGCGAGCTTGGTTTGAAAGAGGAGTCCATGGGGCGGCCTGGGGTGCAAGACATGGAGAGGGTTCGATTCGGGCTGTCACAGTAGCTTCCAAGACCTTGCCCACAGAAGAAACGACCCAAGCCAGCGAGCCGATTTTGCGGATCACTAGCATCAACTTGCATAGCACGCTCGGATACCTTGGACATGCGAATTGGATCACGCCAGCCACCTTGATTGCACTGGGCCTAGTGGGCCTGTGGGTGTTGCTTCACCGCAGGCGATCCATTTGGATCCTTATGGCGGTGGTTGCAATTGTAGCGCGCTTCTATACCTACCATGGGTGGTACGACGATGTGCTGTTGCTGCTCCCGTTGATCGCTCTTGCCCGGATCGCTAAGGACCCCGTCGCGCACAGCAAACGAATAAGCTCCATCGCTACATTCCTACTGGTGTCAATGACGGCTTCCCTATTGGCTCCGGGGGGCAGTTATCTCCTCCCCTATCCCTGGAACAACATTTACCTGATCACACAATCTGCCCTTTGGTTGTGCGTACTCATGTTCCTACTTATCATGGCCCGCCATCCGGGTGTGCAGCCTTCCGCGTCGATCTAGTTTCCATGCGGTCCTTTTCAATCATCATACCCACCTACAGGAGACCAGCCAGTGCCTTGGCCTGCCTGAGGACCCTGGAAGGCTTGCGCTACCCAAGAGAAAAGCTCGAGGTCGTGCTCGTTGAAGATGGTCCAGGGGAGGAGCCGTTGAAGGATGAGGACTTGGCCCCATTCCGCGAATCCCTCCGCTTGAAGGTCGTTCGCCAGGAAAACGCTGGTCCTGCCGCAGCACGCAACCGGGGCGCCGCAGCTTCATCTGGAGACTTCCTCGCCTTTACGGATGATGACTGCAAACCAGAGTCTAACTGGATTCAACAACTCGCAGACTCCTTTGACCAAAATCCCAACGCGGTCATAGGGGGCCACAGCACTAACGCCCTGCGCAAGAACCGCTATTCTGAAGCGAGTCAAGTCTTGCTCGATTACATCTACGAGTACTTCCTGAACACGGGTCGGCCGTTCTTTGCTTCGAACAACATTGCGTTGTCGCGCACAAGTTTCGATTTGGTCGGGGGCTTTGACGAGAGTTTCCAAGGGGCGGGTGGTGAGGATCGTCAGTTCTGTGCGAACTGCTTGAACGAGGGCCTTGAGCTTGTCTATGAACCCAAAGCTGTCATTCAACACTACCATGCCCTTACGTTGAAGTCCTTCCTGCGCCAGCACTTCAATTACGGTCGGGGAGCATTTGTGTATCACACACTAGCCACCCCACTCGGCAAGGTCAGGATTGAATTGGAACCCCTTTCCTTTTATTCGAATCTGATCCGCCACCCCCGAAAGCTCCCCAAGGATCATAGACTCGCCTTTGGATCATCCCTAATGCTGCTTTCCCAAGCAGCGAACGCATACGGGTATTTTTTCGAAAAATTCGGACCCTCAGGCCGTCACGGCATACATGAACACAAGTCCCAAACGCGATTGGTCGCTCGAGAAGCCAGCGGTACCGGTATGGCGAACATTCTCGGTATTGGCTCCAGGTATGTTGCCATGCTTGGCGCCACCCACATCCTCGGTACGAGCCTCTTTGGTGACTACACCCTGAGCCTCGCCATCACCGGCCTCCTGGTGATCGTGTCAATGCTTGGGTTGGCCCCAGGGCTCTTCCCCTTCCTATCCAGGGCGCGTGCAGATGGCCAGCAAACTGAGATCCGTTCGGTGGTGCGCTCAGCCCTCTTGGCGGTAACGGTCTCCTCCATCGTTTTCACACTACTTGCCTCGCTATACGGGCCCTGGGCTTCGCAAATTATTTTCGACAAACCGCACCTCCATCGGTTCTTGGTTCCGCTGTCCATGCTGATCCTAGTGGGAACTCTGACCACAATGGTGGTGACGCTCTTACAGGGTTTCATTGCGGTGAAGGAGCGTGCGTGGATCGAGAAGGTCCTGGTGCCCGGAACCATAGCCACGGGAATGTGCGTTAGTTGGTGGCTGGGACTTGGAGCCTCCGGGGTGATCTGGGCCACCCTGACAGGCTCGGCTTTGGGTTTGGTGGTGAGCATAAAAGTTCTCAGCAACAAGGCGCCGGGAGCCCTTTCGCTTACCCTCCCAGCTGCTCCCCTCAAGGTTCGCAGGATGCTTTCCTACTCCTGGCCGTTGATGGGCACTTCGATGCTCGCATTCTTGCTGCTGTGGACCGACGTCTTGTCCATGGGGGTTCTCAGTGACTCGCAGCAAGTTGGGGCGTACGGTGCGGCAGCGCGCGTCGCAGCGATCGCCCTGCTCGCCCATGAGAGCCTTGGACCTATTTTCATGTCCAGGCTCAGCGACTTGCATGCCGCAAATGATTGGTCAGGAATCCGTCACCTTTACAAGTTGACCGCGCGATGGGCCCTTTGGCCAGGAATCGCCTTGGCTTGGGCACTCTCCATTTGGTCGGTGGAACTCCTGAACCTGTTTGGCCCAGAATTCCGCTCGGGTGCGGCTGTCCTTACAGTGCTCTGCTTTGGCAAAGCTGTGGCATCGTCATCCGGCATGGCTGGTCGTGTCCTGGGGATCACGGGGCGGGCTCGACTCAATCTGTTGAACATGACCTTGATGGTCGGAGGAAACATCGCCTTGAACATTATCCTGATTCCCGCCCATGGTGGATTGGGAGCTGCGGCCGCAACATGCATCTGCATCACTCTTGTGCGGTTGCTTCAAGTCGTACAGATTCGCGTTCTCTACAACATGTACCCCTGGGGACCCCGAAGTTTGACGCCTGTGATCGGAATCAGCTTGCTCGCTGCCCTTATCTATCCCCTGAGAAGCGGGGTTCCTGGCAGTTGGGGATGGCTAGCACCCTTTGGCCTTTTCCTGATTGCATGCGCGGCCCTGTTCGTGATAACTGGCGCGGGCGGGCCGGGCGAGAACTCCCCTTCGGCGCAAAAGGAGGCGCGCTGAAGTTTTGCCTACTGTGCAACCGCAAACCACCATGGTCCCTGGCGCCAATTGCTGGTCCAATGCTTGCCCATTGGTTATGCATCCTGCAAACAGCGTCGCATATTCCCACTCTCCCACAAATCGATCCGATCCCTTGGCACGGCCCCACGTGGCCTTAGCCATATCCGTTTGAAGAGCCTGCTCATGTTGATCTCACATGAGAGAAAGTTCGTCATTATTCACATCCAGAAGACAGCAGGAAAGGCCTTTCCCTGGGTCTGAAGGACAGGGTGGTAGATGTGGAAGAGATCTTGGATACGCACTCCCCCGGCGACAAGGGCATCGAGCACCTGGGCGGCGCTTGGAATGACTATTACAAGTTCGCCTTTGTCCGCAATCCTTGAGGCCGCATGCTGTCTTGGCATTCGATGATCTCCCAACATGGGAAGCGTCATTCCAAACTCTCACGTGAGACATCGCCGAGGTTTCGAAGCGCGACCCCCCTGCTCTGCCCTAAAACGAGACTCACCAATCCCGTGGTCTCCGACCTGGCCAGTATCTCTCCTGGAGGCACGCTCTCTATCTTGGGTCCACGCAATGGCCTGCCCCCTGCCCACGCCCTCTGCCCGGCCGCCACCCGCATCTTCACTTATGGGTATCCCTGTTCACCTAACGTAACTGGAAGCGTTGGCCGGTGCTTCGCACCCCATAATCCGTGACCCGCTCCTATGCTGGGGGGCCAAGAGCAATGGACGCACAAGGCCACGCCCCCAAGGCGTGGATTCGTTCGTTACTTGGACCCGTTCCGAGTGTGATCACCACCGAACAACCGAACGACCTGCAAAAATCCCCCATGAAATCAGCAACTCTCCTCGCAGCCATATTCCTGGTCGGCCTCTGCCCTCCCTCCCTTCACGCCCAGGATGAGCTGGGCCGGCGCGCCCTCGACCACAGCGACTACGAAAAGTGGAATTCCGTTGGGCGGCAGTCCCTCTCAGAGGATGGCAAGTGGATGGCTTTCTCCGTGCGCTCAGCGAAAGGCAAATCCACCCTGACGATCCGTGAAGTGGCCACCCAGAAACAGTACAAGGTGGCGAATAGCTCCAGCGCACGGTTCAGTTTTGACAGTCGATTCGCCGCCTACGTCGTGCAGCCCGACCCGGACCTCATCAAGAAACTCAAGAAAGAGGAGAAGCGCAAGGGAGACATGCCCAAGCCCAGGCTCGAGATCATCGACTTGGTCAACGATCGTCACGTGACCTTGCACAACGTGCGCTCGTTTTCTTTTCCAGAGAAGGCCTCTGGCTGGATCACGTACTCGCCGTCGAAGGCCTCCGACAAGAATGCTGTCACCTCCAGCAAGTCGAAGATCAAGGAGAACTACAGCATCGAGGCCTCCGGCCTGACAAAGTTCACCCCTAAGGCAAAGGCTCCCGCAGCAAGGGAACCGGTTGCCGACGAGCAAGAACCAGGTAAAGAAGAACCCGGCAAGAAGAAGGGCGCCAAGAAGAAGAGCGCCAAGAAACGGGAAAAGGACAACGGCAATGTGCTCGTTCTACGCAGCCTCGAGAGCGGCATTGAGCGACGCTTCCCCGACGTGACATCCCATCGATTCAGCAAATACGGTACATCCCTGGCCTTTGCCACCTCGGCCACGGATGCCGAAGACGACGGCGTATTCCTTCTGGACCTCGCCACATCGACCCTAACCCAAGTTATCTCGGGACGCGGAAGCTACAACTCAATCGCCATCAGCGAAGACGAAAAACAACTCGCCTTCACCTCCGACCGCGACGACTACGGCCCGGTCAAGCCCAGCCTTTCGATGTACTTGTGGAGCGCTGGAGACGAGGAAGCCCAAAAGATCGTCGACGAAAAGGCGAAGGCGCTCCCCAAGGGTTGGTGGCTCGCATCGGGTCGTCCGTCGTTCACCGAAGACGGTCGGCGCCTGTTGTTTAGTACGCAACCCAAGCCCGAGGACGCAGGCAAGACCAAGAAGCAACTCGAAAAGGAGAAGAAAGCAGCCAAGGACGACCCCAAGGCGGTCCTCGACATCTGGCACTGGAAGGATGATGCGTTGCAGCCCCAGCAGATCCTGCAGGCAGGCCGCGAGCGCAACCGCAGTTACCAGGCGCTGTATGACCTGGAGGCTGGGACCATGGTTCAGCTTGCCACCGAAGACATGCCTAGAGTCCTCGTCGACGACCGATCGATCGCAGATGTTGCGGTCGGAGTCGACTCCGCTAGATACGCCGTTTCAAGGTCCTGGGAATCCCCCGGATTCAGCGATTCCTACATCGTCGACCTGAAGACGGGTGAGGCCACGCTCGTGCTGGAAAAGGTACGCGCGTCCGCTTCATTGTCCCCTGGTGGATCGTACGTCACCTGGTGGGACCCGGACGTGCAGCACTACTTTGCAATGTCCGTATCCGATCGCGTTACGGTCGATCTCTCAGATGACATCCCAACATCCCTGGCGAACGAATTGCATGACACGCCCGCACCCCCGCGCTCCTATGGCAGTGCCGGTTGGTTGGATGACGATGCCGCCTTGCTGCTCTATGACCGCTTCGACATCTGGCAAGTGGATCCCAGCGGCACGGACTCCGCCAAGTGCCTCACGGCCGGAGTGGGCCGCGATACCAACATACGCTACCGCTACCAACAGCTCGACTACGAGCAGCGCACCATCAACCTCGAAGAACCGCTCCTGCTCTCAGCCTTTAACGAAAAGACGAAGGCCTCGGGCTTTAGCCAACTCCACACCGCCTCCGGCCCTATCAGCTCGATGCTGATGCTGGACGAAAGTGTCGGCAGACCGACCAAAGCGCGGCAGGGCGATACGCTCCTGCTAACGCGACAGTCGTTCCGTCGCTCACCCGACATCTGGGCCACAACAACCGACTTTGAGCAGTTGTCGCGCATCAGCTCCGCCAACCCCCAGCAGCGCGACTACCTGTGGGGAACCTCGGAACTCGTGCACTACGAGACCGAAGATGGACAGGCCATGGACGGCATCCTCTACAAACCCGACAACTTCGATCCGTCCACAAAGTACCCGATGATGGTCTACTTCTACGAGCGTAGCTCCAATGGATTGCATCGCTACCACCAGCCCTCCGCTGGTGGTTCGTCGATCAACTTCAGCTTCTATGTCAGCCGCGGATACGTGGTGTTCGTGCCGGACATTCCCTACGCGACCGGTCACCCCGGCCACAGCGCGGCCAACGCGATCCTGCCCGGCATCCAGACCGTTGTCGATCAAGGATTCGTGGATCCCGCGCGCATTGGTGTTCAAGGCCACAGCTGGGGCGGCTACCAAATCGCCTACCTGGTGACGATGACCAATGTCTTCGCCTGCGCAGAAGCTGGCGCCCCGGTGACCAACATGACCAGTGCCTATGGCGGCATCCGATGGAGCAGTGGCATGAGCCGCATGTTCCAGTATGAAAAGACCCAGAGCCGCATCGGCGGCACCCTCTGGGAAGCGCGCGACCTCTATTTGGAGAACTCTCCCGTGTTTTTCGCGGACAAGATCGAAACCCCCCTACTCATGCTGCACAACGACAAGGATGGTGCAGTCCCGTGGTACCAGGGTATCGAACTCTTCGTGGCCTTACGCCGTCTCGAGAAGCCCGTCTGGATGCTGAACTACAACGGCGAAGCACACGGCCTACGCAAAAAGGAGAACCGCCAGGACTTTGCCAAACGCATGCAGCAATTCTTCGATCACTACCTGCAAGGCGCCACCGCCACCCGCTGGATCACCGATGGTGTGCCCGCTGTGGACAAGGGCAAGGAATTCGGCCTGGAACCTGTCGAACCTGAGGTGGAAGCAGCGGAGGAAGTAGAGGTAGAGGCCGAGGTAGAGGCTCCCCCCACAGAGGAGCCCAAGTCTGAAACGGCAGGGGAGTAGGGCCCCCCTATCCCGTGCCGGTTGGGGGATACCCACGCCGCTCCAGCCGGCGCTTTCCCCTCTGACCAGCCATGCTGGCCCCAGGCATACAGCCGAACCAGTCCCAACACGCGGGCGGAGGAGGTTTTAATGCGAACACAAACGCCCCCCACGGGCCCACAATCACCTCCTTACGCTAGGGTGCGGGTCCTGTGGGGCTTCGGTTGCAGCCTTGGCGGGACATCATGTGCCATGGTATCCTCTTAGGCCCCTTTTTTGGGTCTAGCACTGCCCGACTCCCCGTCCAACCTGCCCCCCCCCCCCTTGCTTCAACTAATCCTCAATGCTGAGGTCTTCTCACCAGAAGCCCTTGGAATTCAGAACGTGCTCGTGGCCGGCGGTCATATCGTTTGGATGGGCGATGGCGCCCCAAACATGCCTAGGAAGTTGCATGTGCGCGCCGTGGACCTGCAGGGCGCGCGCTTGGTACCAGGATTTATCGATGGCCACGCCCATTTAACTGGGGGCGGAGGCGAGGCGGGTCCGCGGACCCGAGTCCCGGCGGTCCGACTTTCTCGCTTCACCAGTGCGGGCGTCACTTCGGTGGTTGGCCTGTTGGGCACCGACGACGTGACACGCTCCACTGCGGATTTACTTGCAGCCACCCGGAGCCTCGTGGCGGAAGGTCTTTCCGCATTCTGTTATACGGGCGGCTATCACCTGCCCCCCACCACCTTGACCGGATCGGTGCGCGACGACATCGTCCACATCGATCGCATCATCGGCGTGGGGGAGCTCGCGATCAGCGATCACCGTTCGAGTCAACCCACCTTGGATGAACTGCTGCGTGTGGCGGCCGATGCCCATGTGGCCGGGTTGATGGCCGACAAGGCTGGGGTTTGCCATCTGCACATGGGCGACGGTGAACGCGGTTTGGATATGGTGAGACAGGCTTTGGATTCGAGTGAGCTGCCCGCCAGGGTCTTCAACCCGACCCACTTGAACCGGTGCAAGGCGCTCTTCGAAGAAGGCTGTGAATTGGCCAAGCGCGGATGCACGATCGATCTCACCGCTTTTCCGGTGGAGGAAGGCGAAGATGCCTTCAGCGCCGAAGATGGCTTGGAACGCTACCTGGCCCGTGACCTACCCGCCGAACGCATCACCATCTCAAGCGATGGCGGCGGCTGCTTGCCCACCTTCGATGACGAGGGGCGGGTGACGCACATGGACGTGGGGCAACCCGCGGCCCTGGCCAACTGCTTGGCCAAATTGCTGCAGCGCGGGCACGAACTGGATCGTGTGCTACCGGCATTCACAACGAACGCTGCGGATTTACTGCGCCTAAAAGGCAAAGGGCGGATCTGCGAGGGAGGGCATGCGGACCTTGTGGTTCTTGGGCCAGACGGCCTTCCTCAAGACGTGATGCTCGGTGGAATGTGGCACAAACGCGGCGGCGAAACCGTCGTGTTTGGCACCTTCGAAAAAACTGGAGAGACAAACGTATGACACGTGGATATGTAATCCCGATTGGCGGCGCCGAAGAAAAAGTACGCGACGCCAAAATTCTGGAGCGCTTCGTGCGCCTGTGTGGTGGCCGCGAAGGCCGCATCGTCGTGATTCCCACCGCTTCGCGGTTGGATGATACGGGTCAGCGCTACGAGGATATCTTTGAAAAGCTGGGTGCGCGCAATGTGACCTCGCTCGAAATCACCGAGCGTTCCGAGTGTTCTGACCCCAAGAACTTGGAAGCCATGGAGCGCGCCAATGGTGTGTTCATGACCGGGGGTAACCAACTGCGCCTGTCCACCACCTTGGGCGGCACTCCCCTCTCCGACTTGATGCGCGAGCGCAACCTCAACGATGGGCTGCATGTGGCTGGGACCTCGGCCGGTGCTTCTATCATGTCCGAACACATGATCGCCTATGGCGACGAAGGACCCACACCCTCTAGCGACAAGGTCACCCTGGCGCCGGGCATGGGACTCATGCCCTGGGCCGTTGTGGACCAACACTTCCGCCAACGCGATCGCCTGGGCCGCTTGCTTTCCGCGCTGGCCTACAACCCGCGCCTGGTGGGGCTGGGCCTCGACGAGGACACCGCAGCCGTCTACGGCCCCGATGGCATCCTGCGCGTCGCCGGTTCCGGCTCCATCACGATCGTCGACGCATCCGAGGTGGACTTCACATCCATGGATTCCGCCGACCGCTACTCACCGGTTACCGTCATCGGCGTGCGCATGCACGTGCTGACCGAAGACGCCACCTACGACACAGACACACGCATCGCTCGCCCGCCGAGCAGACTATTGACAAACGTAAAACCCTAGAGATGTACCCCCCATGAAAATCCTATCCAAGTCCGTTTACCTGGGCCCAAACCACTACGCGCTCTTTCGGATCATCCGACTGACCCTTGATCTGGGTGTGCTCGAAAAATGGCCCACAGGCCGCCTTGGAGAGGATTTTCAGAAAAAGCTCATCGAGCGCTTGCCCAGCCTGAAAGAGCATGGCTGTTCCTATGGGGAACCCGGTGGTTTCGTGCGGCGCATGCGGGAAGACGAAGGCACTTGGCTCGGTCATGTCTTTGAACACGTGGCCATTGAGCTGCAGAACATGGCGGGGGCCCATGTGACCTTTGGCAAGACCCGTAGCACCGATACCGCCGGCGAATACAACGTAGTCTTCGAGTACGAACAAGAGGACGTGGGACTCGAAGCTGCGAATTTGGCCCTGGCCCTGCTGCACGATCTATTGCCCGCAGACCTGAGGCCGGAGAGCGCCGATGCCGAATTTGATTGGGACACGGAGCACGATTCTTTCATTCGGTATGCGCAACGACGGGCTTTTGGTCCAAGCACGGACTCGCTTGTGAAAGCTGCCGAGGAGCGCGACATCCCCTGGCTGCGCCTCAACCGCTACAGTCTGGTGCAAATGGGCCACGGCAAGTACCAGCGCCGCATCCAAGCCACCATCACCAGCGAGACCCGGCACATCTCGGTCGAGCTGGCCTCTGACAAGGAAGAAACCAATACCCTGCTGGGCGATCTGGGTCTGCCCGTGGCGCGTCAGCGTTTGGTCTACAGCGAGAACGAAGCCAAGCGCGCCGCCGATCGCATCGGCTACCCGGTGGTGGTCAAACCACTAAACGCCAACCATGGCCGCGGTGTTTCAATTCACTTGCAGGATGGCGATGAAGTACGCAAGGCCTATGGCCACGCGCGCAAGCATTCCCGTTCGGTGCTGGTCGAGAGTTACATCGAAGGCTTGGACCACCGGCTTCTGGTGGTCAACGGCGAACTCGTTGCCGCTAGCAAGCGCGTCCCCGGGCACGTGGTCGGCGACGGCGAGCACACCATCGAGCAGCTCGTGGAAATCACGAACCAGGATCCGCGCCGTGGCGTGGGCCACGAGAAGATCCTCACGCGTTTGGATCTAGACCACCAGGCATTGCGCCTTTTGGAGCTTCGGGATTCTTCGCCAGAATCGATTCCGACCAAGGGCGAAACCATCTACCTGCGCTCCACTGGAAACCTGTCCACGGGTGGAACGGCCGTGGACGTGACCGACGCGATCCACCCCGACAACCGGGAGATGGCGCGTCGCGCCGCCAATGCCGTTGGGCTTGATGTGTGTGGCGTGGACTTCTTGACCACCGACATCACGCAATCCTACAAGCGCACGCGCGGCGCAATTTGCGAACTCAACGCAGCCCCTGGATTTCGCATGCACGTGGCGCCCTCCGAAGGAACGCCGCGCGACGTGGCCGGCCCCGTGATCGACATGCTCTTCCCCCCCGGAACCCCAACGCGCATCCCGATCGCGTCGATCACCGGCACCAACGGCAAGACAACCACCGCGCGCATGGTGGCCCACATTTTGAAGATGGCGGGACGTCACGTGGGTCTAACCAGCACCGAAGGTGTTTACATCGACGGGCATCTGACCGTGGAAGGCGACATGACCGGCCCCGTAGCAGCGCGCATGGTTTTGCGCGACCCCAAGGTGGACACAGCGGTCATGGAAACCGCGCGCGGGGGGCTTTTACGCCGGGGCATGGGCTATCGCCAATGCAACGTGGGCGCCGTGCTCAACGTGGATTCGGATCACCTCGGTCTGAAGGGGATCGACACCCTGGAGGAACTCGCCAAGGTCAAGCGCACCATCGCCGAGATCGCCAAGGACACCGCCGTGTTGAACGCGGACGATCCGTTGGTATTGGCTATGGCCGATCACACCAAAGCCAAGCATGTTTGTTACGTGACCATGAACCACTCCCATCCCCTGGTGCGCGAGCACATTCAGATGGGAGGCCGTGCGATCACTCTTGAGGACGGCTTGGGTGGCCAAATGCTGACGCTCTACGACGGCCCACGCCACATGCCCCTGCTCTGGAGCCACCAGATCCCGGCAACCATGGAAGGCCGCGCCATGCACAACGTGCAGAACTCCATGTTCGCCGCCGCCATCACCTTTGCCATGGGCGCCGAGCTGGACCAGATCCGTCACGGTCTGCGCACCTTTGACACGTCCTTCTTCCAAGCCCCCGGCCGCATGAACGTCTGCGACGACCATCCCTTCAAAGTCATTCTCGATTACGGGCACAACCCCGCCGCCGTGCAGGCCATGGCCGACCTGGCCGATCGTTTGGAGCCTGCGGGCCAACGTATCGTCGTGATTGCGGCGCCTGGTGACCGGCGGGATGAGGACGTGGCTGCGATCGCTCAAGCGGTCGCTGGCAAGTTCGATCAATACATCTGCCGCCGGGACGATAACTTCCGCGGCCGAGACGGGGATGAGATCCCCCAGATGCAACGTAGGGCGCTGATCGAAGCGGGCGTCAATCCCGAAGCGGTCGAACTGATTCCCGACGAGATGGAAGCCACCGACGCCGCACTGCACCGCGCCCGCGCTGGCGACTTGCTATTGATCTTTGGCGACAATATCTCGCGTGCTTGGACCCAAATCACCTCGTACCAGCCGGGCACCCTGGAACCGGGTGTGCCCCACAAAAAAAGCAAGCCGGTCATGCGTCCCTTCGAGACCCCGGAAGCTCCGCCCGTCGACAAGCGCAAGCTAGTGCGTGACGAGCGCGGTGTGCGCCTGGCCCGCGAACAAGAATCCTCCGACTGAGGGAGCCCCCCTGTGCAGTTGACCGACTCACGCCGTTTGACCGGCCCCAATCTGATCTGGGATCTTCCTGGAGCCGTACTCGAAGTGCAGCTTGCCGAAGGGCAGGCTGCCGCTGATGTTGTGATTACTTGGCAGGCCCAGGTGAGCTTGGTACTCGAGTCCTTGGGCTTAGCGGTGCAATTGACCCAACGGGAATATCCCGGTGGTGTGAGTTTGGCCTTCGCCGCCCCCATCGACACGTTGTACACCGCCATGGAGATCAACGAATGGGCCTTCGAGAGCGCCCGTCGTGTGTTGGCGGGCGAACCCGCATCGGACTTGGCTTTGGACTTGGATCGCTTGAGTTCGGAACTGGCGAAGGAGCGCGATCCGCGCCTGCTGGCCTTGGCACAGGCTGCTGCGGACCACCATGTGAACTTTTGCGGTGACGATGAGTGGACCACCGTGGGCATGGGTGCAAAGGGCAAGACCTGGGACACGCCGGAGCTACCGCAAGTTTCCGAAGTGGACTGGTCACAGTTAGCCGACATCCCAAGCGTGATCATCACCGGCACCAATGGCAAGACCACCACGGTTCGGCTCATGGGTTCTATCGTTAGGGCCGCGGGACTCACCCCGGGCACTTCCTCCACGGATTGGATCCAGGTGGGCGATGAGTTGCTCGACAGCGGGGATTGGTCGGGACCCGGTGGAGCGCGCGCGATCCTCAAGGACACCC
Organism: bacterium; assembly: GCA_024228395.1. Classification (GTDB taxonomy): domain Bacteria; phylum Planctomycetota; class UBA1135; order UBA1135; genus NORP259. The sequence continues at coordinate 2,027 of JAAETM010000504.1, read as the reverse complement.
GCGTGGATGTGGCCTTGCTCGAAACCGCCCGCGGCGGAATGCTGCGCCGGGGTTTGGGCGTCAACCGTGTCGACGTGTCGATCGTCACCAACGTGGCCGAAGACCACATGGGCGATATGGGTGTGCATTGCCTAGAGGACCTCACCGAAGTGAAGTTTATCGTCGAGCATGCCGGCGAGCATCTGGTGCTCAACGCGGACAATCCGGAAGTGCGCAGGCGCGGGCAAGACACCAAGAAGCCGATCACCTGGGTCTCACTCGATCCGAATGACCCATTCGTCACCGAACACCTGGGCAATGATGGCAGGGCAGCCCTCCTTTGTGATGGCAGCCTGGTCATTCAAGAAGGACAGGCGAGCCACGTCCTATTGCCAGCCGAAGACATCCCAATCACCTTGGGGGGCGCTGCGCGCTACAACATCACCAACGCCCTATGCGCCGCCGCCGCAGCCCTGCAGATGGGTTTGCCCATGGAGGCGGTGCGCCAAGGCCTTGGTACCTTCGAAAGCAATCCCGATACCAACCCTGGCCGCCTCAACCTGTTCGATTTCAACGGGGTCACCGCCCTGGTCGACTTCGCCCACAACCCCCATGGCCTGCGAGCCACCATGGAAATGGTCGCGGGCATGAAGTTCGAACGTTTTGCCGTGCTGCTCGGTCAGGCCGGCGACCGCGACGACGACTCCATCGAAGAACTGGCCCGCATCACAGCCAAGGCAGCCCCCGACCTGGCCATCATCAAGACCATGGACCAGGTCAGTCGCGGCCGGAGCCAGAGCATCGTCACCGACATGATCGAACAGACCATGCTCGCATCCGGCGTACCCCAAGAGCGAATTCAACACGCGGCCTCCGAGCTGCAAGCGGCACGCAATGCCCTCACCTGGTGCAAGCGGGGAGACCTGCTGCTCCTGCTTTGCCATTCTGAACGCGGCGCCGTGCTCGACATGCTGAACAGCCTAGAAGCGGACGGCTGGCGTCCCGGCAACGCCTTGCCTGCATAGCGAACACGGTTGCGGTATTGGACGGGGGCGACGCCCACAAGCTCAAGGACGCAACGCCGTGCCCAGGGTGCTACGCTCACCGCTCCTGCATGGCAGGAAATGCACCTTGACTCCCCCAATCGGGATAGGGACCCAGGAAAAGGTTTCCTGGGTTCCCCTCCCACACTACCGGGCATACGGGTCCGTACCACGGCGGTTCGATAGATTGAGGTTACTCGTCCAGGTGGGGAATTCCCATTTGGTTGAAGTAGGGAATGTTGAGGATGTGATGGATCACTCCGCGTGAGGTCCGCCACCAGCGTTTGGTGTGCCCGGCGACTTCCGCAGCTACGCGCTTCGAGGCTCCTCGCGCGCGTAATTCACGGAAGGCCGTTCGGCCACGTTTCCATTGCTTGAGGTGGATCGCTCGGAGTCGTCTGCGAATCCATTCGTCTTGCTTTGCTAGTACACGATTGGTGTGCACGATGCCAAAATAGCCTCGCCATCCAAGTAGATACCGCCGCAGCTCCTCGGCTACCGCTTTCATGCTGCGGCCTCGGGTTCGACTGGTGATTTCCCGCACTCGACCCCTCATCCTTTCGAGGGCTTTCGCAGCCACGCGTAGCCGCACTTTCTTTCCCGGAGCCGACCAAAAGAAAGTCGCGCCGATACGCGGATGCCACTGCGCTCTTGGCTTCGTTGATCGCGAGATGGAGATTGCCATACAGCTTGTGTACGTGACGCATCACACGCTCGCCCGCTCGCTTTGACTTGACGAAGACTCGTCCGTCATCTGTGTACCGCACAAACGCGTGCCCGCGTCGCTCCAGTTCTTGATCGACTTCGTCCAGTAGCACGTTTGCGAGCAGTGGCGAAAGGGGGCCTCCTTGCGGAGTTCCTTGCCAGCGCTCGATTCGCATTCCGCTTACCATCATGCCGGATTGCAGATAGCGACGGATCAGTCTCAGGATGCGTTTGTCCGCAATTCGTTTTGCCAGTTTCCCCATAAGCAAATCGTGGTTTACGCGGTCGAAGAATTTCTCC
>JAAETM010000503.1 GCA_024228395.1 bacterium | reverse complement strand
GGCCGCATGTAGCGTTATTGGACCGCGAACGCTGCCCAATAACGCTACATGCGGCCTGAGGCTCCCCACTCAAATCCCGCACTCTCAAGTAACTGAGTGAGCAAGGAAAAGCCAGGGAGGATGATGCTCTGCTGGGGAGGGGTTTGACTTACAGTTTGTCGGGGTATCAGCTTGAAGTGTGTGGGCGGGAGCGAATCTCTTATGATTCAAGACTTATAGAAGGACTTCGTCAGGAAAAAGGAACTTAGGTCCCATAGTTCAATGATGAACTCTGGTTGCAGATTCCGGTCTAGGTCATGAGCCTTAGTGGGCAAGAAAGAATATGGAGGGTGTGCAGAGTCACGAGTTTTCCATCCAACCTGCGCGATTTATTGATCGAATGAAAAGAGTGGCGCGGATCCCGGGGGGAATCCGCGCCACCAAGCAAGAAGCTGTCTGCAGTGGGTGTGGTTAAGCAACCACCTCTTCTTGTTTTTTCTCCTTTGCTTCGATAAGGAATTCGGTGCCGGTCCAATCGATGTGGGCGACTTGGCCGCGGGATAGGGTTCCAGCGAGAATCGCATCGGCGATAGGGTTTAGGATCCTCTTCTGGATCGCTCGCTTTAGGGGGCGCGCACCATACTCAGGGTCGTAGCCTTCCTTGGCGAGCTGATCGGACGCAGCGTCGGTGAGTTCGATCGAAAGATCCTGGTCGGCAAGATGCAACGCGAGGCGTTCGATTTGCACTTTGACGATGGCGCCGAGTTGCTCGGGTTTCAGGGCGTCGAAGGTGAGGACTTCGTCCAAGCGGTTGATGAACTCGGGACGGAAGTACGCCTTGAGTTCGTCCTCTCCCCGCAGGTTGCTCGTCATCAAGACCAACGTTTGACTGAAGTCCACGGTGCGACCTTGACCATCGGTCAGGCGACCGTCATCGAGCAGCTGCAGCAATACGTTGAAGACGTCGGGGTGGGCCTTCTCGACCTCGTCGAGCAGGATCACGCTGTGGGGCTTGCGGCGCACGGCTTCGGTTAGGACTCCACCTTCGTCGTATCCCACGTAACCGGGAGGCGCTCCGATCATGCGCGATACGGAGTGCTTCTCCATGAACTCACTCATGTCGATGCGCACCATATTGCGCTCGTCGTCGAAGAGGAAGTTCGCGAGGGTGCGCGCGAGTTCGGTTTTGCCGACTCCGGTGGGGCCGAGTAACAGGAACGAACCGAGGGGGCGGTTGAGCTCCTGCACGCCAGCGCGGGCGCGGCGTACCGCCTGCGAGATGGCGGTGACGGCGGCCTCTTGGCCGATGACACGTTCGTGCAGGCGGTCTTCCATATGCAGAAGTTTGGTGCGCTCGGTTTCGACCAGTTTGGCGGCGGGGATGCCGGTCCAGCGGCCGATGACCTGGGCGATCGATTCCTCGGAGACGGCTTCGGGCAGGAGGGCGCCATGCTGTTGCAGGGTTTCCAGCTCGGCCGTGTTGGCTTCGAGGGTCTTTTCCGCTTCGGGTAGATCGGCGAATCGGATCTGTCCGACCTTTTCGAGTTCACCGGAGCGTTCGAGGCGATCGGCCTCGGCGCGTAGGGATTCGATATGGGCCTTGCCCGCGCGGATCGAGGTGATCACGTCCTTTTCCTGCTGCCAACGGGCGCGCAGGCCGGAGCCTTCTTCGTTCAGGTTTGCCAGATGTTCGGCGATCTTATTCAGGCGGTCTTTGTGACCGGCTTCGTCCTCTTGCATGAGGGCGCCGCGTTCAATTTCCAGGGTGCGAACCTTGCGTTCGATCGAGTCGAGTTCGGGCGGCAGGGAATCGATGGCGGTGCGTAGCTGCGCGGCGGCTTCGTCGATGCAGTCGATGGCCTTGTCGGGCAGGAAACGGTCGGAGATGTGCCGATCGGAGAGGCGCGCGGCGGCGTTCAGGGCGCTATCTTGAATTCGCACGCCATGGTGGATCTCGTAGCGTTCTTTGAGACCGCGCAAGATGGCGACGGTGTCCTCAACCGTGGGTTCGGTGACCAACACAGGCATGAAACGGCGTTCGAGGGCCGCGTCCTTTTCCACGTGCTTGCGGTATTCGTCCAGGGTCGTTGCGCCGATACAGTGCAGTTCTCCGCGGGCTAGCGCGGGCTTGAGCAGGTTGGCCGCGTCCACGGCGCCTTCGGCTCCACCAGCTCCGATCAGCGTGTGCAATTCGTCGATGAATAGCACAACTTCGCCGTTGGCTTCGGTGATTTCATTGAGCACAGCTTTGAGGCGTTCCTCGAATTCGCCGCGGTATTTGGCGCCCGCCAGCATTTGGCCCAGATCCAAGGACATGATCCGCTTGCCCTTGAGGCCTTCGGGCACGTCGCCCGATTCGATGCGTTGCGCGATGCCTTCCACGATGGCGGTTTTTCCCACGCCGGGTTCGCCGATCAGGACCGGGTTGTTCTTGCGACGGCGGGAGAGCACTTGGATGGTGCGGCGAATTTCTTCGTCGCGGCCGATAACCGGATCGAGTTTGCCGTCGCGCGCGGCCTGGGTCAGGTCCTGTGCGTACTTGCTCAACGCATCGAAGGTGCCTTCGGGGTCAGGGTTGTCCACGGTGGTGGAACCGCGCACTTCAGAAAGGGCGGCCTGCACCCTGTCCGGAGTGATGTTGCGATTGCCGAAGATCTGCGTCAGCGCGCCGCCTGGTTTTGCGACCAATGCGGCGAAGAGCGTTTCGGTGGAGACATAGGTGTCGCCCAGTTTGCCGGCCAATGCACCGGCTTCTTGTATGACCGCAGCCAAGGCTTGCGAAGGCTGGACCTGCCCGCCGCTTTGACGGGGCAGTGCGGCCAGGGCGCGATCGACCTCGGCCAGAAGCGCAGCGGGCTCCACGGCGAGCTTGTTGAACAACGCGCCAAAGACCCCCTCACGCTTTTCCATCAGGGCGGAAAGCAGGTGGGTGGGGGTCAGTTCGGGGTTGCCGGATTCCGTTGCCATGGTTTGGGCGCGGGCGATGGCTTCTTGGGCGAAGGTGGTGAAAGGTGTTTGCATAGTGTTGTTCTCCTGGCGGCCCGACTTGCAGGCTCTTGGGCAAAAGCAAGGGGCGTGCCATCCAAAAACGGCCTTCTAGGTGTCAATAGGAGGGGTTGATTTTGACCGACCGGTCAAAAAGGCGGGCCGTCTGCCAAAATGGCAAGAGTGGATTGGGTGGGTTGATATGCCTAGAACTGCAAGGTGCTCTGGCGTCATGCCAATAGCTCTAGGCATGGAGCCGATGCCTTACTCCAAAGACCTCATTGCAGCCTCCGCAACACCACTGGTGCTCTCCATCCTGGTGGCGGTGTTCTTTGCCGGGTTGATACTGGTGACGGCGCAATGGAAAGAGGGCTTCGAGCATTCCGAGCTGGTGAGCCCGATGTTCATTGCCGCTTGGTTTGTCACGTAGCTGCCTGGGTTCTGTGGTCTTGCTTGGCTGGAACCCGAAAGAGCAGCAATTTAAGCGCCGTAGGCCTACTTATTGGGGCCCCGTGCAATTCGGGGGTCCTGATGGTCCAGCGACCCCTGATCCTGACCCCATGGGGGCTTGCCATGCTTGCCCGGAGAGAACCACACGGAACCCAGGCAGTTGGGTTTGTTCGCCACTCGGTGCTCGTTGCGGCGCGGGCTTCCCGGGGAGGCCGTTGCCTTGAGCGCCGGGTTGAGCACTCGGAGGCCTAGCCCGAAGATCTTCATGAACACGTACCCCAGGCTTCGAAAACGGGCCCCTTTGGGCCCCTCTCGCTCCCTGACAAGACTTTCTGAAATTTGCATTCCTG
>JAAETM010000502.1 GCA_024228395.1 bacterium | reverse complement strand
GACATCCATCGCGACAAAGCACCAGTCCCCTTGGCGCCTGGCGAACTCGACGATTAGGAAACCCGACTCGGATTCGTAGGAAACAAGCACGGCACCGCGGTATTTCCCGCCGGCTCTCTTGGAGACAAATTTCTCGGAGGGCGTGCCATCGAGCAGGTACAGGTGTTTGCCGAGGGTGGGCGGTTTTCCGTTTCAACCATGGGCCTTGTCCCTGCGATCGAATACCTCTGCCCAGCGGAGTGCCTTGTCCTCCTGTGCGAGTTGGGATGCCTGCAGGTAGTTGCCCTGGTTCCAAGCGATGCGGAATTGCTCCACCACAGTCTCGACAGGGCGGCCCCGGGTCATGGCGTAGATGGTGCCTCCGCCTCCAAGTACGAGGATGAGAAGGCCAATGCCGACCAGCAAGTTGCGGCGACTGGCCGCCTTTTGGCTAGCCATCCGGGCGCGTTTCCGGAATTCGCGTTGTTCGCTGTTGGAAAGCGTTCCCCCCTTGGATCTTCGCGATCCACGCGGGGTAGTTTGCTCGCTTTCGGCTTCTGGTTCTTCGAAGACCATCTCGTCTTCGGCCATCAGAGCCACCTCGCAAACCTTGCAAAACCACTCGTTGTCCAAGTGGGGGACCTTGTATCTTTTGCCACAATCAGGGCATTCAGCAATGTTTGGCATAACGCCCCTAGGGTAACAAGGTTGGCCAATTTTGTATTTAACAGACTGGGGCCTCGGTAGCAATTGGAACTGCCTGGGTTTCGTGTGGATCAATCCGGCCAGGTCTTCAAAAAGCGTTGATTCAAGTGCCGTGGGCACACTTCTCGGAGTTCCGCACAACCCAGGGGCCCTGCTGGTCCACCAACCTCGGCTTCTGACCTCATTGGGGCAGGCCATGCTCGCCTGGGGAAATCCACACGGAACCCAGGCAGTCTCGGACCAACAATCGTCCCGCTAGTTCTGGAGGGTGCGCATTCAGGAGAATCTATCGTTTGCGTAATAGTCGTAAAAGCAGCGTCCCACTGGGGGGAATGGGCGCAAGCTCTCTCAATCCTCGTGAAGATTGGGACGTTAACAGAATTGGAGCCTGCAGACAGCGCTCCCATTTCACCATCAGTTACAGACACAAGGAAAAGAACCCTCCATGAAGCTATCCGTGATGAGCATTGCCATGATCGGCGCCATCGGTCTTGGCTTTCGCGCAGTACCCACCTCCGGCGACGATATCTCTGCTGAGCAATACAGCGTTATCCTCAACCTCTCTGGTCGTCAACGCATGCTGACCCAGAAAATGAGCAAGGAGTTCCTGTTGGTTGCCGCTGACGTAAGTGGTAGCAAGAACCGGGAGAACCTGAAGGGCACGATGGGCTTGTTTGAGAAGACTCTGAAGGGGCTACGTGATGGGGATGCAGCGGTTGGCCTTCCGCCCACGCCCAATGCGCGGGTTGTCAGGCAGCTTGACAAGATCCGCAAACTCTACGAAATCATCCAGCCGGCTCTGATCGGAACGGCGGATGGAGCCCGGCCTGAAGCTGCTGAGTTGGCCACGGTGGCCGGCAACAACCTACCCGTGCTCTCGAACATGAACAAAGCGGTCAAGATGTATGAGCGCGAATCTCGGAAGGTGCTGGAGGGTGCGGACTCGCTTGGAGTCGTCATCAACCTGGCAGGCAAGCAACGCATGCTCACCCAGAAGATGAGCAAAGAATTCATGTTGGTCTATCTCGGTATCAACACCGATGAGAACCGCCTCAACCTGCGGGAGACCACCGCACTCTTTGATCAAACCCTCGCGGGCTTGATCGACGGAAATGAGGACTTCGGATTGCCCGGCACCAAGGACGTAGCCATTCGCAAGCAGCTGAAAGCCGTGGATGAACTCTGGAAGAAGTTCCAGCCGGTCGTCCGGCGTGCATGCGATGAGAAGTTGAAGCTCACCAAGGGTGAAGCCCAGCAGGTTGCCACCATGAACATGCCCCTGCTCAGGGAAATGAACGCGGCCGTCAAAATGTACGAACTGCAGGGTAAGGACATCGATGTCCAGCCCGCTTCTGAGTAACAGGGCCTCGCTTCAGGCACACCCCCCCATCATGATTTCGCTTCGACTTCCCAAAATAAGAGCCCGAATTGGAAGGGTACTGATATTTGGTTTCTCTTTGGTTCTTGTGGCGCTAGTTGCTCAGGGTTGGGTCGGAATCCGAGGTCTCGGCAAGATCGAGGCCGGCGGCGAACTCGTGGCCGAGGGTGTGGATGCGCTTGTGGAAGAGGTTTATTCTATCCGTGATGGAGCAGCAGAAACCGCCGACGTTGTGCAGCAACTGTCGGAGGACGTGGGTGGCGGATTGGCCACCCAAATGAAGGACAGTTCGGCAGACCTTCAAATGTTGCAGCGCGCCGTGGAGCGAGCGGTGGAGCGGACCGGCGCCATTGTGAAGCAACTCGATAACGTACTGGGAAGCAGTGAATTCGACGACGAAACCACCGGGGTTCTTGAGGATCTAGTATTCGACGGGGAAGACAATCAAGACCTGATCCGCAAGGAATGCATGCCCCTGGTGCGCGCGTCGGTTGCCGCCTTAACGAGCGCCAGTGACAACGTCATCACCACCGCGGAGCGCATAGCTGCGGTCGAGACGATCATCGTCGGTTTCCGGGATGCCAGCGTGCGCGCATCGGCCAGCGCTCAACAGGCCACGGGGATCATCGCAGACAACAACCAGGTGGCCACAAACGCCTCGCACGGCATGCTGATCGCGCTACTTGTGGGCATGGTCGTGGGCCTTGTAGTCCCCGTTTTGATCTCCCGCAGGGTGGTGCGACCCATCCAAGCGATGGTTGAACGTCTCAAGGATATTTCGGGGGGCGAAGGCGACCTGCGCCAGCGCGTGGATGAATCCAGGCAAGATGAGATCGGCGAACTGGGCCACTGGTTCAACCTTTTCGCTAAGAGGATCGAAGACATCATTGTCGATATTAAACTTGGTGCCGATCAAATTGACAGTGGGTCCGAACAGGTGAGTTCTTCCAGTCAGGGCCTCTCGAGGGGGGCCTGCACCTTGGCAGCGAACTTGCAAGAGATCACAAGCTTGGTACAGGATATCTCGGACAGTGCGGGCAAGAACGCGGAGAGTGTGGAGGATGCTTCCCAGCTGGCGACCGACACGCAAAGTGCCGCGCGCAAGGGGCAGTGTGAGATGGAAAAGATGTCAGAAGCCATGTCCGAACTTTCCAAGTCGAGTCAGGACATTTCCCAGGTCATCCAAGTAATCGATGGGCTTGCATTTCAAACCAACCTGCTGGCCTTGAATGCTGCGGTGGAAGCGGCACGGGCGGGCGAGTCGGGCCAGGGATTTGCCGTGGTGGCGGACGAGGTCCGCGGTCTTGCCCAGCGCAGTGCTGCAGCCGCCAACGATACGGGAGCCATGATCGAGCGTGCCACGAAGCACACTCGCAACGGCGTTGAAATCTCCCAATCGGTTGCAGCCTCTCTGACTGAGATCCAGGACTCGGTTGAGAGCCTGGGTAGCTCACTAGCGGATATTGCCACGGCCTCAAAGGATCAAGCGGGCGGCGTGGACGAAGTCAACTCGGGTATCGGCGAGTTGGATCAGGTCACGCAGCAGGCGGCGGGCAGTTCCGAGGAACTCGCTGCAGCAGCGGATCAGACCGCCGGCCAGGTGGCGAGCATGCATTTGCTCTTGGATCAGTTCAAGGTGCGTAGCTAGACTGGAGTTTCGCACTTCTCAGCGGCCCTAAGCGGCCATTCCAAGCAGCTTGCGGGCCTTTTCCAATTGGGCACGGGTGCCTATTCCGAGTGGGTGTCGTTGAATGCGATGGAGCTGGATAGCCTCTCGCACCGCGTCGAGCATGTCGTCGAGGCTGGGGTGGGTCTTTTCTGTATTCCACGGAGAATGGCGCTTGTGCTTTTCAACATCTTGCTCCCAACGGTTTTCCCCAAGGTACCAAGCCACAAGGATGCCACGCACAATGAGTGCGAATGGCGCTGTCCGCTCCACGGCCCGGTGGCCTCGCTTCCCTCTAGCCTGTGGCCCCGGTTTTGGCCGGCCTTGTGGCGAGTTAAAAAGAAGGCGCGGTCCGCATAGTTTCCTTTTGGGTCGCGGGTGATCACAACGCGCATGGGGCGCGTACCTGTGGCTGTGTAGCAGAGACACACCAAGTCTTTCGTTAGCAACACGACGGTCTTGCCGTAGATCGAAACTTTGCGCTCCACCCAATCGACATCGTCATTTGCGGTAAGTTCCTTGGAACTAGGAAGCCGATCGCCCATCGCCCTGCGGGTGCCTCGTTTTTGCCGATAGTCCCCGGGCAGCGGCTTGAACAACATCGCATCCATTGGCATGGGCTCAGTGAACTCCACAGCCGGATCCAAATCCCGCAAAACGGTCTTACAGGCGTATTCGCGGCCCCCCATGAGATGTATGGTGTACCCTTCTGGAAGCCAAGTTGCGATTTTTTGGACTAACTCGCGTGCGATGACAGTCCGTTTCTTGTACTCAGCTTT
>JAAETM010000501.1 GCA_024228395.1 bacterium | reverse complement strand
GCCAAAGCACCCAGGGACTGAGTTGGGCGATGCCATATTTGCCCTGCGGTTTGTCCCAGTCGCGCCCCTTTCCAGCCCCGGGCCCGTTGGCCCAGGTTGCGAAGTTCAGGGTCACGCCGCCCATGATGAACTTGGGAGTGGTCGTTGCAAAACGTGTGTCGCGCCACCAACCAAGGCCTCCTTCGATGTCCGAGTAGGTTTTGCCTTCGATTTCGCGCTCCGGCTTCTGCGCGAACATCCAAGTACCGAACAACCCGGTCTGGAAACGTGATCCCGGCCATTCCTCGAGCAGCGGCCACGCTGCGACGTACATCGAGAAGCCTCCGCCGAATTCCTTCTCGGGACCCTTGTTCGGCACGCCGAGGTAGCCGTGCATCAACTGGCCAAACGCAGGGCCCTGGGTGACGCAAGCGCCGAGGACAATGAATAGGAGGCCGTGGAGCAAGCGGTTCATTTGCGGTGATTGCTGGGAGTTGTGACAGCCGTGGACACTGCCGGGCGCGTGAAGCGCCTGAGGATCAAGCTGTCATCCGCCCGAACGACAATGCTGCGCAGCGAGGCACCTTCGAGTACCTGGCACAAGGCCAAGCGAAAAACCATTTCCGATGTATAGGTGAAGCCTCCCCCCCTCCCGCCTTTACCATTCTCGTCCTCAAGGAACCTTTCCATGTCCTGATGGGCCAATTCTAGCAGTTGTGGCGTCTGGTCGAGGATCTCGGAGATGGCTTCATACCGCTCGGCATACGCTTTCGTCAGGCTCTAGCCTGACAGTTGGAGTGGGAGATGATTCTGGGTATTCTGGATGGTGCGCATCGGGTCTTCTCTGTGGTTTGTTTGTACAATATCATCCTACAAAAGATGGCGCGTGCCATAAACACGTTGATAGGGACGCTATCCCGGGAATGC
>JAAETM010000500.1 GCA_024228395.1 bacterium | reverse complement strand
GTCTACGCACCACGCAACGAATCCCAATGGACCGACGCATACACAACTACCCCGCTAGGCTCAGGAAACCGCTGGACTAGCATGCTGCGGGCGGCCATCGCCTTGCCCGCTACGATCGCTAAGAAGCCTATCGCATTTTCCAACGTCGTGCTCGATACCCACGATCCCAAGCGCAAGGTCATCTACCCCTTCGAAGGCGATACGCTTTCTTTCTCCCTGACAGGGAACAGTATCGTTCAACTCACCGAAATGGACGCGGTGCGCAACGAAGAGGACAACGGTTGGATGGTGCTTCGCAAGCAGTGGGTCCCCGATCCGAATTGGATGGTTCGCGCCAAGGCCGGTTCCGCCGACCTCGCGGACCTATACATGCCCGTCTTTCAAGATGGGCGCACCGATATAACCATCGAATTGACCGGCCTGCAATTCCTCATCTCCGATGGTACGGAAAACGCTACGCGCGCCACCCTCGATTCCACCGGACTCGCAGCCGATGCACCCATAGTCGCCAACGCCATTTGGTACCCCGGAAACAGTGGGCAAGGCACCCCCGTGGAGTGCCACTTTGACCCGGCCTGGTGGAACGTCACCAAGATCCTTGAAACCTCGGTGCAGAACGGTGTTGCCGCACGCCAAATCGAGCCCCAGAAGGGTGACGCTTTCGCCTTCGTGATCGAAACGGCGGGGGATGACGGCTCCCCGGGCACGCTTGAAGGCCCCCGCCTCTCCTGGCAAGGAGGCTTGGAACTCATCCTTGCGGCGGACGAACCAGATGCGTACGCGACCTTCATCGTCGCGCAAGCCCTCGACGGGCGAAGCTCCAATGTGCTCGTCACCTATACGGTGAAAAAGAACCCGAGCCTCGAGGGGTGGGCCGCCAGCTGGGACCAGTTCGATCCCACCAAACTCACGGGCACTTGGAACCGGTCTCTACTTACCGGCCCCGACCAATGGAGAGCCCTTGACTCGCCCAGCCTCCTCGAGGGCCCAATACCGAATAGCCCGAATGTATTTTCAACGAAAGGCGTTTATGGCCCCAAGGACGACCGGAAGACCATCAAACAGTTCTGGGTCTTCGAACCGCGCGGTCTCCCGAGCTTGCGCCTCATCACGCCGATCGACGGGGGATCGGACATTTTTTACTTCGGTCCAGCCCGGTTCGGCGTGGAGGACAAGCGGCCTTTCGTCGCAATGAAAGCCCTCCAGGTCGGCGGGGTTATCTGGCGCTGGCAGCAGAGCATGGTCGACTGGCTCAAGGGGGAGTAGCTGCACAGCGGCATGGGCCGGAGTTGGTGCACAAACCTCGAGCAAGCGGGCACCGGATTTGGCTGCTCCTACTTTGGTAGCTGTGATTGCCTGCTCGCGGGAGATTCTGAGAATCCTCGGCGTGCTGTTGAGGCACACATATCGCAACTGCATTTTGCATCAAGGCGTACGCTTCCGCTCGTAACCGTTCACGGGGATAGCAGGCCATAAATGGCCCATCCGCGCCGATGGTACCGGTGTGACGAAATCGATCAAACCTGAGCTGGCTTGTCCGTCGCGCGCGTTGCTCCTGAAAGAGCTGCGCAAGCTTCGCGCAGTTGTCGCGAAACAGGGACCGGATATCGAACGCCTGAAGGGGCGCAAGCCTAAGACATCCCGCACTTCGAGCAAGCCTCCG
>JAAETM010000499.1 GCA_024228395.1 bacterium | reverse complement strand
GTCATAGTCCGGAAAGCCCAGGATGAACCAGGCGACCATTCCCAGGATGGCAATGGTGTTCTTGATCCACACCGGCAGCCACTCCAGCAACAGAAAACCCAGGGCGAACAGCAACGGCAGGGTGTGGAGCAGATTGCCGTGCGGGGAGAGGTTGCCCCACAGATAGGCGGCAGCCCAACCGGCAATGACGGCTACATATACCACTGCCACCTTATGTGGGGTACAGGCTACGCGCTCCGTGGTCTGCTCCCGCTTGATGACGTAGCCAAACCAGCGAAACAGATAACCGGCCTCGATCAGTGCGCCGAACAGGATCAATGTGAGTAGCGTGATGCGGTCCTGGGATGCCAGGATATGGATCAGGTCCCACTTGGCGTAGAAGCCGGGGAAGGGTGGTAGGCCGATCAGCAGGGCCAGGAAGGTGACGAAGGCGAAGATCAGCAGGGGACGACCACGCAGGGCGGTCCATGCGGTGAGTTCCCGTCCCTCCACCAGGCCGGAGAGCCAGTAGAGTCCGGCCTTGGAGATGGCGTGGGCCAGCAGGATGCCGCCGGCGATGTAGAGGTAGCTGTCACCGAGTATGTCACGTTGACCC
>JAAETM010000498.1 GCA_024228395.1 bacterium | reverse complement strand
GCGGTGCGGTGGCGGCAAAAAGGGCAGGATTTGGCGTAGGGACCATAGGGCTGCTCACTCAAACCCCGCACTCTCAAGTTGATGACAGCAGCGGCTTATATGCTGTATCAAGAAATCCGCTGGCAGCTTCGCAAGACCGAGTCGACCTCAGAGGGCCGCGGCACGATGAGGTTGCGCAGGGAGGACGCGGAGGCGAAGACGCCGTGGTCGGTGATTTGGTGCTCGCGCGGATGCGTTATTATGGCGACGAGACGCTCGATGAAAGCGAGTGGGTCGAACGTGAGTTTCGCGGGAAGGGTCGAGAAAGGCAGTACCGAGCCAGAGCAAAGCCCGCCGCTTGGTTCCTAGCGGCGGATTTTACTCTGGCACCGTACCGCGCCCTGGGAGTACGCGTTCATGGGTGGGATTGTCGACTCTAACCAGAATCGTGCCGGTACTTTTTCGGGGTAGATGCCGGGTTATGTGTGCGACTCGGTATCCCGCGGTATCCCGCAAGTAACCGAACCGGCCTCACTCGAACTGAACCGAAATTGCATCGGTGAAATTCGACGTGCTGTTCGGGTTTCGATCGCGGTACCAGCACTGGAAGTTCCAGGTGTCCCCGGGCGCCACGGGGGCACTCGCGTAGGGGAAAGTGGTTAGGTCGAGCGCGTCGACAATCACACCTGAAGCACTCGATAAGCTTACCGAGCTCCTAAGTCGCTCGACGCCGAAGCCTGCCCCTAAACACAAGGTTCCTTGCGAGCCACCCACGAGCACCACGAAATCGTGCCCCATAGAGCCCAGGAAAAAACCAAACACGCCAGCAGGCAAGCTTTGCGCTCGGAGCGAGAAGGCGTTGTCGGTCACGACCAGTGATCCGGGAACGTCCATCACTCCGGGAAAGCCCGTCGAATTGGGAACCGCTGGCCCGCAGAAGTTTGCAAAAGGTACGCCGAGGTCGAAGATGTAGGCCGCGCCGGCGTCGGGGAGGCTGTTGTTACTTTGATCTCCGTTCACTCCGGTTGCGTTGCTGGCTTCGCCGATGGCCCCCACGACAAGCAAGTCTCCCGAAAGCGAAACTGCGCGCCCAAGCAAATCGCCTTGCCCCGCATTCGAGGCTTTCAAGTAGGCCTGTTGAGTCCAAACGCCACCACCGCGCTCGAAGAGATAGATTGCACCCGCAATGCTTGCCAGATTGTTGCTTTGGTCTCCATTGACCCCCATTGCGTCGCTATTTTCAAATGTTGCTCCCAGAACCACCAGCTCTCCCTGGATCGCTGCAGACGTGCCAAAATAGTCGCCCTGCTCCGCATTCGAGGCTTTTAGATAGGCTTGTTGGGTCCAAATGCCGCCATTGCGCTCGAAGACGTAAGCCGCCCCAGCCGACTGGGCGGCGTTGCTACTTTGGTTCCCATTGACACCGGTCGCGTCGCTATCCTCAAAGGACGCGCCCACCACCACGAGCTCTCCGGAGATGGCCACGGACCACCCAAATTGGTCATTGGGGTCGGTGTTGGATGCTTTCAGATAGGCTTGCTGGCTCCAAGCTCCGCCACTGCGCTCAAAGACATAGGCTGCACCCGATCGGATTGCGCTATTGCTGCTTTGATCACCATCCACTCCGGTGGCATCGCTTTCTTCCCAGTGCGCACCGACGATGACCGATTCTCCAGAGGCTGCGGCCGAAGTCCCAAAGCGATCATTTGGATCGGTGTTAGATGCCTTCAGGTAGGCTTGCTGGCTCCATACACCGCCGCTGCGCTCGAAGAGGAATACCGCACCCGAATCGGCAGCACTATTGTCACTTTGGTCCCCATCGACCCCGGTCGCGTTGCTGTCTTCCCTCGGCGCCCCCACGACCAAAAGCTCGCCCGAAAACGCGAGGGACTCTCCAAACCAGTCGTCGGAATCTGTGTTCGAGGCTTTCAAGTAGGCCTGCTGACTCCAAGCTCCGCCGTTGCGCTCAAAGATGTAGACCGCACCGGCTGACTGAGCGGAGTTGTTGGATTGATCTCCATTCACTCCGGTTGAGTTGCTTGCTTCGAACGGCGCTCCCACGGCAATCAGCTCTCCAGAGATCGCGACGGAACGCCCAAATGCATCGTCAAAGTCCGTATTGGAGGCCTTCAAGTAGGCCTGTTGACTCCACACGCCGCCAGTGCGCTCGAATACGTAGGCGGCGCCAGAGTCAAAAGCACTGTTGTCGCTTTGGTTCCCGTCGACCCCCATCGCGTTGCTGTCCTCCCAATACGCGCCAACGACCACCAAACC
The DNA here is from genome assembly GCA_024228395.1 of bacterium. Taxonomy (GTDB): domain Bacteria; phylum Planctomycetota; class UBA1135; order UBA1135; genus NORP259. Next base: position 1,113 of record JAAETM010000498.1, on the reverse strand, counting down.
GCCCGAGATCGCGACCGATTGCCCGAACAAATCCGCTGATCCAGGATTGGACGCCTTCAAGTAGGCCTGTTGTGCGAGAGGATCGATCGTCAACGGATATCTCGCTTCTGAGTCCTGCACTTGAATTTGCAAAAGGTGACCGGCACTCACCAATTGGGCTTCTTGGGAAACGCCGTTGGCGTCGTATACATGGAGGCCCGCATAGTTCACGACTGTTGCACCGCTGGGATCTACGAAGTTCACGGCCGCGCCGTTGGCCTTAATGATCGGGTTCAACGAACCGCGCACGCCGATCTCCACGGTGAGCGGGGAAAGAATGTCCGCCCCCAGCGCAGGCCGAGATCGGATCGTGTAGCCGTGCTCTAATCCACGCGCGCCATTGACGTACCACTCCTGCACGTTCGCATCCCATTCGTACGCGACCCGTCCGCCTTCCGCGGAAGCACACGCCACCTCATCCACAGATTGCATGGCGCCCTCGTAGCCGTAGCTTTCCAGCTGCAAACCCCAAGCCCATGCGCCTTGACTTGGCTGCACGAGGAAACCCCGGCCATCCCATCGCGTCAGCCAACCCTGCCCTGGGCTGTGAGCTTCAAACCCGGTTTCCGTTTCGATGGCCTTGTGCCTTTCCACCTCAAGGACTGCGCGGATTTCGTTCCAATCGCTTTGCGAGAGCCCAGCCGGCAATTCCGGAGAGCGGGTGGACTCCTGGGCCCTTAAGGGTGCGGGTAGAAGAACGAGCGCGCCAACCCCAATACTTGCGAAAAGTGCTTTCATTCGTGCCATGGCATATTCCTCGTAGAAACGCGTTGAACGCTACGATCTCCAGCGTGCAACCCTGACCCCTTCAGTCTAACCCATATCCATCTTCTAGCCCACTTGGTTCAAACGAGAAAAGGACCAACCCATGGCAAGAATACGCCCCATGGTCATGCTCAGTGGATTGAAATTCCAAAGGGGGCGTTTCGGGCAAGAGCGCACCCAAATACCGAACCCAAATACCGAACCAGGTCCACTTTCACACACTTCGGCCCGAACCGCAGGTTTTGCCTGCGGTTCGGGCCGAAGTGTGTGAAAGTGGCCCTGATGCTATAAACGGGCCTCCTGCCAGAG
>JAAETM010000497.1 GCA_024228395.1 bacterium | reverse complement strand
GTTGGGCCAGGATCGGGCGTCCCGCAGAACCGCCGGGTTCGCCATCGTCATTGGCACGGTTGTTCTTGCCCTCCATGCCAGTGCGCCAGGCATAACAGTGGTGGCAAGCATCGGGGAACTCTTCGCGGATGCGCTGCACGAAGGCCTCGGCTTGCTCGCCGCTCTGCGCGGGCGCCACGTCAGCGATGAAGCGCGAACCCTTGACCTTCTCCGGCTCATAGCGGAATTCGCAAGCTGGGGTTTGAAAGGACTCGGGCTCGGGCATGGCCAGAGTCTACCCGAGCGCGCGAGCATGCTTGGTTGAAACAGCCAAATTCAGGTGGCGGTCCGGCGGGTGTAACGAAACCAGCCGGGTCTGGGGTCGGGCGCGTGCAGTATGTCGGCGGCGCCCATCTCGGGCCTCAATCCCAATGGGAGCCATTGACGCCCTAGTGCGGGGCTCGCATTTAGACCGCGTCGTGAGGGCGATCCGTGTTCACAAGAGCATGAGAGAAAGCAAGATAGTGACCGAATTGCAGGCCAAGCTTAGCTTCGCGGCGGGGCCAAAAATCAGACCCGCGAACTTCATGTAAAGAAAGAGCTCGGCGCAGATGACCAGGGCTTCCACGGACCAGAATCCAAGGGGTAGATTGGGATGTTGGATCAGGAAACTGGCGATCGGGTGGGTGGTGAGGTTGATGGCCAGCACGAATAGGAACAAGTCCGCAGGGCGTTTTCCACGGGTGATGACGGCGGCAACGATGAGTTCCGCCACGATCGTCAGCAGTAGCGTGCCGGCATAGGTTTCGATCAACCCAATGCCCTCCGCAGGCGTCGGCGCCGCAAGAACACCAATGCACAGATGCCAAGGATGACAGTCCCCACGGGCATGCCCCAAACCCGCAGCCAGCCGACGGTTTTGCCGCTGCTATCGAATTCCTGTTCGCGCACGGTTTGCAATTGCACGGCCTCTTCGGAAATGCTCTCGATTCGCAGGGTGGTCAGGTTCCTTGTTACCGGAGAGAGAATGGGGACCGACGAGGGGAGCTTGACAGGAATCGCGGTGGACAGGAATTTCTCGAGAGCTTCCCTGGGGATTCTCTTGCCGTCGAGCTGCACGGGCACGGGCGTGCCGCTGGGGATCGCGTAGATTCTGGTGGAGTATTTGGAGGAGTAGCGGAAGGGCACATTAGGCTCGACCCTGGTCATATGGCTGGGTCCCAAGAACATGGCAGCGACGACTTGCCACCCGTCGAAGTCGTTTGGGTTTTCGATGGCGACTTCTTGAACGACTTTCCGAAAACCAGGCATGGTTATGTCGGGTTGCGGTGTTAGGAACAGTGCGAGGGTGAGGGTGGCGAAGAGACTCATACTGAAGGTGGGTGGTGGGGGCATGTTGTGATCGATTGGGAGCGACCAGAGCTGTCCCTAGAATTTGTTCCGATGATCAGAGTTCCTTGGGGACCACGCGGTAGATCTCGCCGGCGTAGTTCAGCACGTAAAGCTCACCGTCCGCATCTTCGGCGAAGGACGCGATGACCACCTTCGTGGACTCCAATGCGATAGCGTTCTTGTAGGAGCCGTCCTCTTGCTTGGTGATGCGCCAGAAGTTCCTCGTGACAAAATCGCCGTAGAAGTAAGAGCCCTGCAGGGAGGGGAAGCGTTTGCCACGATAGACGTAACCGCCGGTGATCGACATGCCTTCCTTGCGGCCATACACGGCGACGGGTTCGATGACTTCTTTGGGGTCCAGTGTTTCCTTTTTCGAGAATTGATCGAAGCCCTCGCGTGCGCGCCAACCGTAGTTGCCGCCGGAGGTGACGATGTCGACCTCCTCCCAACGGTTCTGTCCCACGTCGCCAGCCCACAGGTCGCCGGTTTTGCGGTCGAAGGAGAAGCGCCACACGTTGCGCAGCCCATAGGCCCAAATCTCGGGGCGCGCGCCTTTCGGTTTTTCGATAAAGGGATTGTCTTTCGGGATTCCGTACTCAAGGCCCTCATCCTTTGTGTTCACGTCGATGCGCAGGATGGTGCCGAGAAGCGTGCTCAGGTTCTGCCCGTTTCCTTGGGGGTCACCACCCGCGCCACCATCCCCAAGGGCCATGTACAAATAGCCGTCTGGACCAAAGCAGATCATGCCGCCATTGTGATTGCGCCAGGGTTGTTTCTGTTCCAGCAAGATGCGCTCGGAGCTCGCATCGGCCTTGTCCACATCATCCTTGCTGACCCGGAACTCGGAGAGTGTCCCCGTCTTGTCATTTGTCGACGATGAGTAGTGCAAATAGAACAGGCCATTGTCCTTGTACTTGGGATGGAAGGCGATTCCCAGCAGGCCCTCTTCGTCTCCGCGCACGCTCACTCGCTCGCGGATGTCCAGGAACACATTGGACTTGGTGGTCTCCTGCTTAGCGTCGAAAACCCGGATCACGCCCTCTTTTTCGATCACAAACAAGCGCCCGTTGCCATCGCCGGCGGGTGTCATGAAAAGGGGCTTCTTGAACTTGAGATTGGGCCAAGCACGTTCGACTTCGATCGAGGGTTCCACTGCGCTAGGTGCTTGGTCTTGGCTGCATGCGGTGGCGATGGGGGTGAGGGCGCAGAGGCCGATGAGGGCCAGGGTGGATAGGGTGGATAGCTTCATGTTGGTGCGCAGCGTTTGGGGACACCGTGAATATAACAGGACCGGGACCCTTTCGGATCCCGGCCCTTCTCTGTCGTTTCCAGAAACGTCCCGCGTTCAGCCCCGTGGGGGGCCGGTGGAGAGGTGTGGCCCTCTCATTGGGGGTTGTCGTCCTCGCCATCCTGGTCGGGCGCAGGAGCCGTTTGGCGGGTTTCCTTTTTGGCTTGGGCTCCCAAGGACTGATTCCAGGCGTAGATGGGGAATCCAGCGATTAACATGCCCGTACCGAGCGTGGATTGCAGGCTGCCTCAGCAGCCGGTTAGGCGCAGACAAAGGCCCACTATGGGGATGATGTACAGGGCGAGAGCGAGTCGTTTCATGGCGTGTTCTACGGGGGGCGGGTGGCATTGTGACCCATGGGCCAGAAAATGGAACCAGCGAATCACTTCCCTTTTAGAGAATGCAGGACTTTCAGCACCCCGCCCACGGTATCGGCCATGTGGTCGTAGTTCAGGGTGTCCGCCGTGTCGCTCATCTCGTGGTAGTTCGGGTTTCGCAGGTGGGCGGTGTCGGTGATCATCATGGCGGAGAAACCCTGGTCCCAGTAGTTCAGGTGATCTGAGAAATCGACGCCGGGCAGTTGGCGCGGGGCGAACAGGTTCTCGAGGGGAACGTGCATGCAGGAGGACATGACGCCGGAGACGTGGGTCAGCCAATCCTTGTCTTCAGGCCGTGCCACCAGGGCCAGGAAGTTGCCGGCGCTTGGGTAGAGTTTTGCCATGGCGTCAACCGGGTAGGACTGGGAGCCCTCGGTGTCGTCGAAGTAGCCGAGCATCTCCAGGGAGATCATGCCGCGTACTTCGGTTCCAGCGGCTTTCAGGGCCTTGGCGTGGTGGGCGCTGCCCATGTCTTCGGTGCGGAAGTAGGGGGGTTCTTCGAGGGCGTAGAAGACGAGTTCGATGGGGGACTCAGGTGGGTTGAATGACAATTGGCGTGCCAATTCCAAGAGCACCGCGACACCGCTTGCGTTGTCATCGGCGCCGGGGCTGGAATCGCACACATCGTAGTGCGCGCCGACTACGGTTAGGGGACCTTTGTCAGGTCCCATGCGCACGATTACATTGCGGAAGGGTTTGCCCTCGACCAGGAATGTTTGGCTGCGGACCTTGTAGCCCAACCATGCCGAGTGGCCTGCGATGTAAGTGGATGCAGTCTGCATGCCCGAGGGATGGGCGCCATCGGGCCGCGGCTGGATTGTGGATAGGTTCTCCACGTGCATCTGCAGGAGATACTGCGGAACTTTTCGAATGTCCTCGGGGTTGCTGTTGCCGCTGGATGCGTGGATAGGAGACTTGGGTGGGAAATCGCCTCCAAACAATTTGGGAAGGGGCCGCACCCAGATGTTGCGGAATTGAACGGGGTCGCCGTGGTCTTGAAGACTAAGTGGGAGTTGGTCCGCATGGGGCGTGTACACCGCCCGGCGTTTGTGGGTTGTGGGACCCTCGAACTCATGTTGTTCATGAATCATGTGCCCATTGTGAAAAACGGTAACCCAAGCTGGGCTGTCCACCACCTTGCCCTTGAAACGCGGCGCACGGAAGAAAATGTCGTAGGAGTTCCACTCACCTGGGCCCGCCCCCACATTCACCGCGGGAGGAAACTGCCCATACATCGAGCCAGCCATGCCATCCGCGTAGGTGCGATTCATTGAGGTCTCAAGCACTTGGATCTCATATTTGCTCATCAGGAAAACACCGGAGTTTCCGAAGCCTTGCCCTGTCTTGCCTTCATCCGATTTGGGCGTACGCCACTCCAGGTGCAGGTGTTGATCCCCAAATGTTCCACGCGTGCGAATGCCGCCGGAGCCCGCTTTCACTTGGAAGTGTCCGTCCTTGATATCCCATTGCGCTTTTGAGCCATTGTTGTGTTGCCACAAGTCCAAATGACTGCCGTCGAAGAGCACGGTTGCGTCCTTGGGTGCGGGGAGTTCGAGCGCTGTCGCGCCTTCGATCCGCGGCGGTAGCGGCCTTTCCATGTCGTGCACGCCCCATTGGTTTTCTTGGGGGGCAGTGGATAGGGCGGACAGCAAACAAATGGAGGCAAAGAAATTCATGTCCCCAGGATAGCGAGTGGGGGATACGGTGTCAGGCACGATGACACCACTAGCGGTCCAAATCGTGGAGCAAGCCTGGGGTTCCGGCCGCTAGTGGTGACATCGTGCCTGACACCGTATCCCCGCTAGGGCCCTTGGCAGCAGGCTCCCGACAACCCACTCCTGGGGTACAATACCCGTCATGTGCGGACGCTACGTGTTAGCAGAGAACTGGCCCACCTCGTGGGGCACGAACTCGAAGAGCCCCCCGGCGAATGGGATCCGCGTTACAACGTGGCGCCCACCCAAAGCGTGCCTATCCTGCGGCGCAGCGAAGAAGCGGATACCTGGCGCGTTGACCACTTCCAATGGGGCCTCATTCCCTTCTGGAGCAAGGACCAAAAGATACGCAACAACCTCTTCAACGCACGCAGCGAAACCGCCGCCGAAAAACCAGCCTTTCGATCCGCCTTTAAGAACCGGCGTTGTTTGATACCCGCCACCGGCTTTTATGAATGGGCCGGACCCAAAGGCGATCGCAGAACGTACTTCATACAACGCGCCGATGGTAAGCCCCTCATCTTCGCCGGTCTCTGGGAATCATGGGACGGCGACGGCCGCAGCGCAGCGTTGCGCACT
>JAAETM010000496.1 GCA_024228395.1 bacterium | reverse complement strand
GGAGAGGCGGGAGCCGCCTTCGCCGACTTCGAAGAGGAAGGCGTTTTTTAGTTTGTTGATGAAGGGGGTGGCGCCGACTAGGTGGGCGGCCTCGCAGACTTGTTCATCGGTGGCTTCTAGGCGGCCGTAGCGGATGTTTTCCATGACGGTGCCGCTGAAGAGGTGCGGGTCTTGAAGCACGATGCCGAATTCGGATTGCAGCCAGGAGAGGCTGCGCTCTTGCATCGGTACGCCGTCGATTAGGATGCGACCTTGTGTGGGTTCGTAGAAACGACAGAGCAGGCTGATGAAGGTGGTTTTGCCTCCGCCGGTCGCTCCGACCAGGGCGATGGTCTCGCCCTTGTGGATGGTCATGTCGATGTCGTTGAGCACCATGGTGGGCTCTTTTCCTTTGGCTGCGCCGTAGTGGAAGTTCACCTTTTCAAAGTGGATGTCGCCCACGCCGGTGGGTAGGCCGTCGTCGGCCATGTCCGGGGCGGGGCGTTCGCTTTGTAGGCGCTTGCGTGCCAGCACGTCTTCGGAGTCGAAGATGGCTGGTTCGGTTTCTAGGAGCTCCACGATGCGTTCGCCGGAGGCTTGTGCCATCTGCAATTCGCTGAAGATGTGCGCCAGCTGTTGCAGGGGCTCGAAGAGTTGACGGGTGTAGGACAGGAAGGCCACCAGGGTGCCCAGGCTGATTAGACCCATTGAGACTTCGACTCCGCCTTTGATCAGGGCGATGGCTGCGGCCAGGCTTCCTAATGTCAGGATGATCGGCAGGTACATCGACGAAAGCACCGCGTTGCGCACGCTGGCTTCGAACATGTCGTTGGCTTTGCCGTCGAACTCCTCCTGGTTTGCGTTCTGGCGCGTGAAGACCTTGGTGGTCGTCACGCCCATGATCGACTCGTTGAAGTCCGCGGTGATCGTGGAGTTGATCTTGCGGATTTTTCGCGAGGCGGTCAGTAGGCGCTTTTGGAAGAAGCGGCTGACGAACAGCAGTAGGGGGGTGACGGTCAAGACCCACAGGGCCAGCTTCCAGTGCAGGGTCAGCATGATGGCTGACGCGCCGATCAGGAAGGTGAAGGCCCAGGCGACGTCTAGCAAACCCCAGGCCATGATGTTGGCCAGGCGTTCGCAGTCGCTTGTGAGTCGGGACATGAGCCAGCCGGTGGCGCGCTTGTCGTAATAAGCGAACTCAAGGCTTTGCAATTTGGCGAATCCTTCACGTCGGATGTCCGAGGCGCAGGCTGCCTTGAGGAAGCCAGCGGCACGGATGAATCCCCAGACGCTGATCGACAGGCCCAGGGTCAAGCCCGCGTAACCGGCAAGGTACTTTCCGAACCCGGGAGCGGGGGCGGTGGGGTCCTTTTGCCATTCGGTGATGGCGTCGATCAGGTACTTGGTGACCAGCGGGAAGGCGGTCTCCGTGGCGCCCGTGGTCACCGCAAAGAACGCGAGGATCCAGAGGGTACCGGGGTAGGCCCGTGAGAATTGCGCCAAGCGCTTCCAGGTGGTGAGCTGGATGCTGGAGCTTTGGTAGTCTTCTTCTTCGCCTGTTTGGTTTTGACTCATGACTGGCTCCCGGGTGTGGTGCCGCCGACTTTCGCTTTCGTAGGTTCTTCACTTTCGCCGTTTGGCGTCACGCCTAAACTGCTCTGCATGGCCCACAGTCGCGCGTACGAGCCATTCTTGGCCAGTAGCTCGGTGTGGGTGCCTTGCTCTTTGATCTGACCCGAGTCCATGACCAGGATCTGGTCGGCATGGGCCACGCTGGAGAGGCGGTGGGCCACGATCAGGGTCGTGTGCCTTCCGGCTCTTTCTTTGAGTGCTTTCAGGATGTGCTGCTCCGTCTCCGTGTCGACGGCGGAGAGCGCGTCGTCCAGGACCAGGATGGGGGAGTCCTTGAGCAGGGCGCGAGCGATCGCGACCCGTTGCTTTTGGCCCCCCGACAGGGTCACGCCCCGTTCGCCGAGCATGGTCTGGTAACCCAGATCAAAACCCTCGATCGAATCGTGGATGGCGGCCGCGCTGGTGGCGGCGTGCACCAGGTCGTCCTCGGCTGAGGAGCGACCCACACGCAGGTTGGTCTCGATCGTCTTGGCGTACAGGAAGGGATCCTGCAGCACCACGCCGATCTGTTCGCGCACGAAGTGGCGCGGCAGGTCCTTGAGGTCCAAACCATCCAGTTGGATCGAGCCTTCGCCGCCCTTGCCGTTGTAGTCGTACAGGCGCAGCAAAAGCTGGATCAACACACTCTTTCCTGAGCCGGGAGGGCCCAGCAGAGCGAGGGTGCTGCCCGCGGGCACGTCGAAGGAAAGGTCGCTTAGAATGGCGCGATCCTTCTCCGGTTCGGTGCTCGATTTGTCGCTCGAAGTTTCCTTGTCGGTCGACTCGTCGCCCTGGAAGGCAAAGCTCAGATTCTGCACGCTTATGGCCCCTTTGAGGGCTTTCGGGTGTGCTTGGTTCTGGTCGTCTTCGGTCTCCAGCGGGTGCATGAGGATCTCGCGCAAACGTTTGAGCGCCACGCGGGCCTTGCCGGCATCGATCAAGGTGCGACCCATCTGGCGCACGGGCCAAATGATCAGGGATGCGTATTGCGTGAAGGCCACCATGGTGCCCAGGGAGATGCGTCCCGTGAGCGCCCAGTAACCTCCGAAGAAGAGCACCAAACCCGCCTGCGCCAAACAGAGCAGGTCGGACACCGACCAGAACACCGCCAGGATGTTCATCAGCTTGAGGGTCTTTTCCTTGTGCTCCGTGTTGGCCTTGCCGAACTTTTCGGTTTCGAAGTCCTGGCGACCAAAGGAGCGCACGACGCGGATGCCGGTCAGGTTCTCCTGGATGGCGGTGGTCATGCGTCCTTCCGCCTCATCCACATCCTTGAAGATGCTCGTGATGCGTTTGAAGAATAGCAGGGAGTAGATCACGATGGCTGGCAGCATGCTCAGGGTGATCCAAGCCAGGCTGACGTCCAGGGTGAAGAGCAGGGGCGTGGCGCAGGCCACCAGAAGGGCAGAACGGCCCAATTCGACCACCTGGGCGGACAGGAACAGGCGCACGGTCTCCACGTCGGAGGTGCAACGCTGGACCAAATCGCCGGTATCGGCCTTGTCGTAGAAGCTGGCGGGCAGCTTCATTAGGCGTGCATACACCGTGCGGCGTAGGCCCAACATGATGCCCTCGCTGGCTTGCGCGGCCAGGCGGCCACGCAGGTATTGGAAGGTTCCGGCGAGGGCGGTGAGGCCCAGGGTGAGGCTTCCGGCCAGGATTAGGGTGCTGACCAGGCCTTCTGACAGGTCCAGGGTTGCTGCCAGGTCCGACAGCCACGCGGGGGGGGTGAAGGAGTAGGAGCCGTCGGCGCCTTCGATAAAACCATCGATGATCTGCTTCGTGATCTGCGGGATCAGGAAGACCAGGGTGATGCCCAGGGCCATGCAGGCGATGGCCGATGCATAGCGCGTGCGGAAGCCCTGGGTGAGCTTCCACAGGCTGACTTGCGGCGGCGATGAGCCTTGTTGTGTGTTGTGTTCGGTCAAAACGTGAAGCGCCAAAGTGGCGTATTTCGGGTGCAGGAGCCTATCTAGACGGTTTTTCCACCCCAGGCGTCGGGTGGAAGCGGGCAAGTCCATGGGTAGGGACACGAAAAAACCCGCTCGGTTGGGAAGCGGGTCTTCAGGTTCGATGGAGGATCGAACAGCTTAATTCAGCTTGGCGTTCAAGAAGACTCGCTCAAAGGAGCGCTACAGCTCCCAGCGGCGTATAGCCGGCTTTGGTGGTATTGAGTCTTTGAATCATCGGAACGGTATTCTTGAAGGTGCTTAGCAGGTACGAGGGCAAGTCTCCACCCAATCGGCCAAAACCGCAAGGGATCTTTCTGCAAAAAGTATGTACGTCCCGTTTTGGGTGCGGCGACTCGGTATCCAGAGGCGGTGGATGGGTGGGGGAGCGGGCACCTTCCCACCTACTTCGGGCGTGGCGTTTCGTGTTCCAACACGTACAGTTTCGTGTACTTCAAACGCGTGTAGTGGGCCGCCAAGTAGGCCAAGACCAAACCTCTCCAACCATTCAGGAAGGCGCGCTTCAGGAAGTAAAAGCGCAGGAACTTCCATGTCGGATGAAACACGATCTTCGCCAGGGAGGACCTCTTGCCCCGGTCGTACAGCCCTTGTGCCATGATCGTCGTGTACTTGTCCATCGTGCCCAGGTGATCCGAAAACGCCCGGTACGGATGATGAATCAGGTCCCCGGCCAATTCGCCGCGGGGTCCTTCCATCTGCACCCGGTCATGCGGGTCATGTCCGCCCCAATGGGCGCGCTCCCGATTGAACAAGCGAAGCTGCCGATCGGGGTACCAGTTGCCGTGGCGGATCCAACCACCTAGATAACTGCAAAGCCGTGGCATGCTCCAGCCGTCTTTGCCGGGGAACCCCGCGTCTCGCAAGGCGATGATCTGTTCTCTGAGCGCTGGTGAAATGCGTTCGTCGGAATCCACGCACAGGACCCAATCGTTCTCCGCGGCCCGAATGGTGAACTCCTTCTGCTTCACATGCCCGGGCCAATCGCGAGCGATGACCCGCGCTCCAGCCGCTTCGGCCAGCTCGCGCGTATCATCGATCGAGCGTGAATCCACCACGAGCACTTCGTCGCAGAAATCCAGGGAAGCGATGCACTCTTCGATGCGATCCGCTTCGTTCATGGAGATGATGCAGGCTGAGATCTTGGGCCGCTGGGCTTGGGCAGTCATGGAGCGTAGCATAGCGCAATTTCAGGAGGGGATGAGGGTTGGGGCGCATGGGCGCAGGAAATTGACGATGCCGCCTCCCATGGCTGGGTTGTCGTGCAGCGGGCCGTGGCCCTTGCCCCGCAGGACCCCGTTTCCCTGGGGGGCTTCCCCCGATTTGAATTTGCCCCGATTGATTTCCCTGGTAGGATCCCCCCATGTCCACGCACCGTTTCGACAAAGCAGACAATCGCGTCTTTTGGAAGGGAAATCGAGCCACGTATCATGGCACCAAGACAGCGAGGTTTTTGGTCTCCTGGACCGCCGATGTGCTTGGTCGCAACGTGCTCGACGCGGGGGCGGGAGATGGGTCACTCGTAAGATCCATTCGGGCGGCCGGCGCGACTGTGCTCGGCGTTGATTTGGCGCCTAAGAGTGACGATATCGAGGAGGGGGATCTCACCGAGCTTCGATTCAAGGATGGTGAATTCGATACCGTCTATTGCTCGGAGGTCATCGAGCATGTTTCTCCTGAGATGACCCAGACCATTTTGGGCGAACTTGTCCGAGTGTTGTCCACGGGTGGGCACCTCGTCCTCACAACTCCCTTTCGTGAGGACCTCGAGAGCAGTTTGGTCACGTGCCCCGGATGTGAGCTGTCCTTTCATCGTTGGGGGCACCAGCAGACTTTCTGCGAAGAGGATTTTGCTGAGCTGGCAAAGAGGCTCGGCTTGCAGGTGATCTCAATCGCTCCTGTTCGGTTCAGTCGAATCAAACGTTGGACATTCATGGGACCCGGCTTCCTGCGCTCGTCCATTGGACGCAAGCTTGTGCGCGGAATTCCCAATGCACCGAATCGGACCCTGGTCCTGGTGGCCAAGAAGGGCTAGCAGGCCGCTGGCCAACGGGGATTTCCAGTCGGGCCCTCACAAGGCACCTGGCGTTTCCTATGCCAGTGCTTGCCGGTACCACAGTTCGAAGCAGAGCAGAAGCCAAAGCCGTCCACCGTGCCGCCGTTTCCCTGAGATATGCTGATCGACAAGTCGTCGGATTTCTTCAGGACGGGCGAAGGTTTGCACGTACTTGGGGTCCTCCACCAGTACCTCGCGCATCATCGGCGCGAGTTCGCCAGCGAGCCAGCGGTCCACGGGGACAGAGAACCCCTTCTTGCGCCGGTGTGTGATCTCCTTCGGAAGCAGGTCGGAGAAGGCGTGCTTCAGGAGGAACTTCGTGGTGTCCCCGGAGACACGCAGGTGATCGGGCAGGTGGTGGGCGAAGTCGACCACATCCTTGTCGAGGAACGGTGAGCGTGCTTCAAGGGAGTGAGCCATGCTCGATATGTCTACCTTGGGAAGCAGATCTCCGTTGAGATACTGGTACATGTCCACCGAAAGCATTCGGTCCAGCAACTGGGGGAGTTCGAGGGTTTGGGCATGCAGCTCCTTTGCCAGGGCTTGCATGCCCCGATCCCCCAAGGATTCGGCGAACTCCGGTCGATAGAGTCGGGCTCGAGCAGAAGTTTCGAAGAAGCCAGGGGTTAAGATGGAGCGCCCCAGTGGAAACAGGTGGCGGCGAGAAAAGCGATTCAATCGATTTCGAGCCACGCCGATGGGCCGTAGGTTGGCCATGCTGGCGAGCAGCCAACCTTCGAAGACACGCCGGGATTTGGCGGGCAGTGAGCTCGCAAATTTCGCCAGGCGAGTTGTGGTGTAGCGTCCATAACCAGCGAAGATGTCATCCGCGCCATCGCCGGTAAGCACGACGGTGACCTCTTTGGAGGCTTCGCGAGATACGTAATAGGTGGGAACTGCCGACTTGTCCCCGTAGGGCTCATCGTACTGGCCGAGGATCTGGCTGAGGTCCTCCTTCAATGAAGGGCGCACGATGAATTCGGAGTGCTGCGTGCCGAAGTGCTCGGATACGAGGCGCGCAAAGGGGCGCTCGTCATATTCCTTCTCATCGAAACCGATCGTAAAGGTTTGCACCGGGTCCGAAGAGAATTCAGCCATGAGTCCCACGACAATCGATGAGTCCACTCCCCCCGAGAGAAAGGCTCCCAGGGGAACTTCACTCTCCAATCGCCTGCGCACGGCAGAGCGGCAGAGCGATCGAAGTTCGTCAGACAACTCCTCGACATCTGCGGTTGGTTTGGGTGCGAAGCTGGGTTCCCAATAGGGGCGTGTGGAAACGTCGGACCCTCGTATCTCGATCAGATGGCCGGGGAGGAGCTTCTTGACGGCCTTGTAGATCGTGAAAGGCGCGGGAATGAACTGCTGCGCCAGGAAAATGTCGATGGCTTCGGGATCCAGCGAACGATCCCAGTTGGTGATGGCCAGCAAACACTTCAGCTCGGAGGCAAAGTGGAAGAGGCCGTTGTGCTGCATTGTGAAGAGGGGCTTTTTTCCCATCCGGTCACGGGCCAACAGGGTCGTGTTGGTGTCCTTGTTCCAGCAGGCAAAGGCAAACATGCCGGAGAGGTGCGTGGGCAGGTCAGAACCCCATTGCCGATAACCATGCACCAACACTTCCGTGTCGCAGCGCGTTTGGAATGTGTGCCCGAGCGCTTCGAGCTGCGCGCGGAGCTCGGCGTGGTTGTAAATTTCACCGTTGAAGGCGACGGTGATTTTGCCATCCACACTCGACATGGGTTGGTGCCCGTGGGCGATGTCGATAATCGAAAGGCGTCGAAAACCAAAAGCAATCCTCTCCTCGATGTGGATGCCCGAATCGTCGGGGCCACGATGCACAATGCGTTGCGTCATGCGTTCCACGCTCTCGCGGCAAGGTGCCGAACCTTGTCCAAGGGCGATCTGACCAGTTATGCCGCACATCTTCTAGAATTCTCCTTCCAATTGTTTTTGGTAGAAGGCCTCGTACTGACCCGCAATTTTGTTCCAGCAGTACTTGCTAGCCAGCTCTTGGGATGCCTTGCCCATTTGTTCGCGCAAATCGAAGTCGTCCAGGAGCCGTACGATGGCATTGGCCATGGAGCATGCATCCTCGGGGGGGACTAGGAAGCCGTTCAGACCGGATTCTACGATCTCGCAGTTTCCTCCAACTTCGGTGGCAACCAGCGGGAGTCCGGCGCCCAGGGCCTCGAGATTCGCATTGGAAAAGGGCTCTCGGCGTGCGGATGAAACGAAGAGCGCGGAGCGGGCGAAGAGGTCGCGCTTGCCTTCTTCTTCGAGCAGTCCCGGCAGCTCAACGGAGTCCCCCAATCCCGCGGCCGAGATTTGCGCACGCAGGTTCTGTTCTTCCACGCCCGCTCCCGCAATGACGAGGCGTGCAGTGGGGTGGGTTTCTATCACCTTCTGGAAGGCTTCAATCAAAATGTCAAAGCCCTTCTTTTTGAAGAAGATCCCCATGGCTGCGATCGTCGCAGCAGGGTTTGCACTTTGCGTGGATGAGTACAGACCCAGATCGATTCCGTTTGGGATGCGAGAGACCCGTTCCGGCGCTACCCCGAGCTTACCGACCAGAGCTTCAAACTCCATGCTCTGGGCAACAACACCCTTGGCGCCCTGCAGGCAATGCTGAACCCGACGCTTTAGAAGCGGATCGTTCTGTACCTTTTCATTGGGGAGCACGTCCCCGCCGATCGGTCGAACCACCATGGGGGTGCGAGTCCATCGCGAGTAGGTCGCCGCGCTGCATCCGTGGGGGTAGGCGCCGTGCGCGTGAATGATGTCGGGGCGAAATCGATGGTGTGCCCACAGCAGGGACAGCACGATTTGCTTTGGAAATCTGCGCTTGGAGAGCGGCTTTCGATAACGCATCACCTGGTAGGGCGCATCGAAGTGATTGTCCACTCCTCGCACCCGTGCAGCGAGTACGCAAACATCGTGCCCCCGTTTTGTGAGTTCCCTTGCAAGGCGATCAAGGAATCGTTCAGCGCCACCCACAATCGGGTAGAAGGCCTGTGCAAAGAGAAGGATGCGCATTTTGAGAGCCAAGCGGTTGGGTTGACTTTTCGTTCTGCGGGTGCTCGAGGGATTGCGTAGGGGCCGCAGACTTCAGATATATAGCTTCAAGTGGGCGAAATCAACCGAACAGTCGTGGAAAGGAAAGTTGCAAATCGCCCCGAGGTGGCAATGGCCCGCTCGGGTTCCAGGTCGGGGGGGAGCGGCGCATGTGGGCTCTTGAGCTTCCCTACCCCGCTTGGAACCATTTTTTCCTTTTGATACCAGGGGGCATTGGGTTCAATCTTGCCCAATGACTACCACCTCCACAAAGCAGCCCTTCTCGGTTCCTGACAGCTTGAGTTACTATGAAACCAAGCCTTCGAGCATCAAGTACCATGTGGCACGCTTCTTTGAGCGCGAGGGGGCCCGCTTCAAGGGGCGCAAGGTTCTCGATCTACCCGCGGGGGAGGGGCTCACTTCCTACAACATCGCCAAGGTCGGAGGCGAAGCCCTGCCCTTCGATATTTTTCCCGAGTACTTTGCGGTGGAGGGAATGACGTGCGAGCAAGCCGATATCCTCGAAGGAATTCCGCTCCCTGATGAGAGTTGCGACGATGCGTTTTGTCAGGAAGGCATTGAGCATTTCACCGACCAGTTCAGGTCACTCTGTGAGTTCAGCCGAGTTATGAAAAAGGGTGGGGCCCTGTTTGTCACCACACCGAATTACTCCAGTTTGGTCTCGCGCTTGTCCTACGCTCTCACCGAGAGTGAACGCTGGAGCTTGCGCGTTCCGCCGAACGAAGCGGACACGGTCAAAGCCCCGCTCGGCGAGCTTCATGACCTTGGGGAGGTCTACTTCGGCCACGTCTTCCTCATCGGGATTCAAAAGCTGCGCGTCCTGGCCGTTGCAGCTGGCTTTAAGGTGGTCAAAGTGCATCCGACCAGGCCCCGCAACGCTTCCTTGCTGATGCTGCCCTTTGCCTATCCCCTGATTTATCTGGCCAACATGAGGATTCGCCGCCGCATGAAGCGCAAGTACCCGGATGATGTCGAACGTCACGCGATCTATGACGAGCTGTTCAAATTGGGAACTAGCCTGCGAGTGTTGCTGTCATCCCACCTCTTCGTGGAATTCGAGAAGGAGCGCGATTGGAAGGACGCGACGGCACGGATGCGAGGCGTGTAGCTCGCAGCGTTAAGGACCGGATTCCCCGCAGCGGGTGGCGGCCAACCATTGCATGCCGGCAGGGGCCCTGCGCTCACTCCCAAAGCGCCAAGTTCCTAGCGCAGGAACCGTCGGCACTCCAGCGCCGTATCCGAAATGGCCTTTGCCTCGTCGGTGATGAGTGAGTCGTCCATCATCGGCTGCCAGTTGTGGGTCCACGGCTCCACAAGGCCTCCGTGGGTTTCGGTGGGGACCAGTAGAATGCCACCGGGAGTGTCGATGCCGAGCACGTCCCAGCTGGAGATGGTACGGCGACGGTAGTGCTCTGGTTTTTGATGGTCGTTGACGCTGGCTTGATCGGCAGGCAGGTCGAGCAGGTTGAGGCCCACGGTCCAGTCTGCGCGGTTTGCGGGGTCTGCGCCGATGAGTTCAAGCAGGGTGGCTGCCAGGTCCACATGGCTCGTGGCCCTGGTTTCGATGCCGGGGGTGATGCCAGGGCCGGACATGACGAAGGGCACCTGGGATTGTTCCTTGGTGAAGTTGGACGTGTGGCCCCAGAAACCGTGCTCCCAGAATTCTTCACCATGGTCGGCCGTGATCACCAGGATCGTGTTCTCCCATTCGCCGTGGGCGCGCAGGCTTTCGACCATGTCATGCACCACCCGGTCTGCGTGCAGCACCGAGTTCTTGTAGCGGTTCCTGATGAGCTCCTTGTCCTCATCGGTCGCGTTCTTGACGATGTCGCGGTAGTTGACCGTCTCCATGTAGGGCTCGAAGAGCGGGGCTCCTTCCGGCGGCGGGGGGAAGGAATAGGTCTGATGCGGGGAGTCTAGGAATGCAAAGGCAAACATGGGCTTGTCGTCCTTGCCCTCGGCTTCCAACTGGGTCAGCCAGTCCTCGAAGGCGATCGCCATCGACGCGTCACGTTCGCCGGGGGAGTTGCCTTCCAGGTCGTCGTTCACCTTTTCTTCCATATGCACCCAGGCGGTGGAGCGCAGCTCTGGATAGTCCATGGACGCGGTGGAGAGCACCTGCATTTCGTAATCCAAGCTCATCAGGCTGTCGACTAGAACCGGTGAAGTGTTCTCGGTGTAAATGGGAATCCAGTAGGAGCCGTGAAGCCCATAGATCATGGAAAAGAGGCCAAAGCGTGTGGCGTTGCCGCCGCTGTAGTGGTCCTTGAAGAGGCGTGTTTTGTTGGCCGGGTCGTCCACGTAGGCCTGTAGGTGCGGCATGACCTCCGGCGTTAGCACATCCTCGCGCACGGAGTCGATGGTGATGACCACGATGTTGGGGCGCGGGTTCTTGGTCTCCCTAAACACCGGCCTGCCAAGGGGATAGTCCAGCAGAATGCCGCCGCCACTCAGGTCCACCTTGGGTCGGTCCTCGAGCACGAAGCCGAAGCGTTTGCGCATCATGCGCTTGATGGTCAGGCGTTGGTAGAGTGGATAGACCCGGGCCAGGGCGGTCACACGGCGATCGCGATACAGGTCGGCGTGGGCGTAGATGCCCTTTTCCAGCAGGAAGATCGGCAGCAGGATCAGGAGCAGAATGCGCTTGGAGGGTGGGCGGAATCCGCTTGGGGCTCGCTTCAAAAGGAAGCGGAATAGGAACCACTCGGCTGCCAGGATGACGACGATCTCCAACCCCATGGTGAGCTTGTCGCTCGTACTGAAATGTATGGCATCGCCGGCGGCAGGGTTCTTGATGGTGGCCCAAACCATGCCGTTGAAGTGATAACGGAAGGCGCCCCAGATCTCCGTGTCCACCACGAGGGCCACCAGCATCAAACCCCATAGCGCCGTGAAGAGTGCGCTTATCGACTTTCTTGCATTGCGCGGCCAAACCAGGGCCAGCAGGGTCGAAAAGAGGGCCGGGATCAGGGTCAAACCAAACGCATTGGAGACCAGGGCCAGGTGCAGGAAGGACCAGGCCTTCAGTGAACCGCTCGTATTGACATTGTCCGTGTAGGGGTAGTGCAAGATGGCCGCGGCCACCACGTTCCAAATCCAGAAGCGCACGGTGGCGCCGAGGAAACACCTACGGCCGGGTTGTTCGAGGTACCTGCCGAGCGGCCCCCGTTTCGTCGACTTGATCGTGTCCATGTGCGAGTTACTCCGGCTTGCGCCCAGCTAGGACCACCGTGCGCGATGTGAGCATGGTCCAGCCATTGCAAGCTTTCATCCAGGCATCGTTTTCCCGGGCGACCTCGGGGGACTTGCGCCAAATGCGACGCGCGGCGGCTGCCCGGCCCAATAGCAGCAACGGTGAGAGAATCAGGGCCCACAACGATGCCGAAGTCTTGCGCCGATCCCCGTGGAATGTGATTTTTTCAAGGCCCGAGCGCAGCGCGGTGTACGCCAAAAAATAGGGAGCGATGGGGTGGATATGCCCACCGCACAAACGAGGATCGTGAACCTTGAGGGGTAGCGGATCGTACAGGTGCGCGAATCCCCAGGTCAAAGTGCGTACGCGCGAACCCACATGGTGTGTGTTGGGTGTCGTGAGGACTACCAGTGCGCCGGGCTTGGCGATGCGCACCAGCTCGCGGATGAAAGCGAACTGGTCCTCCACGTGTTCGATGACCTCCACGCTGATGACCGCATCAAACGTATTGTCGTCGAAGGGCAAACGTCCGTCGGCTTCGGTCTTGTGGCAAACGATGCCATCGTATTCGAACGAATCGGGAATCAGGTCGCAGGCGAAGATGTGATCGGCCGGAGTCAAACCGGCCTCGTCGTCCATCATCGCGCCCAGGCGGTGGGAAAAATGTCCCCGTCCAGTGCCCACGTCGGCAATCTTGAGCTGTGCCCAGTCGATATCCAGGGCACCGGCACCCGGGGCCTTGGGCAGTTCCTGCTGCAAGAGGCGGAATACAGCATCGGTGGTGGCGGGGTTTGACCAGGGGCTTGCTAGCATGGCGGCCAGTCTAGCGGGAGTATTGGCCAGGAACCAATGCCCGCGTTTTTTCGCACAGCCAGAAACCGGTGCCGTCCCCGGCCCGGAAGGGGGATAGGAGGGGGGAGCTTCCGAACGAACCAGCCCCCATGGGCAGGGGCCTGGGGTTCACCCCCTTCTTGCCCCGAACCTGGAGCTGCCGGCGGGGGCAATGCTGGCAAGGGGCGGGGGTCCCGGGAGGCTTGGGGGTCGATCACCGCTGGAAGAGGTCCCTGGTTTGGGCTCGGGACAGGACCTCGACTTGCTTCCAATGCACCACGGCTGGTACCTGCTAACGACTCAAACCAACCGCAAGCAGGTCCTACGGGCTGAAACCCAGCCGTTTCGGCCAGGTGGTTTGCAGCACTGATTTAGATTTCAGGTGCCGGTCCCTCGGTTCGGTGACCGGCAAGCCTCGAGTCGAAGATGCGGCCCGCTCGGGTTCCATTGCCTAACCGCCATCCAGGGACTCCAGGATTGCCTGGGTCCTTTGCACCATGGATTTGGCGTCGTGTTGCTCGGCGACTTGGCGGGCGGCTAGGCTTCCGGAAGCGCGGTTTTGAAACCAGAAGTTGACCCGTTCGGCCAGTTCCTCCGGGTCGGGTTGCTGGGAGAGCACGCTCCCTGAAATGCCCTCCTGGATGAGCTCCGAGCCACCGTTGGTGTGCGTCGTGATGGTGGGCAGGCCGGCGGCCATGGCCTCGATGGTCGAGTTGGCGAAGGGGTCGTAGCGCGTGGGCAAAGCGTAGACGTCGGCGGCACCAAAGCAGACTTCGGCGTCGCGGCGGCCTCCCAGGAAGGTGCAGCGATCCTTGATGCCAAGTTGCTCGGCGCGGGCTTCGAAGGTTGCCGCGGAGGAGTCGTAACCCACGACCATCAGGCGCAGGGCTTTGTTCTTGGGCGCGAGCTGGGCGGCGGCTTCGAGCACCAGGTCCAAGCCCTTACGCCCGTAACCGGTGCCCAGGAAGAGCAACACCTGGTGGCCCGCGTCCCAGCCCAAGGACGCGCGCAATTCCGCGCCTTTGCCCGAGCGATGACGTGCATGGAAACGCTCGGTGTCCGTGCCGTTGTAGACCACGCGGATGCCTTCCGCATCCACGCCGTGGCGTTCCATCACATCGCGCTTGACCAATTCGGAGTTGGTGATGATCAAGGGGCGCCCGCCGCCCATGCGCGAGCGGTGAGCTGCCAAGGCGCGCTGTTCGATTTCCAAGGCCAATTTGTGCTTGAGTGCGCCCTTTCTGAATAGGCGCTCTAAAGGGGTGAGCGTGGCGTTGTGGGCTAGTTCCAAGTAGGTTGCGTGGCAGCCCCCGCCCATGCGGATCAGATCGTGGGACCAGGTTTTTCCCAGGCCAAAAACCAAGTCGTAGTCGGTCGACTTTAGGTGGGATTCAACAGCCTTGGCAAAACTCAGCATGCGCCCCGCGCCAGTGAACGCAAGCGGGTGCAGGACCTGGAAGGTGATCGCCTCGTGGGTGGGTTCCTCGTGGCTACGGCACACGATCGTGACCTGGTGTCCAACACTCGCCAAGTGGGAAGACACCAAATTCAGGTACCGTTCGGTGCCGCCGCTGTGGGCGTGCCGCATGTGAACCAGGGCGATGCGCATGGGGGCAAGTTTAGCCAGCAGGACGACCGTTGGCCAGCGGAGTCGCTGAGAGTGCTGGGCCCGGATCACCCCGGTCGCCAACCGGGGTTAGCTGGAGATGATCACCGGCATGATCGTGCAGATCATAATGGCGGCCTGAATGGATTGGATGAGTTCCTTGGTGGCCTTGCCGATGGCATCGCCCTGAACGATGGCTTCGATGCGTGTTTTTGCGGCCTTGACCTTCTTGCGATCAAAGTTGGCCGCGAGCAGGTCGGTTCCATTGGCGAGGGAGACCAGCACCGTGGTGCGGGCGCCCAGGTCCTCGTTCGGCCCAAATATGGCAGTGCTCAACCTCTGGATGATCTCCTGTTCGGGCCGGGGGTCGATCTCGGGATAAATCTTGCGCGTGATAATCAGCAGAACCTTGTCTTCCGTGGCCTTCAAAATGCCCCGGGCGCAAAGTCGTTCCGCCACACGGTGTTTGAGCCTTTTCATGCGAGCCAGGCGCGAGAGCCAGGTGGCGATGGGGGCCCGGCGTTTGGCTTCGCAAAGCATCTTGAGTGCTTCGTCGATGATCGGATCCCCCAGGGGCTTGCGGCCGATCACGTCCACCATCGGTTTTTTGTCCTTGGAGACCTTGATGTGCTCCGTGAGCAATAGCTCAGCGATCACTGCACCGGCGACCGCTTGTTCGACAAAACTGGTGGTGATGGTGCCCTTGTCGTTGCGCAGGGCGAGCAGCATCACTTCTTCGTACAGGTACAGTTGCATGGGGGGCTCCGGGGTTGGAGGGGGGAGGCGGCGTACGCGCCCCCCCCATATCATTCAGTCCTAATTGCAAAAGGTGACGCTGACCAAATTCGAAAAATTCGAAAGCTGGGGCGTGTCCCGGGTCC
>JAAETM010000495.1 GCA_024228395.1 bacterium | reverse complement strand
GGCCAGGAGGGGGTGGAGCTGGCCTTCAACGACTGGCTGAGCGGGACCTCGGGCAGCAAGCGGGTGATCCGTGATGGTCGCGCCCGGGTAGTGGCGGATGTGGAGAATATTCAATCACCCAGACCGGGCCAAGAGCTAACCCTGAGCCTGGATTGGCGAGTGCAGCTTATGGCCTATCGTGCATTGAAGATCGCAGTTAACAAACACAAGGCCCGTTCCGGGTCTGTGGTGGTACTGGATGTTAAGACCGGTGAGGTGCTGGCTATGGTGAATCAGCCGGCGTTCAACCCCAACGGTTCCAAACGTGGCGGTGGCCGCATACGCAATCGGGCCATGACCGATCTGTTTGAGCCCGGCTCCACCATTAAGCCGTTTGTGGTGGCCAGCGCCCTGGACAAAGGGTTGATTCAACCCGGGACCAAGATCAACACCGCACCAGGTCGCTTCAAGGTGGGTAAGAATCTGATCAAGGATATCCGCAACTACGGAGTGATCGACATCGCCACGGTGATTCGGAAGTCGAGTAATGTTGGGATCAGCAAGATTGCCCTGGGTATTCCGCCGGTGGATCTGTGGGAGAGCTTCCTGGGACTGGGTTTTGGAACCTCTACCAACAGTGGTTTCCCGGGCGAGGTCGGTGGGCGGCTTGCTGCCTTTGATCAGTGGTCCAAATTTGATCATGCCACCCTGGCTTTTGGCTATGGGTTGT
>JAAETM010000494.1 GCA_024228395.1 bacterium | reverse complement strand
GGCCGATCTGATCGAGTTGCTCAGGTTCACGGTCGCGGATCGGGAGAGCTTTCCCAGGGGCCTGGCCTGGCCACAATTGAAGCCGACCCCCAAGGATCCGATGCGAACGGCCCGCCATACGCGCGGCTACAAGGGGACGAAGGCCCAGCTACCGAAGCAGCCAACCCACAAGCCGTTTGACGTGTTGCCCTATTTGGATGGTGGTGCCCACGAAATGGGGGTTCTGGACGCACTGTCGGTGCATGGCCAGCCCAATGGAGGTGCGGAGGGGGGCTGGACTGGGGAGAACAAGGCTGCCGCCGCCCAAATGCCCGAGGACTTCCATCGGCATTTCATGTGGATGGCGGAGGAGTTTCCCTGGGAGCGGATCGCGCGCATGATCCCGCTCTATTGGAACCTGGGGCTCGCCGATGATTCGGCGCTAGGGCGCCTGGTGGCCTTGATCTTCCATGGGCCTGGGCACTTCCAGCGTCTGCGCTGGGTGGAGGCCACGGTCAACTTGCCCCCAGAGAGGCGCATCGCATTCGTCGAGTTGCTCCTGGAGCTAGAAGTCGAACCTGATCCCGAGGGCGATTTGTCCGCGCTGGTGCTCAAGCTCGATGAGCTCTGCACCGACCAGAACTTTCGCAACCGCGCGCACCATATGTTGGCCGAATGGGAGGGCGAGGCCACGGCGTGGGAGGTACTGGCGCAAGTGGAACTCTTGAACGAACTCTATCCGAGTGGCTCCCTGGCGGATGTGGAACCGGTGGAGGGAGCGGCAAAGGTTGTTCGCGAGACCATGGCCCAGTTGGAGCGGAAGGAGGAGGAGTGGGAGAGCACGGGTTACTGCCTGTATCTTCTCGAGGGATGCGGGGACTTCGAGGGATTCGCCGAGTTGCTTGCCCAAGCACCCCTCGAATCCATGGGGTCCCATCTTGGGTATGAGTACCTGCGATTGTTCACGTCCTTATTGTGTTTTGATTGCGATTGGGAAACGCGGCAGGACAAGTGGGGTTGGATGGAAGGGCAAGCTGCGGAATGGGCTGAGCTGGTTTTGCGGGTCGACTCCCGGCGTCGCTTCAAGATGATGAACTACCTGTACGAGCTCATTTGGGAATGGGACTCGCCCAGGGAATTGGAGGATCGCATGCGGCCCATGGTCCAGTGGGCCTTTCGCCTGTGTGGGCCAGAATTCTCCGGTAGGGTTGCGGGAGCCTTCACCCTGTGCAGGTTGGGGCACCTCCCGATTTCGGTTCTACCGCAGGCATTGGAAGCCCCCGATTCGGCCTTCCGGCATCTGGAGAAAGCGAGCCGGCGAGACAACGATGATCGCTTGGCCGGGGATGGGCTCGCGGTCTTGGTATCTGCAATTCCTGACCTTGTCGTGTCGGGCTTGAGGGCTGGAACCGGCGCGTTGGCCTCCACCGCTCGATTGCTTGGCAGTTTGCGCAAGGGCGATGCCGCGCGCACGGTTCGGGAGCTTGCGAAAGACACCCTGTTCCATACGGATCCCGAATCACTCTCAACGGAAGACTTGGTTCGTCTGCTACAGGAGCAAGGGCCCCCAAAGGCCCAGGCACTGATAAGTCGGAATGTTCGCCAGCACCTGGAGGGCACGCTCCCGTTGACCGAAGCCCAGGTGGAACGGGTGGGCTCCGCAATTCGGGCGGCCTGGTCCGATGTCCTGTTGGCAAGCCTGGCGCACAAGGTGCCCCAGATTTTGGCGGAGAGGGTCGGCGCAACCACGTCCGATATTTCGACAAGGGAAAACCACGCCCTGCGCATGATCTTCGCTGCGCAGGACAATCGTCGCATGCTACGCAAGGTCCTCAAGCACCACTTCGCCGGTGACCGGGACTTCATCCAAAACCATGCGCTCAACCGGGACTGGCTGCAAAGACACCCCAAAATTCGCAATTCTGTCTGGTGCCAAGACTTTGAGATATCCCGCCAAAGTGCCAAGAAGGGATGGTTGACCATTTCATTGGAAACGGACCCGCTCGAGGTCCTGCGCTTGGGCACCTACGTGGGAACCTGTTATGGATTGGGCGGGGGCTTCGCACACTCCGCCGCAGCGATCATGATGGACGGCAACAAACATGTGGCCTATTGCAGAGATGCACGCGGTGTGGTGTTGGCCCGGCAAGTGCTAGCGATGACCCGGGATGAACGCCTCTGCTGCTTCGGCGTCTACCCGTGGGAGGGCTCGGAGGAATTGCAGGGTTTCTTTGCTGAATTCGATCAGGCGTTTGCTGCAGCCCTAGAACTCCCGATGTATGACCCGGAAGCCGATGATTCAGAAGATGCCGAGGAGCAAATCGAGTTCTTGCTGTCATCCGCCTGGTGGAGCGACCACCCCATCTGATACCCGAGATACGGAGCCGCGTACGTTCCACGGATTCTTCTTATAGGTGCCGGGAGCCCCTGCTCAAGCACACGCTGCAAGCCTTCGCCCAGGCCAAAACGGTCGGGGGGGCCATCCTGATGGTCCGCCCCTAGGACCTACCCATCGCGGAAGCCCTGCTACGTGCCCGCGCCATGCAATAACCCCATGACACATCCTGCACCGGCCCGCGCATCGGCCTCGCGCAATGTCGCTGTAGCCTGAAATACTGGGGCCTGGGAGCTCAACTGAGATCGATTTGTGCACCAACTCCCCCGACCCCCTACAATCGACACCAAGCTCGCCCCCATTTCCCACCCTTCCTCCGAAACTGCGCCATGAACAATATGAACCAACAGCTCGCCGATCTACATCGCACCGTCCGCCGCCAGCATCATTCCATCCTCGGCCTAGCTAGATGCTGTTCGATAGAGGGTCAATGCGGGCCAGGTTCGGAGCGCAGAGGCTGCTGTGGTATCAGGACAAAGCCTGCGGTCGGCGCGGAGCCCGTGATTCAGTGCCGAATTGGC
>JAAETM010000493.1 GCA_024228395.1 bacterium | reverse complement strand
GCATCCAACTCCTGGTTGAAGGCGATGATGCCGCCAAAGGCAGATTCCGGGTCGGTGCTGTAGGCGCGGTCGTAGGACTCCAGCAGGCTGGAGCCTATGGCGACGCCGCAGGGATTGGCGTGTTTGACAATGACGCAGGTCGGGCCTTCGGCGTACTGTTTTACACACTCCAGGGCGGCGTCGGTATCGCCGATGTTGTTATAGGAGAGCTCCTTGCCCTGGATCTGGCGGGCGGTGGAGATACAGGCCTCCGGTTGCTCGCTCTCCACAAAGAAGGCGGCCTTCTGGTGTGGGTTTTCACCATAGCGCATGGTCTGAACCCGCTGGTACTGCAGGTTGATGGTGCGTGGGAAATCGGATGGCTCCTCCTCCAGTCGGGTCCCCAGATAGTTGGCAATGGCACCATCATAGCCGGAGGTGTGTTCGAAGGTCTTTACCGCCAGGTCGAACCTGGTGCTGGTGGTGACGGCGCCACTGTTACTGTCCATCTCCTCCAGTACCCGGGCGTAGTCGCTAGCGTCCACCACCACGGTTACATCTTTGTGGTTCTTGGCTGCGGCCCGCAGCATGGTCGGTCCACCGATATCGATATTCTCGAAGGCGGTGGGCAGGTCGCACTCGGGGTTGGCCACGGTCTGTTCAAATGGGTAGAGGTTGACCACCACCATGTCGATGGGGTCGATCTCATTTTCGCGCATCACCCCGTCATCGGTGCCGCGACGACCCAGGATGCCACCATGGATCTTGGGGTGCAGGGTCTTAACCCGGCCATCCATCATCTCGGGGAAGCCGGTATGTTCGGAAACCTCGATTACCGGAATGTCGTTGTCCGTTAACAGGCGGGCGGTGCCACCGGTTGAGAGTATCTCTACATTGCGTTCGCTCAGGGGGCGGGCAAAATCCACAATGCGGGATTTGTCGGATACGCTGATCAGGGCTCTGGTGATGGATGACATAGTTGGTCTCTTCTGCTAGTGGTGTCGACGGCCATATCTGCCATCGACCAGTGGGCTGGCGGCAGGGTTGGTGGGCGGTCGGGTTGTTTACGTTTCTG
>JAAETM010000492.1 GCA_024228395.1 bacterium | reverse complement strand
GGTGCGCCCTTCGCTCCAACGGGTCCCGTGGAATCGGTTCCCCGCCTTCTTCACTACCATGGCGCACTCCGACTCCCTGCCGCCCGTCCCGCCGCGCTTCGTTTCCTTCGCTTGGCGGTACCACTGCGCTGTGCCCGTGGGCCAAGTGCGAGGTCGGCGGGCACGCCCATCTCGCGGGATTTGGTCGACCGGTCCCTTCCGGTTCATGCGCGTGGAGACGACAGGGCCTCCCAAGTTCCTGGGGATTCCTCTGTCTGCATGCCCTGCTCTCGGACCCCAGTGGGATCGTACACCCGCCCTTCACGGTGTACTGATGTCGCCTTCCACGCGTTGCACGGTGTCGGCTCCCACAAGAAACTCATTTCGAGGCTCTATCACACGGCCTGCAGACTCGCTGTCTGCGCTTCGCAGGCCGGATTACCCCGGACCCACGCAAGACTCGCTTCCGGATGGGGGCCAGCCTTTCCGGGCGGGATTGACACCCGCAAGATTCCAAAGGAGGTTTAGAATGTCCTGCCTCTGTTGTCTAGTTGATTACATAGTCAGGTCATCTT